>NZ_BAAAQX010000009.1:0-383914 GCF_039531895.1 Nonomuraea monospora
GTTCATCAAGATCCTGGCCCTGACCGCGGCCATCTGGCACAACGGCCAGACTCATCAACCCGTCAACCGATCGCTGACCGCCTATGACCACTGATTTCGCCGGGACCCCTTGGACTCATCCATCTAGAACTTCAGTTGCCCGACTGATTCCGTACGTCCGATCGGGCCGTACCTTCGTGATCAGCCGAGTACACCTGGAGGAAATGCCGTGCAGAGCATCACCTTGCAGCCCGTGGGACACGTCGTCGGCGGCCGGGCCGAGGCGGTCGACGACGATTGGGACGCCGAGCAGGCCGTGATCCGCATCGACGGAACACGTCTCGGGCCGGACACGCTCGCCGGGCTGGATGACTTCTCGCATCTGGAGGTGGTGTTCCAGTTCCATCTCGTGGATCCGTCCAAGATCACCACCTCCGCTCGTCACCCGCGCGACAACCCCGACTGGCCCAAGGTGGGCATCTTCGCCCAGCGCGGGAAGAACCGTCCGAATCTGCTGGGTGTCTCCCGCTGCCGGCTGGTCGCCGTAGAGGGGCTCAACATCCATGTACGCGGCCTGGACGCCATCGACGGCAGCCCCGTGCTGGACGTCAAGCCGTACATGGCCGAGTTCGGCCCGCAGGGTGAGACGGCGCAGCCGGAGTGGGCGACCGAGCTGATGCGTGCCTACTACTGAGACAAGAGCTGATGCGTGCCTGCTACTGAGGCAAGACAGACCGTCGCCCGCTGCTCACAGGCTCATGGCGCGGGCGGCGGCCCAGGCTCGTGGGAGGCCGCAGACGGCGACGCCGCGCAGCAGGTCGCGGAGGGTGTCGTCGGTGGCGCCGGCTGAGCGGGCGACCTCCGCGTGGAGGCGCAGGGAGTGGTCGAGGGTCTGGTAGAAGACGTCCACGACCAGGCAGGCGAGTGCCCGCTCGCGGACGGTGAGGTGCGGGCGGGCCCAGCGCTGGGCCAGTTGGTCCTCGGTGAAGACGGCCAGGCCGAGGTCGGTTTTCTCCAGGTCGCGTACGGCGCGTGCCAGCGCTCCGGTGAGCAGGGCCGGCTCGACCGGGTTGTCGTCGCGAGCCGGAGGGAGCCCGAGGTCGGTCAGGCGCTGGAAGGCGCCGATGAGGGCGGGGTAGCCGACGTACGGGGCCAGGTGGCGGTAGAGCTCGCGGATGGATTCCGGGTCCACCCCGTGCTCCAGGGCCGCCTGGACGTGCGTGGCCGGGTGCGGGTGGCACAGGTCGGCGGTCAGGCCGATGAAGGCCTTCTCGCGGGTGGTGAGGTGGGGCAGGGCCCAGAGGTGGTGGCCCGCGCCGGTGGCGAGCCGGGCGAAGACGGGGTCGAGCGCGGTGAGGGCGTCGGCGGGCCGGGTCATCGGGTGCTCCGTTCCGGGCCGGCCGAGAGGGACGCGGCCGATGGCGGCTGCTGCTCGGCGGCCTTGAGGTGGCGGTTCTCCTGGACGAGGAAGTAGATGAGCAGGCCGCTCATGACGAGGTGGCCGCCGGCGGTGTAGAGGCCGGGGAAGTAGCCGCCCTTGATGACCGGGAAGACGAAGTGGGCGATGCCGTTCAGCAGGCCGGCGCCCAGGGCGTACCACCACAGGAAGAAGTTGGACACCCGGATCCGGTAGAGCGCGCCCGCGCCGGCGAAGAAGTAGAGCGAGCCGAAACCGAAGACGAAGACCAGCAGGAACTCGTTCATCGGCCAGTCGCGGGGCGAGTCGAACAGCTCGACGATCTCGTGGGGGAAGCCGCCGGTGTACTCCTCGGCCATGTGGACGAGCTGGAAGCCGACCGCGCACAGGTAGACGGCGATCACCTTGCGGGACTTCACCGGGCGCGCGTAGCTGAAGGTCATCCACCCGCTCCAGGCCAGGACGCTGGCCACGACGAGGACGAGGGCGCCCTGGAGGGGCAGCGTGAGCAGGGCCCAGGCGCAGAAGGCGACGGCGAGGACCGCCATGACGGTCGCTGAGTAGGGCTCAGGTCGTTTGGTCATGGCTGGAACCGTAGGAAGAGCGCCCAGGTGGCCGCCTCCGTCACGCGACTGAAGCCCTGACCGAAGTGGTGGCCGGTCAGTCGCCGAGCGGAAGCCGGGCCAGCTCGGCGCGTGCCGTGACGCCGAGCTTCGGGAACGCCTTGTACAGGTGGGAGGCCACCGTGCGCGGGCTCAGGAAGAGCTGGGCGCCGATCTCGCGGTTGGACGCGCCGGTGACGGCCAGCCGTACCACCTGCAGCTCCTGCGGCGTCAGGACGGCCAGCGGATCCCCCGCGCGGGCCGACTCCGGCAGGGAGTAGCCGGCGGCGCGCAGCTCGGCGGACGCGCGGGCGGACCAGGGGGCCGCGCCGAGCCGGTCGAAAGCCTCCAGGGCGGCCTGGAGCTGCGTACGCGCCTCGGTGCGGCGCCGGTTGCGGCGCAGCCACTCGCCGTACACCAGGCGGGTGCGTGCCTCGTCGAAGGGGTGCCGGTCCTCGGCGTGCAGGGCCAGCGCCCGCTCGTACAGCGCTCCGGCCTCGCTGTCAGACGGCAGCGCGCCGGCCTCGCTGTCGGACGCCAGCATGGCTCGGATCCGGTGCAGGACGGCGTTCGAGCCGGCGCGGCCCGTGGCCTCGACCCACTCCGTGAAGCGCGGCAGCCGGTCGCGCACCCGCCGCGGGTCGCCCGTCCTGATGGCGGCTTCCGCGTAGTCCGGCCAGGAGTAGCGCCACAGGAACGCGTGCCTGGTGGGGCCGGTCATCGACCGCTCCAACCGTTCGAGCACCGCCTCGTAGCGGCCCAGGCTGAAGTCGAGCATCCCGCGCGCGCACTCGGCCCAGCAGGCCGCCGGCATCCAGCGGCGGTGTTCGACGTCGCGGATCGCCTGCTCCGCCATCGCCGCGCACTCCTCCTCCGCTCCGGCGACCGCCGCCAGCCACGCGCGTACGCCCGCGAGGTAGCCGCGCCACATCGGCTGGCCGACGTCGGCGGCCAGGCTCAGCCCCGCCGTCGCCGTGGCCCGCGCGGACGGGTGCAGGCCGCTGAGCGCCTGGACGACGGCGAGGAGCGTCATGGCCTGCGGCATGCGCCCCAGCCGCCCCACCGCCCTGCACTCCGCGACGAGCGCGGTCGCGTCGTCGAGCATGCCGTCGTTGTCGGCGCGGCCCATACCCTGGAAGGTGACGAGGAAGCGCAGCTCGGGCGGCAGGGCGCCGGTCTGCTCCGGCGTCAGGTAGACGAGCCTGGTCGCTTCGTCGCCCTCCAGGATCAGGCTGAAGGCCAGGTTGATCGTACGCACCACGGCGGGCAGCCCGTCGCCGTCCGGGCAGAGCTCCACGGTGCGGCGGGCCAGCGCGAGCTGGTCGGGGTGGGCGGCGCCGGCCCAGGCGTAGTAGCCCGCCATGCCCAGCAGCGACAACCTCGTGGGCAGGTCGTCGGTCGCCTCGATCCCTTCGTGCAGCAGCCGTACGGCCTGCAGCGGCCGGCCCGCCTCCACCTCCAGCTTCGCCCGCACACAGATCAGCTCGGCCAGCGCGGGGCCCTTCAGCGCCATCGCCTCCGCCCTGTGCCGCGCCCGGTCCACCAGCTCCCCCGCGCGCTGCCACAGGCCCGCCTCGGCGGCGGCGTCGGCGGCGGCGGTCCACCGGCGAACCGCCTGGCCGGGGTCGGCGGACAACTCGGCCGCGCGAGCGTAGGCCGCCGACACCGCCGCCTGCCCGCCGCGCTGCCGCGCCCGCAGCGCCAGGCCCTCCAACTGCCCGGCCACCTGCTCGTCGGCCTGGAGGGTGACGGCGGCCAGGTGCCAGGCGCGCCGGTCGTCCTCCGTCGCCTCGGACAGCGCGCGGTGCGCGGCCATCCGGGCGGCGATGTCGCAGGCCAGCAGCACCGCGGTACGCACCAGCGGGTGACGGAAGGCGACGCCGTCCAGGCCCACCCGGATCAGGCCCGCTCGTTCGGCCGGGGCGAAGTCGGCCAGTGAGGCGCCGAGTTCGCCGATCGCGCCGGCGATGACGTCCAGCTCGTCGTGGTGGTCGAGGGCCGCTATGAGGAGGCAGGAGCGGGTGGCGGCGGGCAGCGCCGAGACGCGGTCGCGGAAGCCGGTGAGTACGCGGTCGGTGGCGGGGCGGGCCGTGCCGACGGTGAACGACAAGGGGGTGAGGGCGCCCTTGCGTTGCTCGGGGGTGAGCATCCGGGGCAGCTCGATCAGTGCGAGCGGGTTGCCTCCTGCCTCCGCGACGAGCTGATCGCGGACGGCGGGGGGCAGGTCGGCCGCCTGGTCGTCGAGGAGGCGGCGGGCCGCTTCGGGGTCGAGCTCGCCCAGCCGCAGCTCGGGCAGGCCTCGCGCCGGGAAACCGGCGAGCCCCGGCCCGGGTTGCCCTTGTGCGGGGAACTCGGCCTCTCTGGCGGCGAACAGGATGACGACGGGCTCGGCGTGCAGGCGGCGCGCCGCGAACAGCAGCGCGTCGGCCGACTCGCCGTCCAGCCACTGGGCGTCGTCCACCAGGCACACCACCGGGCCGGACACCGACAGCTCCACCAGCAGGCTGAGCGTCGCGAGCCCGACGAGGAAGCGGTCTCCCCCGGTGGCGCCGCCGAGGCCGAGCGCGCCGCGCAACGCCTCCGCCTGCTGCGGGGGCAACGCCTCGGCGTGTTCGAGCACCGGGCGCAGCAGCAGGTGCAGGGCGGCGAACGGCAGGTCGGACTCGGACTCGACGCCGGTCACACGCAGGACCCGCGCGCACGCCCGCACCCCCGAGAACTCCAGGAGGGCCGACTTGCCGATGCCCGCCTCTCCCCGCACGACCAACGCGCCCGACTGGCCCTCCAGCAGCTCCTCGATGACGGACAGCTCCGCTTGACGCCCGTACAGCATGACACTCCAGCAAGTGATCGAGATCTGGTTAGCGCAGCGCCCGGCGGAAGAACGCGATCTGGTCGGCGACGACGTGTTCGCGCAGCTCGGGGTCGGTGTAGAAGCTGAAGTGGGTGCCGGGGTAGACGCGCAGCTCGCCCTGGGGCGCCCGGTCGGCGAGCTCCCGCGTACGCTCCAGCGGGGTCTCCCGGTCGTCCTCGGCGGCGCAGACCAGCAGCGGGCAGGTGAGGCGGGCGGCGGCCTCGGCGGGGCGGTAGCGCATCATGCCGAGCAGCGCGCGCGGCGCGACGCTGTTGCGCCAGAGGGTCGCGGAGTCGCCGCCGGCCAGGGTGCTGATGTGCTGCTCGGCCTCGTCCGTGGCGGTGACGGCCGGCTCGCCCGGGTGCCCCACCATGGGGATGTAGTACGGGCTCAGCCCGAGCCTGCCGCGCACCGCGTCCCAGACGATGGCGGCCAGCAGTCGCGCGGTGCGGGCGGCACTGCGGCCCTCCACCCGCTTCGGGAACCCGTTGAACGGGATCTGCGCCGACACCGCCGCGATCCCCGGGTCACCGGCGGCCACGACGACGACGTGGGCGCCGCCGAGCGAGTTGCCCCACAGCAGGACGCGGCCGGGATCGACGCGCTCGTGCGCGCGGGCGAAGGCGACGGCGGCCCGGAGGTCCGCACGCTGGTCGGCGAGGTCGGGTAACTGGCGGGGCTCGCCGTCGCTCTCGCCGAAGCTCCGGTAGTCGAACACCAGCGCGCCGATCCCCTCGGCGGCGAACCGCTCCGCGTAGGGGACCAGCCGGTCCATCGTCCCGCTGAAGCCGTGGGCCAGCACCACGCAGGGCGCCCGGCCGGATCCGGCGGGCAGGTGGAGCCGTCCGGCGACGCGCACTCCTGCGACGTCGAACGACACCTTGGTCTGCTCGGACATACGGATCCCCCAACAGAGCCGTAGACTGACTGACTGCCGGTCAGCACTCTAGCCTCGGAACTGACCGCCGGTAAAGGAGATTGATGACCCCCCAGCGGATCCTGTCGGCCGCGCGGGCCCTGTTCGCCGTCCACGGTTACCGGGCGACGTCCATGCAGTCCATCGCCGACCAGGTGGGCATCACCAAGGCCGCCCTCTACTACCACTTCGACTCCAAGGAGGAGATCCTCCACCAGCTCACGCTGCCCCTGCTCGACGAGCTGGAGGGCGCGCTGGCGGAGGCCGAGGCGGAGGGCGGCCCCGAGGAGGTGCGGTGGCGGGCGATCGAGGGGTACGTGGAGGTGCACCTGCGCCATCGGCAGACGCTCACCATGCTGGTCAAGGACATGACGCTGCTGGTGCAGGCGCCGGTGGGCGACCGGTTCCGCGCGGCGATCGCCCTGGCGAACAACCTGGTGGCGGGGCCGGGGAGCGGTCTGGAGGAGCGGGTGCGGGCCTGCCAGGTGGTGGCGGGGCTGGCCGATCCGGTGGTGCTCTTCCGTGACGTCCCGGCGGACGTGCTCAAGGAGCACATCCTGGCCGGGGCGCGGGCGCTGCTGGGGGAGCCGCTGGGTGCGGGTCGTGCGCGGGGTCCGGCGCGGGGGCGCAAGGGCGGACGGCCGGCCGCGTTGACGAAGGAGCAGGTCGCGCGGGTACGGGAGATGCACGCGGCCGGGCGTGGGGCCGACGAGATCGCGGCGGCGTTCGGGGTTTCCAGGGCGACGGTTTATCGCGGTATCAAAAACTAATGTCTCAGAATGGTTTTGAGACGCGCCGGGCGAGGGTGAGTTCGGTGACGAAGGTCATGTCCACGCCGTCGCCCAGCACCGAGCCCAGCTCCGCCAGCATCGGCTCGCGGCGCTCGGCGGGCAGGATCCGGTAGGCGGAGATGGTGCGGACCAGGTCGAGGTAGCGGGCCGCGTCGTACCACTCCGTCCAGGAGTAGGAGCGCTCGTCGAGGTCGGTGAAGCGCGGGTCGTCGGCGAGCAGGTGGCGGCTCTCCTCGTTCCTGACCGGCGTGTCCTGGTGCAGGCTGGCGCTGCTGACGCCGTGGCGGTGGTCCACCTCGGCGAGGGCGGCCCGCAGGGCGGGGTCGGTGACGAGGTAGTGGTTCCAGAAGAGCGCCAGCGCGCCGGACGGGGCCAGCGCGGCGTGGGCGAGGTCCCAGCGGCGTTCGGGGTCCACCCAGTGCCAGGCCTGGGCGGAGTAGAGCAGGGCGAAGGGCCGGTCAGGGGTGTAGTCCTCAAAAATCCCGATTTCTACGCGTACGCCGGGGCAGTTCGCCGACAGGGCCGCCGCCATCCTCGCGTCGGGCTCGACGCAGGTCAGATCCAGGTCGCGGGCGGCGAAGACCGCCGTGGCCTTGCCCGTGCCCGCCCCCACCTCCAGCACCGGGCCGTCGGGGGCGTACTCTAGGACCTCGGTGACGAGCCGGTCGGGGTAGCCGGGCCTGGCCGACTCGTACAGGTCGACCGCCTGGCCGAACACGACACTTCGCTCACGGTCCACAGCCATGGCGCGATTCAATCACGGCCCGGGACGCAGCCCGATCGCGGGCAGGATCGCCTGGTCGACGATGGCCGCCAGGTAGTCGTCGGACGGGGCGCCGGCGTCGATGAGGTGCTTGGTGACGAGGGCCTCGCCGATGTCGGCCACGACCGGGGTGAGCAGGGCGGCGGGGAAGTGGCCGCGGTCGGCGTAGTACTGCAGCACGGTACGGGTGAACGTGCCGCCGCGGCTGGCGAAGACCCGCTCGAACAGGGCCTCCGACATCAGTGCCACGCTCTTCGGGTCGGTGAGGATGGCCGACACGGCGCGGCCCGCCGGGCTGAAGGCCCACTCCACCATGAGCCGCAGGGAGCGGATGAGGTCGCCGCGCAGGTCGGTGGCGCCCGGCGTGGGCTCCTCGACGGGGTGCTGATGGTAGAGCGCGTCGAGCAGCACCTCGATCGGGTCCGACCAGCGGCGGTAGAGCGTGCTGCGGGGGGTGGCCGCGCGGCGGGCGATGCCGTCCATGGTGAGGCGTCCTGCGCCGACCGCCACCACCTCTTCGAGCGCGGCGTCGTGGATGGCCTTGATCAGCTCGTCGCCCCGTCGGCGTGTCCGGGTGGTCCGCTCGTTCATGTCCGCCCCTTGTTTAGCTACGCCAGTGTATTTTAGCGTGGACGTTAGCTACACTCGTGTATCTAGATTTGAGGGGACAGCCATGTCCATCGCTCCACCGGTTCCCGTCCAGGGGGCCACTCCCGTCGCCGGGCGCGCGCTCGCCCCCGACCTCGCGCGGGGGCTGATGCTGCTGCTCATCGCGCTGGCGCACGCGCACATGTACCTGTCGGGCCACGAGGCGGGCTTCCGCGGGTACGCGCTCGACGCCGGCCCGCTCGACCGGCTGGTCGCCGGGGTGCAGATCCTGCTCGTGGACGGGCGCGCGCTGCCCATGTTCGCCGCCCTGTTCGGCTACGGCCTGGTGCAGCTCGCCAACCGGCAACTCGCCACCGGACGGAGCTGGCCGCAGGTGCGCGCAGTGCTGCGCCGGCGCAGCCTGTGGCTGCTGGCCTTCGGGTTCTGCCACGCGCTGCTGCTGTTCTTCGGGGACATCCTCGGGGCGTACGGGCTGATCGGGCTGGTGCTCGTCGGGTTCGTCAGGAGGCAGGACCGGGCGGTGCTGCGCGCGGCCGTCGTCGGGCTGGTGCTGCACGTCGTGGTGCTGTTCGGGTTCGGGCTGCTGACGATCTCCGCGCCCAAGGGGGACACGCCCGCGGCGATGGCCGATCCCGTCGAGGCGCTGGTCATGCGGCTCATCGGATGGTCCGGGATGACGCCCACCTACTTCGCCGCGAGCGTGGTGCCCGCGTTCCTGTTCGGCGTGTGGGCGGCGCGGCGCCGCCTGCTGGAGGAGCCCGCGGCGCACCGGCCGCTGCTCGTGCGCGTCGCCGTCGTGGGGACTGTGTTGTCCCTGGCCGGCGGGGTGCCGCTGGCGCTGATCGACGTCCAGGTTTGGGGGGTGCCGGATCTGGCCGCGGTGTCGGCGTACGCGCTGCACAGCGTGACCGGCATCGCCGGCGGGCTCGCGTACGCGGCGATCATCGGGCTGCTCGCCGCGCGGGCGCCGTCCGGGCCCGTCGTGAGGGCGCTCACCGCGTGCGGGCAGTGGTCGCTGACCTGTTATCTGCTCCAGTCGGTGATCTTCGTGGCAATCTTCGCGCCGTACGCCGGAGGGCTCGGCACCCGCGTCGGCGACGCGGCGGCGTCCGGCGTCGCCGTGGTGGCCTGGCTCGCCACCGTGGCGCTCGCGGCGCTGCTCGCCCCGCGCCGGGGCCCGGCGGAAGCAGCGCTGCGACGCCTCACCTACGGGCGCCGGGGATGAGTTCATCCACAGGCTGTGGGCCCGGGTTCGCAGCCTGTTGATGAAGGTTCTTCCGTAACGCGACGGCGGCCCTGGGAGGTGTGGTATGGGCCCCGGGTGAGTGCTCCCTATATGGCGCTGACCAGGGTGAATGCCTGCGGGTGGAGGGTGCGGCGAGTGGTGTGGTCTCTGCCATGGGCGGGGCCTGCGCGGGTGTGGATCGCCACAGAGTTATCCACAGGTTGTGGGCGTTGTCCACAGGTTGTGAATCAGCGCTTCACGGCGCTGTGGCGCGGCGCCTGCGTTGCTGGTTCAGGGCGCCGGCGTCGCCCGGCAGGTCGCGCTCCGCCAGACCGCGCGCGACGCGTTCGTGCAACTCGGCCTGCCGGTGGTCGTCGTACTTGAACTTGGCCCGCACCTCCGCCACCCGCAGCCGCAGCCCCCTGATCGCCGACAGGTTCCTGTGGTACGGTCCCGCGTCGGCGGCCACCTCACCGTGGTCGCCCGCGGGCTGGTGGTGGGCGAGCTGGCGGCGCAGGATCTCGGCCTTGCCCTCCCTGTCGTCCACGATCTCCGCCTGGCACACGAGCTGAACGGCCGCGTAGTAGCTGGTCGGCACGCCGGTCACGGGGGAGTCGGAGCGCCAGGACGTCGGGATGTAGGCGTAGTCGTCGTGCACGCTCACCACCACCGCCGGGTTCGCCTCCAGCGCCGCCCAGATCGGGTTGGGCCGGGCCAGGTGGAGCAGCACCTCGGCGTCCCCGTCGTAGAGGAAGTGGGTGGGGACCACCACGGGCGCCGCGCCGTCCACGCCGTTGACCGCGAGCTGGCCGAAGTCGCGGGTACGCAGCCAGCCCCGCCACTCGTCGTCGTCCCTGGCGGCGTCCCACGGATGGATGAGCACACTTACCACCTTTGTGTTAGTACATAATATCTTTTGTGCTAGAAAAGTACACGATCGCAGGTGGCACGGCCAGCGAGATCGCGGCGGGCGTCGAGGTCGCCGTGTCCGAAGGGCGGCTCCCGCCAGGGGCGACGCTGCCGCCGGTACGCGAGGTGGCCGCGCAGGCGGGCGTCAGCCCTGGGACGGCGGCGGCGGCGTACCGGATGTTGCGCGAGCGCGGCGTCATCGAGACCGCCGGGCGGCGGGGGACCAGGGTCAGGCCGCGCCCGGCCAGCACGTTCCGGGAGGAGATCAGGATCGAGGTGCCGCCGGGCGTGCGCGACCTGGCCAAGGGCAACCCCGACCCCCGGCTGCTGCCGCCGCTGCACGACGCGCTCGCCGCCGCCGCCAGGGCGCACGCGGAACGGCCCGCCATGTACGGCACCGGCGACGACGACGAGCTGCTGTCCCTGGCCGGGCAGCGGCTGCGGGCCGACGGCGTGCCGGCCGCGCCGCTGGCGATCACGTCCGGCACCCTCGACGCCGTCGAACGCGTGCTCACCGCCCACCTGCGCCCCGGCGACGCCATCGCCGTCGAGGACCCGGGCTGGACGGCGCTGCTCGACCTGGTCGCCGTCCTCGGGCTGCGGCCGGTGCCGATGCGGCTCGACGACGAGGGGCCACTGCCCGACGAGCTGGGACGGGCGCTGCGGGCCGGCGTCCGGGCCGTGGTGATCACCGCCCGCGCGCAGAACCCGACCGGTGCCGCCGTCTCCGCCACCCGGGCCGGTGAGCTGCGGGAACTGCTCGCGCGGCACCCCGAGGTGCTGCTGATCGAGGACGACCACGGCTCCGGGTTCGTGGAGCTGCCGCTGTATCCGCTGGCCGGCGTCACCACCCGCTGGATCCTCGTCCGCTCCACGGCCAAGTCGCTCGGCCCCGACCTGCGGCTCGCCCCCGTCACCGGCGACCCGGTCACGCTCGACCGGCTCCGCGGGCGGCAGCGGCTGGCCGCCGGATGGGTCAGCCACCTGCTGCAACACGCCGTCGCCCACCTCTGGCGGACGAACGCCGTGGACACGCCCGCCGTCGCGGCTTCGTACGCGCGGCGCAGGGACGGGCTGGTGGCGGCGCTGGCCGTACGCGGCATTCCCGCGTACGGCCGCAGCGGGCTGAACGTGTGGATCCCCGTCGCCGACGAGGCCACCGCCATCACCCGGCTGCTGTCACGAGGCTGGGCCTGCGCGCCGGGCGCCCGCAACCGCCTGGGCTCGCCGCCCGCGCTGCGCCTGACCGTCTCCTCCCTCGATCCGCCGGAGATCGAGCCGCTCGCCGCCGACCTCGCCGCCGCCTTGCGCCCGGCGGCAAGCGGCCGGTACGGCTGACCTCGGCCTCGCGTTGCGCCCGGCGGCGAGCGGCCGGTACGGCTGACCTCGGCCCCGTGTCGCGCCCGGCCGATTCGGCCGATCCCGGCCCCCGGCCGCTCGGCGGCGAGCGGCCGGGACGGCCTTTCCTCAGGTCAGCCCAGCAACCCCTCCCCGATCCAGCCGCCGGGCGCGCACCCCGGCGGCACGGCGAAGACGGCCGACCCGATGTGCGTGACCCACTCGTTGAGCAGGTCACCCTCGGCCAGCATGCGCTGCACCGGCACGAACTGCGCCGCCACGTCCGCCTGGTAGGAGGCGAACAGCAGCCCCGAGTCTGACTCGCCCTCGGGAGACAGCCCCTCGTCGTAGTTGTACGGCCGCCGCAACAACCGCAGCGCAGGATCGGCCACGTGGGCCCGCCTGATGTGGGCGAACTCGGGAATCACCGGAAACCCGAGCCGGTTCTTGCGGGCGTAATCAGGCGGGTCGGTCTCGGCCGAGCCCGTGAGCGGCGCCCCGTCGCCGAGCTTGCGCCCGATCGTGAACTCCCTGGCCACCCGGTCGGCCGCGTCCCACGTCTCCAGCTTCATCCGGATCCTGCGCAACACCATGGTGGTGCCGCCGCGCAGCGGACCCGCGCCGATCCACACGGCCCTGTCCAGGTCGGTGGCGTTCACCGTGCCCTCGATCTGGCCCATCAGGTTGCGCCGGTTCGTGCTGCGGAAGCCGCGCTGGGTCCACCGGACGCGGGCGAAGGAGCGCGTGTCCTTCACGATCATCCGTACGGCGTGCGCGACCGTCACGGTGTCATCCGCGCACACCTGGACCAGCAGGTCTCCCCCGCTCCACCGCTTCTCCAGCCGGTCCGTCGAGAACGCCGGCAGCGCACGCACCGGCGAGTCCACCCCGGCCGCCGCGAACAGCCCCGGCCCGAACCCGAACGTGATCGTGAGCCGAGCCGGGTTCGCGGCCAGCTCGGGCTCGGTGTCGGCGAGCGCGGGGCGTCCCTGGGTGAGGCGGGCGGCGTCGTCGGTGAGGAGCTGGAGCAGGCGGACGATCGCCTCCCTGCGGGTGCCCTTCAGCAGGTCGAAGCCGAGGAACACGGCGTGGGCCTGCGGTGCCGTGGCCACGCCCGCCTGGTGCGCGCCGTGAAAGGGCTCGACGGCGGTGCCGGTCGCGGTGCCGGACGCGGCCCCGGTCACGGTGGCGGGCGCGGTGGCGTCGGCGACGGCAGTGGCGGCGGCGGCCTTGGCGGCGGGAGTGGCCAGGGCGCCGGTTACCGTGGCGACTCCCCCGGTGAGGAGCCCTCTGCGGGTGATCACTTGTGCCCCGGCTGGTAGTCCTCCTCGCCACCGGCGAAGTCCTTGCCGATGGCGGTGAACTGTAGCGGCTCGCCGTCCTTCACCTGAAGCGTGAACGCGATCCTGGCCCCGGGCTTCACCTCCTCGGTGACGCCCATCAGCATGATGTGGTCACCGCCGGGCTGAAGCTCGTGGGTGCCGCGGGCGGGCACGACGAACCCGCCCTCCTTGGGCCGCATGACCATCTTGCCGCCGTCCTCGACCACCTCGTGCAGCTCGATGACCGGGGACAGCGGCGAGGTGCCGGACGTGATCGTCACCGGCGCGCCGGTGTTGTTGACCAGCGTGCCGAACGCGGCGGTCATCCCCTCCTTGGTGGTCTTCACCCACGGGTCGGTGATGGTCAGCGCGGCGGTCGTGGCCGCCGCACTCGCGGTGGCGCTGGTGGTGGCCGCGGGCTCGGGGGAGGCGGCGGAGCCGCCGCAGGCGGTGAGTGTCACGACGGCGGACGCGAGCACGAGGGCATGGCGAACGTACATGGTGGTGTGTTCCTGTTCTCCGCCCGGCATGCCGAAGCAGCCCCTGCCGGGCGGCGGGGTCGTCTGAAGAGGGAGAACGTCTCGCCCGGCCTTCAGGAGGTCAGGCGGCGGCCACCCGAGGCGGGCCTCTCCCGCTGACGACGTGCCGCAGCACGGCCGAGCGCAGCATGGGCGGCTCGGTCGTGCACAGGGGTGTGGAGAAAGGAGTGGGGGTGAGCAGCGGCAGCCGGATGACCAGCAGCCGGACGGCGAGCCTGCGCAGCAGCGCCCAGAGCGCGGCCTCGCCCCGTGCCAGCCACAGCGCGGTCATCCCGACCGCCCAGCCGTGGGCGGCCAGCATGCCCAGGTCCGGCACCAGGCCCGCATGGAGGTGGCCGGTCAGCGCGTGGGGAGAGGCGGTGTGGGAGAGGGAGAACAGCAGGTGCAGGATCACCTGTAAGCCGGTGAGCAGCGGCAGGATCGCCGCGAACGACCGCTCGCGGCCCGACAGCGGGTACGCCGCCGCGAACGCAAGCGCCAGGGCCGCCGCCATGGCGGGCATCGGCACGGACGCGCCGCCGAGCACGTGCGCCGCCACGCCCAGCCCGAGGCACACGACGGCGAACACCGCGGTGCGGGCGAGACGTAACGGCGGCGCCATGCGCCTAGCATTCCACGCCACCCCGCCGGTCGGCACACCTGATCGTGCTCGCCATGAGCGGCCGGCTCGCCGGAGCGTGTTCGCTTGAGCGGCCGGCTCGCCGGAGCGTGCTTCACGTGAAACGCTGAGCCGTGCGCCTCTCGCGCTTCGCACGGTGAGCCGGTGCGCGGGTCGCCGAGTGGGCCAGCACGCCCAGCGACGCCACGATCAGCACCGTGACCCCGGCCTGCGCCGCCGCCTGCCACCCGCCGTCCAGCGCCGCGAAGAACACCGCGCCGGTGAGCGTGCCGCCCAGCACTCCCCCGGCCTCCTGCACCGTCCCGAGTACCCCGGCCGCGGCGGCCGAGCGCTCAGGACGTACGGAGGCCAGGACGGAGGAGAGCAGCGGCGACATCAGCAGCCCCATCCCGGCGCCCGTCACCAGCAGCGCCACCCCCACCTGCAGCGGCCCGGCACCCATTGCGTGATACATCAGCGCCAGCCCGGCGACCAGCACCGGTGCCCCGAGCCGGCCGCGCGGGCGCAGCAGCGAGGCGGCGAAGAAGCCGGCGTTCAGGGCGGTGCACACGGTGGCGGCGGCGAGCGGGGTGAGCCCGAGGCCGTCCTGGAGGTGGAGGGCGAGCACGAACGACAGCCCCGCCGACGTGCCGAACAGCAGGCCCACCGCCACCAACCCCCAGGCGAACCCCTTCTCCCTGAAGACCGCCAGGTCCAGCAGCGGCACCCGCCCGTCGGCCACGAGGCGGCGCTGCCGTCGTACGAACGCGCCCAGCAGCAGGGGCGCGGCGGCCAGGCACGCCCATGCCCAGCCCGGCCACCCCTGCTCCCGGCCCTCGGCGAGCGGCAGCACCACGGCCACCAGCCCGGCCATGACGAGCACCGCCCCGCCGAGGTCGAGGTCGTGGGGGAGCCGAGCCCGAGCCCGACCCCGAGCGGCGCGGGAACGCGGAGCAGGCGTGGCGCGCGGAGGCGGAGCGGATGCGGTGCGGGAAGGCGAAGCCGGAGTGGTGTGAGGAGGTGGAGCGGGCGTGGCGCGGGAAGGCCGGGCTGGTGCGGTGCGGGGGAGCGGCGGCGAGGTGGCGGTGCGGGGGAGCGGCGGCGAGGTGGTGCTGTGGGGGAGCGGCGGCGAGGTGGCGGTGCGGGGAAGCGGCGGCGAGGTGGTGGTGCGGGGGTGCGGTGAGGTGGTGCGGGAGAGCTTGGCAGAGGTGGCGTAGGGGAGCGGCGTCGGGGCGAGGGCGGGGCGGGGGAGCAGGCGGCCGGTCAGGGCGAGGGCGGTCAGGCAGATCGGGACGTTGACCAGGAAGCAGGCCCGCCACCCCAGCCCCATCGGATCGACGGCCACCACCATCCCCCCGATCACCTGCCCGCTCAACCCGGCCAGCCCGACGGCGGTGCCGTACCAGCCGAAGGCCCTGGCGCGATCGTCTCCCTGGTAGAGCCGCCCGAGCAGGGCGAGGACCTGCGGTGCGAGCAGTGCGGCGGCGACGCCCTGCCCGACCCTGGCCGCCACCAGCGTCGCCGGGCCGCCGGCGAGCCCGCACCCGGCCGAGGCGAGCGTGAACAGCGCCAGCCCCGCGGCGAACGTCCGCCGGTGCCCGTACAGGTCGCCGAGCCGCCCGGAGACGATGAGCCCCGCCGCGTACGCCAGCCCGTACCCGGCGATGACGAGTTGCACGGCGGCGTCGCCTGCGCCGAGGTCGGCGCGGATGGCGGGCACGGCCAGGTTCGCGACGTAGAAGTCGAGCGTGGTCACGAACACCGCGGCCAGCAGCACGGGCAGGGCGGCCCAACGCGTGGACATGTGACTCCAGGGGAGGGAGAGGGACAGGCGGTGAAAGAACACCGCCGGACGCCGGACGGTTGACCCCACCCTCGGACCGGCCCGTTACGATTCCCTGCGGATCCGCTACGGACCACCCCATAATCAACCCGATGCCGAAATTTCAGGACCTGTCGGAATTTGCGGCGGCCATCGCCCCGGTCATCGGCGCAGCCCACGTCAACGTGCACGCCTCGGCCGCCAGAGCCGTCGCCCACCTCGCCGAGACGTCAGGCGTGACCCCGGGCCTGCTCTCCGACCTGCGCTTCACCCTCCCCCTGCGCCCCCTGACCCGCGATCACCTGGCCGTCATCGACCGGTACGGCACCGCGCCCGCCCGCGAGCGCGACCTCCAGGAGCACCTGCGCCAGCACACCCTCACCGAGGACGACGGGACGCTGCGGCTGACGGGCAAGGGCCTGGAGTTCGTCCACAGGCTGTACGAGGTACACGCCGCCACGGCCGATCGCGTCTGGGCGGCCCACGACGTGCCGGGCCTGGCCGCGCTCGCGGCCCGGGTGCTCGACGCGGCCGAGCGGCTGCCGGGCGGGGCGCTGGAGCTGGTGGCGCCGCCGTACGAGCCGGAAGCGGCGACGCCCGGCCTGCTGCTGTTCAACCGGCTCGCCGTGGTCCGCTACCACCGCGCCGACGCGCACGCCGCGGCCTGGCGGGCGGCGGGCCTGTCCGTGTCCGAGATCGTCGTCCTGCCGGACGGCCCGCTGCGCGACGGGATCGAGACGGAGACGAACCTGCGGGCCGCCGCGCCGTACCGCGTCCTGACAGACCTGGAGCGCGAGGCACTCTATGACGGGCTCATGAAACTGGTCTAAGGCGACTCCAGCAGGCGGCCTGCCTGCGTGCGGTCGTTGACGCCCAGCTTGTCGTAGGCCGCCTGCAGATGGTTGGCCGCCGTCCGCCTGGACAGCGTCAGCCGGTCGGCGATCTCCCTGTTCGTCAGCCCGGCGGCGGCGAGCTGCAGGATCTCCCGCTGCCGCGGCGTCAGCTCCGGCGTGACCAGCTCGACCAACGCGGGCGTCGAGACGCCCGTGCAGAGCCTGGCCAGCGCGCCCGCCCGCGCCCGCGCGCTCCTGGCCAGCCGCCCGCGCCCCGCGTCGTGGTGGGCGTTCGCCTCGTGCGCGGTGGCCTCGGCCGCGTACAGCACCATGCCGAGCCGCTCGTACTCCTGCGCGACCGCCCGCAGCCCGGCCGCGTCGCCCAGGGACAGCTCGTGCCGGATCAGCACCCGCACCAGCGGCCCGTCCACCTCCCCGGCCAGCTCGCCCAGCCCGGGGGAGCGCTCGCCGAGCCGCACCAGGTCGTGCAGCGCGAACATCAGGTTGCCGCGCAGCTCGTGGCGCCGCGCGTGCGTGGCGGCCTCCCGGCACAGCCGCACGGCCTCGTCGAGGTCGCCGCCCGCCGCCGCCACCCACACCGCCGCGTGCAGCACGTGCTGGCGGGTGAAGGCCCAGCGGGCGGTCAGCTTCTCGGCCTCGGCCAGCGACTCCCTGGCCTCGTCGAGCCGGCCGAGCAGCGCCAGCGCGTGCGCCTGCTCCGCCGCCAGCCGCCCCAGGTACGGCTCCCCGGCGGGCACCCTGGCCATGTCCTCCCTGCACCAGCGGACCGCCTCCTCGGCGTCGCCGCGCAGCCGGGCCGCCATCGCCCGGTAGGCGCCGTACCCGGTCACCGACATCTCGGCTGTGGGCAGCCGCATGGCGTGCTCGGCCGTCCGCGCCGCCTCCGCCAGCCTCCCGGAGAACGTCCGGGCCGCGCACTGCGCTTCCAGGAACGTGGGCAGCGCGTGCGGTGCGAGGTCCCGCCACTCGTCGACGGTGGCCATCGTCCGCTCCGCCACGGCCAGCGCGCGTTCCGTGCGGCCCGCGTACGCGTCCACCCACGCCTCCAGGCACGCCGCGTGCGCCGCGCCGCGCAGGCTGCCCGGCGTGCACGCCCTGGCCAGGGCCAGCGAGCGCGCCGCGCCGGTCATCCGGCCGGCGAAGCAGTCGGTGACGGCGCGGTAGACGTGCGCCTCCTGCCGCCACACCGGGTCGGTGAGCGTCGCGACGGCTGTGTCGAGCACGTGGCACGCTTCTGCGTCCGCGCCGGCCCAGGCCAGGTTCACGGCGAGGCTGCAGGCGTGCTGGGCGCGCTCGCTCTCGGTCACGGCGTCGCGTGCCACCTGCCGCAGCGCGGTCACCGCGGAGCCGGCGTCGCCGAGCACCATGAGCACCTCGCCGAGCACCGAGACCGCCGCCACGCCCGCTCCGGCGTCGATCGCGGCCCTGGCCAGCCGCGCGGCCAGCCGGGGGTCATGTCTGCCCCAGGCCAGCTTGGCGGCCGAGGTCAGCATGGCGGGGTCGGTGACCGAGCCACTGTCCAGCCGCCACACGGCGGCGCGCAGCTCGTCCTCGCGCCGCCGCAGCCCCGTGGCCTCCAGCGCCTCGGCCAGCATGCGCAGCCGCCGCCTGGCCCGCAGCGTGCCGCAGTCGCCGCGCACCACCTCGCCGTAGAGCGGATGGCCCAGGCCGAGCTGGTCGCGCCGGCCGTCGCCCACGGTCACGATCAGGCCGCGCGACTCGACGCGTTCGACCGCGCCCGCCGAGGTCAGCTCGACCAGCGGCGCGGCACCCAGCGGCTCGCCGAACGCCACCAGCTCCAGCACCTCGCGCTCGTCCTCGTCGAGGTGGCCGATCCGGTCGCCGACCAGCTCGCGCAGCCGGGTCGTCATGGACAGCTCGCCGCGCCAGCGCCACACCCCGTCCCGCTCGGCCAGGCAGCCGGATTCGCGTCCCGCGAGCACGACCTCGCGCAGGTAGAGCACGTTGCCCTCGCTGACCCCTGCCAGATGCTGTACGGTCTGCGCCGCGACCTCCCCGCCGAGCGCCCCCGCGAGCACCTCGCCCACCTCGGCCACCGTCAGCGGCGGCAGCTCGACGCGCGGCAGCAGCTCGTCCTTCCACAACGCGACCACCGGATCAGGCTGCGGCTCCCCCGACCTGACCGTCACCAGCAGCCGCGCCTCGCCCTTGGCGGCCAGATAGTGCACCAACGCCGCCGACGCCGGGTCCAGCCGGTGCGCGTCGTCCACGCTGACCAGCAGCTCCGCGCCGCGGGCCCGGCCGCGCAGGTGGCGCGCGGCCCACCGCAGCAGGTTCTCGCCGCTGCGCGGCGGACCCGTCAGCACGTGCGCGAACGCGCCGAACGGGATCATCGACGCGGTCTCCGTGCCCAGCGCGCGCACGATCGCGTACCCCTGCTGACCGGCCAGTACGTGCGCCGCCAGCCTGCTCTTGCCGACCCCGGCCGCGCCGGAGATCATCATGCCGGAACCCGACCGCAGCGCCTCGCGCACGGCCGCCAGCGGCCCCCCTCGCCCGACGAACGGCCAACCGCTCCCCTGCTCGCTCATCGTGCCTCCCCTCTCGTGCACCCATCGTGACCACCTGGGGTTCGCGGGAGGTTCAGGCGGGATCGCGCTTCAGCCCGGCGGCGGCACGCAGCAGCTCGATGACGGCTTCCGAGCCGCTGAACGGCACCGGTTCGCCCCCTACCTCTTCGAGCAGGCCGCGGAGCTGGCCGTCCGCCTGCTCGGGCTCGACGAGCCGGACGATCACCGTTCTCATCTGAGCACGATCTCCCCGGACGGTTCAGGTACGGTTCAGGCCGTCTCCGGTTCGCGCATCGGCTCAGGCAGGAAAGGGCGCGGGCTTCACCTTCAGCTCAGGCCGGGTAGGGCGCCGGCTCGACTTCCAGCTCGCGCATCAGCTCGGCGTAGAGGCGGTAGCGCCTGCGGGCGTCTCCCCTGCGCCCGGCCAGGTCGAGGACGCGGACCAGGCCGAGGTGGGCCCGCTCGTCGTAGCGGTCGCGCTCCAGCAGCCGCAGCCAGTAGCGGGCGGCCTCGTCGTAGCGGCGGTCGCCGGCCCGCGCCGTGGCGAGCCTGGCCGCCGCCTGCACGTACGCCAGCCTGAGCTGCTCGCGCAGGCCCACCGCCCAGTCCGCGTACGGGTCCTCCTCGCAGAACTCGCCGCCGTACGCGCTCTCGGCCGCCGCCCACCGGGCCAGCGCCTCGGCCTGCCTGCCCGCCTGCTCCAGCCGGGACGCCTGGGCCGCCAGCTCCAGGAACGTCTCGACGTCCACCTCGACGCCGGACAGCTCCAGCCGCAACGCGCCCTCGTCCGACACCACGAACTCGTCGGCGGGCCAGGCGTGCTCCGGGTCCAGCACGGCACGCAGCGTGGACACCATGACGTTCAGCCGCCGCAGCCCGACCGCCTCGCCCTCCTGCTCCGGCCAGAGGATCTCCACCAGCCGCTCCCTGCCGATCGCGCCGCCCCGGCGGCTGACCAGGATCTTCAGCAGGTCGCGGGCCTTGCGCGACTGCCACGCCGTGCGCGGGACGGGCACCGAGCCGCGCAGCACCCGGAACGTTCCCATCGTCTCGATCACGAGCTTCGCCCCGCGCGGGGGACCGGCGCGGGCCACCAGGGCGTCGATCAGGTCGTCGAGCGCCCGGCAGCCGATCGCGTGCATGCGCTCACGCACGCCGGCGGCCACCTCGCCGCCGGTCGCCGGGTCGGCCAGTGCGGCCCTGACCAGCTCGGCCCTGGCCCGGCCGATCGGGTCGCCGACAGCCGCCCACCTGCGCACGGCCTCGTCGGCGAGTTTGGCGTCGCCGTCCAGCCGGGCGCGCAGCTCCGCGACGGCGGCCAGCGCGGCGTGGTCCCTGCGGTCGTTCGCCGCCGGCTCGGCCTCGTCGAGCAGCGTCCTGGCGCGCCCTGGCTCGCCCGCGGCCAGTGCCACCCGGGCTGCCGCGACCCTGGCGGACACCCCGGAGATGCCGTCCACGTGCCGCAACGCCCGCACCGCGATCTTCGTGGCCTCCTCCGGGTCGTCGGCGGCCAGCAGCTCGGCGAGCCCATTGAGCGCCTGCGACAGCGCCTGCACCTCGCCCGACGGCTCCGCCCGCGCGATGACCTGCCGGTAGAGGGCCGCCGCCGCCCTACGGTCGCCGCGCAGGGCGTGCACGGCGGCCAGCCGGTTCAGCCCGGCGCCGGTCAGCCCGGAGCCCATCGCCTCCCACCTGGCCGCCGCGTCCGCCGCCTCGGCCGCCGCCTCCTCCAGCCGGCCCAGGCCGATCAGGGCCTTGGCGCGGTTGGCGACGTTCAGCGCGGCGAACGGGGCGAACGCCACCAGGTCCGACAGCCGGCCGGCGATCTCCGTCTCCGCCAGCGCCTCCGCGTACGCGGCCTCGTCCAGATGACGGGAGGCCCGGTTGGCGTGGATGCGGATGAGCTGCACCAGGTCGCCGGCCCGCTCGGCGTAGGACAGGGCGCGCAGGTAGTAGGCGTCGTTGGCGCGGCGGTCGCCGTCGAGTGCGGCCAGCATGGCCAGGACGGTGTTCGCCATGGCCAGCGCGCTCGCGTCGCCCAGGCTCATGGCCTGCTCCAGCGCCCGGTCCGCCAGCTCGGCGCAGGCCGCGCGGTCGCCCTTCAGCCAGTGCACCGAGGCCATGGACGCGGCGCACATGGCGGCGTCGGCGGGCGGCAGGCCGTGGGCGTGGCCCCGCTCGTACATGGGCAGCGCCCGGTCGAGGTCGCCGCGCATGTGGTCGATGAAGGCCAGCCGCCTGGCCACGGACGCGTCGAACCCCGGCCCCTCGGCGGCCTCGGCGAGCAGCACGCGGGCGCGGGTCCAGTGGCCGCGGTTCTGCTCGGCGATGCCCGCCAGCTTGAGCATCGGCGGGGCGCGCCTGGCAGGCTCGGGTAACAGCTCCAGCGCGGCGAGCACGTCGCCGCGCTCGGCCAGCGCCGCGCCGTGCCCGTCGAGCAGCGTGGCCGCCAGCGCCGGATGGGCGGTCGCGACTGCGGCGCGCAGGGCCAGCTCGGGGCGGTCGTGCGCGACGTACCAGCGGGCGGCGACGGCCGCCACGTCGTGCGCCTCGTGCCGGTCCAGCGGCAGGTTCCTGGCCAGTACGGTGCCGGCCGTCGAGGTGAGCCGGTGGCCGTCGGGCTCCGGCTCGAGGAACAGGCCGCGGGCGGCGAGCGCGTCCAGGGTGTCGGGAGGCGCGCCGAGCGTGGCCGCCAGGCCCGGCGTGAGCACCGGCAGGACGGTGGCCGCGCGCAGCAGCTCGCGCATGGCCGCGGGCAGGTCCTTGAACGCGGCCAGCGTGAGGCGTTCGAGCGTGGCCGAGTTCGCCGCCAGACCGGCCACGGTGCCGCGCCAGGTGGCCGGGTCGCCGCGGGCCAGCGCGTCGAGCGCCGCCTGCACCGCCGCGGGCCAGCCGCCGCACGTGCGGTGCAGCTCGGCGGCGATGCCCGCGCCCGCCTCGCCCAGCAGGTCGCGGACCCAGGCGGCGGTCTCGTCAGGCGTCAGCGCGAGGTCGGTGGCGTCGAGGTCGAGCACCTCGTGGTCCTGGCGCAGCCGGGCGGTCGGGAACGGCAGCGGCGCCCGCGACGCCGTCACCAGGTGCAGGTGCCGGGGCGCCGCGCGGACCAGCGTCTCCACGTACCGGACGGGGCCGGGCGCCCCCGCGATGGCCTCGATGCCGTCGAAGATCAGCACCAGCCCGCGCCGCGACCGCGTGACCAGCGCCTCCGTCAGCGCGCCCGCCAGCGCCGCCGCCTTGGACAGCTCGTCCGCGTCGGGGCCGAGCGGCGCCGCCGCAGCCGTCACCAGGTCGGCGGGCAGGTCGGGCATTTTCGCCGACAGCGCCGCGGCCACCGCGCCCGCCAGCGTCGGCAGGTCGCGGTCGGCGGGCCCGAGCCGGTGCAGCACCGCGCCCACCGCCGGGCCCCAGCCGGCCAGCGCCGTGGACTTGCCGTAGCCCGTGGTGGCGACCAGGCAGGTGAGCCTGTGTGTCAGCGCCCCGTCGAGCCGCCGGTCGAGGGCGGGACGGGGGCGCACCCACCCGCGCTCCACCCCCGCATGCTATGCCCGCATTCGGACGGGACTCCAGAGTTCGCAAATTGCCACCTCCCGGTAACCAGCGTGGTGGCGCACTATGGTCGTACTTCGACAGGAGGCACCGTGGAACAGGATCTGCCCGGCGGTGCGCGGCTGATCGTCGGTGTGGACGAGTCCCCGGCCGCGCGCTGGGCGCTGGCCTGGGCCATCGGCGCGGCCAGGCTGCACCGGATGGCTCTGGTGGCTGTGCACGTCAGCCGCGCGCCCGTCCACCCCTTTCCCGAGGCGCTGCCCGTACAGCACGCCGTCAGGGCGGGCGAGGAGGCGCGCTGCACCGAGGTGATCACCAGCGTGTTCGAGGACGTCGCCGGCGGGGTGCCCGACGACGTGCGGACGTTCGTGGTGGGCCGGGTCGGCGACCCCGGCTACCACCTCGTCGACCTGGCCAGGGAAGGCGACCTGCTGGTGCTCGGGCGGGGCCGCCGCGGCCTGCTCAGCCGCATCTTCCTGCCCTCGACCAGCATGTACTGCGCGCGGCACGCCCGCACGACCGTCGTGATCGTGCAGCAGCCGTCGCCGCCCGACGACCCCGAGCTGTCAGGGGAGCGCAGCCGCCGGTTCTGGACCCGCCGACATCCGTGATCTGAGCAGGCGCAGCCCCTCGGGGACGGCATCTGTGCCGATCGCGCCGTACCCCAGCACCAGGCCACGCTGCGGTGGGTCCTGGCCGCAGTACGCCTCCAGCGCCTCGACCGCGAGGCCGGGCGCAGGACGTACGGACGCGCCCAGCGCGCACAGGTGCAGGCCCGCCGTGGACGGCACCAGCCGCACGCGCTCGTCGGCGGCCAGCGCCTCGGCGATCAGCGCGTGCCTGGCCGCGTACTCGCGGGTGGCCTTCCTGATGTGCCTGGCCAGCAATCCCTCGTCGATGAAGCGGGCCAGCGCCGCCTGCGTCGGCAGCTCGCCGTGCCAGTCGGACAGGTACCTGGCCGCCGTCAGCGCCGGCGCCAGCGAGGCCGGGGCCACCAGGAAGCCCAGCCTGAGCATGGGGAGCAGGGTCTTCGAGAACGAGCCCACGTAGATCACCCGCCCCGCCCTGTCGAGGCTCTGCAGCGGCTCCAGCGGGCGCTCGCCGAACCTGAACTCGCTGTCGTAGTCGTCCTCGATCACCACCGCCCGCCGGCGCTCCGCCCAGGCCAGCAGGGCGGCGCGACGGGCCAGCGACATGGGCGTGCCCAGCGGGAACTGGTGCGACGGCGTCACGTACACGAGTTTGGCGGCCCGGGGGATCGCTGCCACGTCGATGCCCTCCGCGTCCACCGGCACACCGGCGACCCGGGCGCCGAGCGAGCGGAACAGCAGGCGGGCCGGGGGATAGCCCGGCTCCTCGACGGCCACGACGGCGCCCGGCTCGATCAGGACACGGCCGATCAGGTCGAGCGCCTGCTGGGCGCCGTTGGTGATCAGCACGTCGCCCGCGCCCGCGTGGACCGAGCGGCTCAGGCCGATGTGGCGGGAGATCGCCTCGCGCAGCGGCTCGTGCCCGGCGGGGTCGCCGTAGCCGGCCGCGCTCGTCCGCAGCTCGCGGGCGACCAAGCGGCGCCAGGTCTCCATGGGGAACAGGCGGGCGTCGGGGATGCCGACGCGGAAGTCGTACCTGGCCGGGGCCATCCTGCTTGGAGGCGTCAGATCGTCCCAGACCGGGCGCGGGCGGACCACGCCGCGCGGCGCGGCCCTGCCCCTGACCTGCGCTCCCGACACGAACGTGCCCGCACCCGCCCGGCCCACCAGGAAGCCGTCGGCGACCAGGCGGTCGTAGGCGAGGGCGACCGTGTTCCTGGAGAGGTCGAGGCGGCGGGCCAGCTCCCTGGTCGGGGGGAGCCGCTCGCCCTCCCTGAGCCGGCCGTCGAGTATCGCGTCGAGGAGTTGCCGGTAGACCTGTGCGGCCAGGTCACGGCGGCCGTCGAGGCTGATGTGCACGTCCATCTTGGCCCAATCAACTCGCCGGAAATTGGAGCTTATCTCGGGACAAATGCGGATTCATCATGAGTGCATGACCGAACGGATGTCTCTCGGCGTGGACCGAGGCCGCCACCCGGCTGAATGCGGGCGAAGCCTGGCACTTGCGCAGCTGGTCAGCTCCATCGGGGACGGCGTCTACCTCGTCACCTCCGCGTTCTACTTCGCCGGCATCGTCGGGCTGTCGGCCACCGAGATCGGCCTCGGCCTCACGCTTGGCTGGGCCGTCGGCTCGGTGGCCGGCGTGCCGCTCGGCCACCTCGCCGACCGGCGCGGGCCGCGCGGCGTCGCGGTGCTGCTCGCCGTCGCCACCGCCGTCGCGGTCAGCGGCTTCCTGTTCGCCCGCTCGTTCGCCGCGTTCGCGCTGGTGGCCTGCCTGTACGGCACCGCGCAGACCGGGCTGTCCGCCGCCCGCCAGGCCCTGCTCGCCGCCCTCGTCCCGCCCGCCTCCCGGACGCGCGTACGGGCGACGCTCCAGGCCACCCTGAACGCAGGGCTGGCCGCCGGGGCTGCGCTGGGCGGGCTCGCGCTGCACCTCGGCACCCGCGAGGGGTACCTGGCGGTGTTCGTGCTCGACGCGCTCACCTTCCTCGGCGCCGCCGTCCTGCTGCTCCGGCTGCCCGCCGTACGTCCCGCGCCCGCTCCGGCCGGGCCCCGGCTGGCCGTCCTGCGCGATCGGCCCTACGCGCTCGTGACGTTGATCAACGCGGTGATGCTGTTCTACATGCCGCTGCTGAGCGTCGTCGTGCCGCTGTGGGTGGCCTCGCGTACCGACGCGCCCACCTGGGTGGTGTCCGTGCTGCTGCTGGTGAACACCGGTGGGGTGGTGATCTTCCAGGTGCGGGTGGCCGGGCGGGTCCGGGGACTGCGGGACGCCAAGACGGCGATGCGGCAGGCCGGGGTGTTGATGTTGCTGGCCTGTGGGGTGTTCGCGCTCAGCTCGTACGGGTGGGGGTTCCTGTTGGCGGGGGCGGCGTTGCTCGTTACGGGGGAGATGCTGCTGGCGTCGGGATCATGGGAAATCGGTTTCTCGTTGGCGCCCGATGAGCGTCAGGGGCAATATCAGGCCTTCTTCGGCACCGGGGTGGCGGTGGCCAGGATGCTGGGGCCGGTCGTGCTGACCACGCTCGTGCTCGGTGGGGGGACGGTGGGGTGGCTGGTGGTGGGCGCCATGTTCATGACGGCGGGCGTTGTGATGGCGCCGGCCGTCAACTGGGCCTGTGGCTCCCGTTCGGCCCCTGCTTCACGTCCGGCTCCCGCTTCACGTCCGGCTCCCGCTTCACGTTCGGCCCGGGTTTCACGTTCGGTCTGTGTTTCACGTGAAGCGGCGCAGGCGCAGGCTATTGCTGACCACGAACACGCTTGAGAACGCCATCGCCGCACCTGCGATCATCGGGTTCAGCAGCCCCAGCGCGGCCAACGGCAGGGCGGCCACGTTGTAGGCGAACGCCCAGAACAGATTCCCCTTGATCGTCGATAGCGTGCGCCGCGACAACCGGATCGCCTCGGCCGCCACCCGCAGATCCCCCCGCACCAGCGTCAGGTCGCTCGCCTCGATGGCGGCGTCCGTGCCGGTGCCCATCGCCAGCCCCAGGTCCGCCTGAGCCAGCGCGGCAGCGTCGTTGACCCCGTCACCGACCATCGCCACCACCTTGCCCTCGGCCTGCAGCCGCTTGACCACCTCCACCTTGTCAGCGGGCAGCACCTCGGCGATCACCTCATCGATGCCCACCTCCTTGGCGACGGTCTCGGCCACCGCCTGGTTGTCGCCGGTCAGCAGCACCGGCGCCAGGCCCAGCGCGCGCAGCCGTTCGATCGCCTCACGGCTGGTCGGCTTGACCACATCGGCCACCACCAGCACCGCCCGCGCCTTACCGTCCCAGCCCACCGCCACCGCGGTACGTCCCTGCTCCTGCGCGGCCGTCAGCGCTTGCTCCAGCTCGGCGGGCAGGTGCTGGGACCACTCGGCCAGCAGCCGAGGGCGGCCGACCAGCACCGCATGCCCGTCCACCACACCCTGCACGCCCAGCCCCTCGACGTTGGCGAAGTCCTCCACCCCCGGCAGGCTCTCCACCCCCGCCAGGCTCTCGCCCCCGGCCTCCGCATCGGCCTGCGCGCCGGCCCCAGCACCGGCCCCCGCATCGGCTCCCGCGCCAGCCTGCGCACCAGCCTCCGCAGTAGCCTTCACGCCAGCTCCCGTGCCAGTCTCCACGCCAGCCTGCGCACCAGTCTGCGTGCCGGTCTGTGCGCGGGCTTCGCGGGCAATTGCCCGGCCGATCGGGTGCTCCGAGGCCTGCTCCAACGCCCCGGCCAGCCGCAACACCTGTCCGCGCTCTTCCCCGGCGGCCAGATGCGCGCCGATCACGCTCATCCGGCCCTCGGCCACCGTGCCGGTCTTGTCCAGCACGATCGTGTCGATCCGCCGCGTCGACTCCAGCACCTCCGGCCCCTTGATCAAAATGCCCAGCTGCGCACCCCGCCCGGTCCCCACCAGCAACGCGGTCGGCGTAGCCAGTCCCAACGCACACGGGCACGCGATGATCAGCACCGCCACCGCCGCGGTGAACGCCGCCCCCACCCCGCCCCCGCTACCCAGCCAGAACCCCAGCGTGCCCACCGCCAACGCGATCACGATCGGCACGAACACCCCGGAAATCCGGTCGGCCAGCCGCTGCACCTGCGCCTTGCCGGTCTGCGCCTCCTCCACCAGCCGCGCCATCTGCGCCAACTGCGTGTCCGCGCCGACCCGGCTGGCCCGCACCACCAACCGGCCGCCCGCGTTCACCGTCGCCCCGGTCACCGCATCCCCCGGCCGCACCTCCACCGGCACCGACTCACCCGTCAGCAACGAGGCGTCCACCGCCGAGGACCCTTCCACCACCACCCCATCAGTGGCGATCTTCTCCCCCGGCCGCACCACGAACCGATCACCCACCGCCAGCCGATCGACCGGCATCCGCCGGCCATCGGCCAGCTCCACTTCCCGCGCGCCCAGCTCCATCAACGCCCGCAACGCAGCCCCGGCCCGCCGCTTGGACCGCGCCTCGAAATACCGGCCGGCCAGGATGAACGCGGTCACCGCCGCCGCCGTCTCCAGATAGATGTTGCCCGCCCCGTCACTGCGCTCGATGCTCAGCACGAACGGATGCGTCATGCCGGGCGTGCCCGCCGTGCCGAAGAACAACGCCCACACCGACCAGCCCAGCGCGGCCAGCGTGCTCACCGAGATCAACGTGTCCATGGTGGCCGCACCGTGACGCAGATTCGTCCACGCCGCCCGATGAAACGGCCAGCCCGCGTACGCCACCACCGGCGCCGCCAGCGTCAGCGAAAACCACTGCCAGTTCGTGAACTGCAGCGCCGGCACCATCGCCATCGCCACCACCGGCACCGACAGCACCACCGCTACGATCAGCCGCTGCCGCAACTGATCGGCGGGCTCCTCCTCAGGCGCGGGCGTCTGCGGGACGGCGGCGGGCAGCTCGGCCGTGTACCCGGCCTTCTCCACCTCCGCCACCAACTGCTCCGGCTCGATCCCGTCCGGGAAGGTGACCTGCGCCTTCTCCGTCGCGTAGTTGACCGTCGCCGTCACACCGTCCAGCTTGTTCAGCTTGCGCTCGATCCGATTCGCGCAGGACGCGCACGTCATGCCGCCGATCGTGAGCTCGACAGCTCTGTCCTCGGTGGTTCCGCCCAGGGAAGACATCACCTCTCCTTTCTTCGCGCGGGCTCGTTCGTCAGTGGCTGTGGTCGTGGGTGGCGGAGGGGGCGTGCCCGTCCGACAGGGTGGCCGTGGCGGTGAAGCTCGCCGTACGGACCTTGCCCTCATGCTTGAAGTCGAGGAACAGGCGGTAGTCGCCGCGGCTGGGCGCCTCCGCGTAGAACGTGATCTCGGGGCCGGCCTTCTCGCTCTCCTCCGGGTGTACGTGCAGGTACGCGAGGTCCCCTGCCCGCAGGGCCACCAGATGACCGTACGCCCCAAGGTAGGGCTCCAGGTCGGTGACCGGCTCTCCGTCCTTGCTGACCGTCAGCGTGAGCTTGCTCGACTGCCCAGGGACCAGGTCGCCGGCCAGGTTGACCGTGTAGTCGTCCACCGCCGCCGTACGGCTGACGTGGGGCAGCGGCTCGGGCCGGTAGTCGCCCGCGGCCTGCAGATCGGCGCCGAGCGTGAGCTTCTCGCCGCCCGTGGGGGCGAAGTCGGCGAACGCCCGGTACGCGCCCGCCTTGGGCACCGTCAGCTTGACCGACCAGGTGCCGTCGGGGGTCATCTCGGGGTGCAGGTGCTGGAAGCTCGTCAGGTCGCGGGAGGCCACGATGAAGTGCAGCTTCTTGTCGTGCTCGACCTGGTAGCCGGTGACCGGCTTGCCGTCGGGGCCGATCACGGTGAACTTGAAGTCGGTGGGAACGCCGGTCGTGATCGAGGTGATCGGGTTGAGTGTGTAGCCGTCCTGCGACACTTGGAGCCCCCCGGGGGTATTGCTGGTCTGCTGCTTCTGCTCGGACTGGCCGTCGCCCGCATGGCCCTCAGGCTGGGCGGCGTGGCCTGCATGCGTGTCGGGCTGGCCGTCTCCCGCATGAGCCTCGGTCTGGCCGTCTCCCGTACGGGCATCGGGCGGGGCTGCGACCGTACCCGCGGAGGTTGGGTTCACCACCTTGCCCACACCCAGGGCGCCGCCGAAGACGACGGCCAGGCCGAGGGCGTACGAGCCGAGCTTGGCGGCCGTGTTCATGATCGATCCGCCAGTTCGTATCCGGCCTCCTCGACCGCCGCGGCGATCTTCGCCCGGTCGACGGGAACTTCGCTGCCGACGGTCAGCAGGCCGGTGGCCAGGTCCACCTCGACGTTCGTGACGCCGGCGACCTCACCGACCTCCTCCTTGACGGAGCTCACGCAGTGGCCGCAGGTCATGCCGTTGACGGTGTAGGTGGCGCTGGTGGTGCCGCTCATCGCTGTCTCCCTGTGGCTGTGTCGCGCGCTTCGTTCCGCTGTCTCTAGTCTCTGCCTCGAGTTAAACACCTTACCCCCCTAGGGTATCAGGACCCAATTGCCATGAGATTCGGGTCACGTTTCTCTCGTCTCTTCTGGATACGGATGACCCGCGCCTGACGACGCCCCGCCACCCCTCCACATCCTGTACCCCCTGGGGGTATCGGCAACATGATGTACCCCCTCGGGGTATGTCAACTCCGGCTCGATCCCCCTCCACCAACCTCCCAGCATGGGCCGGGTGGCGTGCGCATCCAGGCTGGATATTTGGCATGATCGAGCTGTTGTCCCAGATGGGCCACACATTCGGCCCATCTGGTCTGTGCACAACACAGGGACCGCAGCCATACCTTGCTAGGCTGCTTGTCAACCGTTGGGTCTCACCCCGGCAGGTGAGACCGTCGAAGAAGTGGGGTCACACCGTGAAGAAGCTGCTCGTTCTGGCGCTGATCGCCCTCGGGGGGTTGCTGATCTGGCGTAAGGTGCAGGCCGACCGCGCAGAGCTCGATCTCTGGACCGAGGCGACCGGTAGCGAGAACTAACCGACCGGCGAGGCGATGAGTGACGTCGTCCCCATCAAGCTGGCGTGCCTGGACCTGGCAGGCACCACAGTCGGTGACATCGCCATGGTCGAGCGCGCCTTCGCCGAGGCGATCGCGACCCAGGGCATAGTGCCCGGGACCGGAGCGTACGCGCGTGCCATGGTTCACGTGCACCGGTCCCGGGGCTGCCCCAAGATCGATGTCTTCCGTGGGATCTTCCCCGGCAACGAGGCCCAGGCCCAGGCGGCGAACCTGACGTTCGAGCGCTCCTACGAGGGAGCGCTGGAGCGGGCAGGTCTCGTCCCCGTGCCCGGAGTCCTGGAGGTCCTCGACAAGCTCCGCGGCACCGGCATCAAGCTCGCCCTGATCACCGGCTTCAGCCGTACCACCCTGAGCCGCGTCCTGAGCGTCCTGGGCTGGCACGACAAGATCGACCTGGCCATCTCCCCCGAAGACGCCGGCGGCCGCGGCCGCCCCTGGCCCGACATGGTCCTCCACGCCGTACTCCGGCTGGGGGTCCCCGACGTACGCCAGGTAGCCGTCATCGGCGACTCGGAGAGCGACATGCTCTGCGGGAAACGGGCGGGAGCCTCGATCGTGGCGGGCGTCATGACGGGCGTTCACAGCCGAGAACGCCTCCTGAAGGGCGGCGCCACCCACATCCTCGACTCGATCGCCGACTTCCCGAACCTGATTCTGAGCGATGACCTTGGTACGACGCAGGTAGCTTCCTCCGCCCGGTAAGCTATCTTCGTCGAAGGGGCCTTAGCTCAGTTGGCAGAGCGCCTGCTTTGCAAGCAGGAAGTCAGGAGTTCGAATCTCCTAGGCTCCACGCATACAAAAGCCCAGGTCATCGGCCTGGGCTTTTGATCTTCCTGAGGGCTATTTTTCGTCCCGTGCCCGTTGCGTGCCCGATGGGCCGTCGAGTGCCCCGCGAGCCAGCTTGTTGAGCTTCTGCGCCACCTCGCGTTGCCGCTCGTCGGTGGAGTGCTGGTAGATCATCGCGGCGCGGGTGCTGGCGTGCCCCATGCGGGTCATCAGATCCCGGATGGACGCGCCCGCGTTGGCAGCGAGCGTGTTGCCCGTGTGTCGCAGGTCGTGAAAGTGGATCTTCGGCACGCCTGCGTCCTTGAGCGCCTTGCCCCAGACACGCCGGTTGAAGTTGGTATTGCGAATCGGACCATCGTCGGGACCGGCGAACACCAACCCCTCTGGCCCGTCCTGGGTGAAGTCCTTCACATGCGCCCGTAGCTCGTCGATGATCAGGTCAGGGATCACCACGGTTCGTTTCCCGGCTCTCGACTTGGGCGGTGTGAAGATCAGCCCTTTCCCCGTGATCTGGATCAACTGGCGATCCACCCGGACGGTTCCCGCGTCCAGGTCGAGATCCTGACGCTGGAGTCCGGTGATCTCGCCCCATCGCAAGCTGGCGAACGTCCCCAGTAGGACGAGGGCCCTGTACCGGTGCTCGATCACCTCCACGATCCGATAGACCTGAGCCACCGTGAGCACCGGACGCTCGGGGGACTCCTCCTGACCAGCGCCCTTGATCCGGCAGGGGTTCCGCTTGATGGCCTGGTCATCGACAGCCGTCGTGAGAACCGCTTTCAGGAGCCGGTACGCTTTGGCGACCGTGACCGCGCTGACGCCCTGGTCGAGGAGCTGCTTCCGCCAGCGCCGCACGTGCGGTTCCTTGATCTCGGCGAGGGATCTGTCCTCGAAAGTGGGGCCGAGGTGCTTACGAAGGAGGTAGCCGTACAGCTCGACGGTTCGAGGACGCAGGCCGGGGCGTTCGGCGATCCAGTCCCGCGCGTACTTGCCGAAAGCGATCTTCCCGGCGTCGGGGTCGATCCACTCGTCTTCCAGGATTCGAGCCTCGATCCTGGTCAGCCAGACCTCAGCGTCGGTCTTGGTGGCGAAGGTCTCCGGGGCAGGGCGGTCCACACCGTCAGGCCCGGCGTACCGAGCCTGGAACCGGCCGGACGGCAGTTGCCGGACGCGTCCGAAGCGCCGCTTCTGAGGCTTCCTCTTACGGGTGCGGCGCGGTTCTTCCTCAGGTGTGGCGAGTGCGGTCCTGACCATTACGCGGCCCTCCTACGGCGTCTGGTGATCGGCTCGACGAGCCCAGCGGCGATGAACGCCTCAAGGGCGGCTTCCGGGATGCGGACGTTACGTCCGACGTGCACGAAGGCGATCCTCCGTTCCTCGATCAGGCGTCGAGGGAAGCGGATCGAGGTGTTCAGCCGTTCGGCGGCCTCTTCCACGGTGAGTAACCGGCCCCGAGCCCAGTCGGGGAGCACAGAGGTCATGCTGCCCTCCCCGTGTTCTCGGTTGCCGAAAGAACCAGGCCATCCGCCTGCGCCTGGAGTTCGGCCATGTGAGCGCGCCAGCGTTGTCGTTCGGCCACCGCGCGGAGGAGCCGCACGGCCAGCGGGGGGACGTTGGCGTCGCCGGCCGGGACGGGCTTCCAGAGGTAGCGGTGGGGGTCGGTGGGTTCGTCGGTCTGGCCGAGGGCTTCCAGGACCCAGGTGCGGCGGTCCTGCTTGTGTTCGGCCAGGGTCTTGTTCGACCACTTGCGGGAGACCAGGACGCGCCTGCCCGCGTAGCCGAGGTGATCGGGCTTGTGGGCCTTGCCCCGGCACCGGCCGGGGAGCATGCCGGGTTTGGCGTTCTTCGGTTGGATGCCGTAGCGCAGCCAGTTGGCGCAGGTGGGCGAGCAGGGCTCGAACCGCAGGGCCGCCGCCAGCCGTTCGGCGTGCTCTCGCTGCGTCGGCTGGTCGGGGTCGAGGCTGTCACCGAGGGACTTGGTCAGGTACTTGGACAGGTAGCGGATGCACTGGTCAGCGTCCGGGGTGCCTGACAGCACGCCTTGCACGTTGACCTGATCGCCGAAGCGGACGACGTGCAGCGGTTCGGCCGTCTCGTCGAGGGCCTGGTCCCAGCTCCGGAGCACTTCCCCGGTGCAGGGGTCGAGGTAGCCCGCACCGTTGTCCCAGACGGGCAGGTGTTCGCCGTCGAACAGGACCTCGTCAGCCGCAGGCCACCACACCTGGTGGTAGGTGGCCGCCGCTATCTGCCGGATCTCGGCGCGGGGCAGGGTGCCCCGGACAGCCATGTGCAGATGCGGGGCCAGCCGCTTCTGTGGTTCGACGGTGGCGAAGTACTGCACGTCGTAGCCCGCGACGCGGCGTAGGTTCTGCACGAAGCGATCCACCAGCTTGGAGAAGTGCAGCGCGTCCCGAGCCGCCCGCCGGTAGTCGTAGGAGTCCGGATCGACGGGCACGCCGTCGCGGATCTTGCCGTAGGACGGCAGGGTCAGCGTGACGAACAGTGAGGGCCGGTAGACCTTGCCGTCCGAGCTGGTGAAGGTCCGTCCCAGGGTGGTGTTCGTCATCTTGCGCCGGGGCAGGTCCGGGGCGTCCTGCCGCCGTCTGGTCGAGCGGTTGCGCTTGGACGTCGCCCTGGCCAGCACGTTGCCGCGCATCCCGGCCGCGTTGATCTCCGCGTCGAGACCGATGATGACCGCGTCGAGGTCGGTGGTGTCCTGGCCGGCCCGCTCGGCGGTGTCGCGCTGGGCTTGCGCGTCGGCCCGGAACTCGATCAGCCAGCGTTGTTCCTCGTTGGGTTCGCTGGGCGTGGTGATCGGTTCGGCGTCCAGGTGCCAGCCTTCCCGGCACTGGGCGACCCGCAGGTGTCGGTTCCGTCTGGCGCACGGGGGACACAGGGTCTCCAGGGTGGCACCGCACGGCACGTCGATGATGTCGGTCTGTCCGGTGTGGGTGTCGAGCCGCTTGAGCGCGACGGGCCGGACGCATACCCCGTGCTGGATAGCGACCTGTTCGGCCACCTCACGGGCCAGGGGTCGCGACATCCGTAATGCGCGAGGTGTCATCGACCGTCCTCCTCGTCGATCTCGGGGAACAGGAGCGCCGACTGTCCGCACTCGCGGCACTCGACCACGGCCCGCGCCTGGTCGAGCCACAGGGCGTTGAGGGTCAGGCAGGAGGCGCAGCGCAGCCCGTCCAGGAAGTGGGCCAGGGCCGTCATCGCGTCTCACCGCCCGCCGGGGCGTACGCCTTGACCATGGCGTGTATGTCGGCGTCCGAGACGTACGCCGCGCGCACCCGTACGGGTTCCGGGGAGGTCTCCAGCCGGACGTAGCCGACGCCCGCGCCCAGGAGAGGATCCGGGGAAATCTGATCGGCAAGTGCGCCCCGCTCACGGGCACCGTCACCGAGGACCATGTCCACCTGTTCGGACTCGTCGAGCCGTAGCGCGATCTTGTCGGGGAACAGGTTGCGGATGTTCATGACCTCCTTGCGAGGGTCCTGGAGAGCGGCCAGCACGCCGAGGCCGACCGCACGGCCCTGCGTGGTCAGGGTGGCCAGGGCAGCGGAGATGCGTCGTTTCAGGTCCCGGTCGGCCTGGTAGGCGGTCAGGAACGCGACCTCATCGACGATCACCAGGACGAACGGATCTTGGACGGTGGGTGTGTGCGAGCGCTGGTTGCCGCCGAACCTGTCGGCGCGTTCCTGCATGACCGTGACGGCCTGTTCCAACAGCTCCGCGCACTCCTCTGGGGTGGCCGCGTACCGAGGGTCGAACAGGGCGCGACCGAACGACAGCTCCATGAGCTTCGGATCCAGCGCCCACAGCTCGACCAGGCCAGCCCGCACGGCCGGGAGCAGCCCGCGAATCGTTGACCAGATGATCGAGCCCTTGCCCGCCCCGGTAGCACCGGCCACCAGCTCGTGCGTGCCGTGCACGTTGAGTAGCCAGGGCGACCCGTCCTCTTGGACGCCGATCTCGACCGGCCCCACGGTGGGCGCGTCCGGGATCGGGATCGCTGGCAGGGGTGTGGCCAGCGGATCGCGCCGAGGGAAGGTCAGCACCAGCCGACCCGCCTTGACGACCGAGACGCGGCAGGACGACGCGCCGAACCCGTGCGCCAGGTGTTCGATGCGGTCGGCCCAGTCCTTGACGGCCTGCCCGTCCAGCATGCGCACAGTGACCTGGTCGGCCCACGCCGTACAGGTGACCTTGAGGAGCCGAGGCAGGTAATCACGGCCACGCAGGTGCCTGCCGAGCCCAGAGACGATCATGACCGGTTGCCAGTGGCGACGGTAGACCCAGACGAGCCGCCACCAGGCGAGCAGCCGCCGACCGACGAGCCGTATGAAGGAGGCACGATCGACCAGCGCCCAGGCGATGAAGCCCGAGGGCATGGGAGCGGACAGCAGCAGGGCGACGCGCCAGCCGTACACGCCGAGCAGCACGGACGGTACGGCCAGCACCGTCATGGCGATGGGGTGTCGCCACGCGTTGCGGATCAGGCTCATCACCAGCCGACAGGTCAGGATGAGGATGGTGAGGATGGCAGGAGTGGTGACGACGGCCGGACGGAACACGACCGCCGTGTCAGGAGTCGTGGTGACCAGGTTGCGCGCCTCGTCACCGGGAAGCCGCTTGAACATAAGCTTGGTGCCTCTCGTGATTGCGGAATCAGGGGAGAACCGGAGGGGCCGCCGGAAGTAGCCGCTTCTGGCGGCCCCGCTTACGTGGCTCAGGCCGCCGCGTCAGTGGCCTGGTCGGTGTGCAGTCGCTCGCAGTCGGCGAGGTAGCGAGCGGCGGCGTTGAAGATCTCGCGAGCGGTGGACAGGTCGGCGTCGGTGACCGGCCCGGCCCCGGTGGTGGAGATGTGCACGTTGGCCTCGCGGGAGCTGAACTCCAGGTACGGACGGGGGTTGCCGACCAGCGTCCCCGCGTTGACCCGCAGCCCGGAGATGTAGAACGAGACGCCGACGTGTGGCGTGGAGTCCGGCCGCAGCGACATCGTGACGTAGGTGTACGGCTGGTCGTTCACTGCTCGGTCACCGCCGTCCCGGACGGAATGCCCCGGTAGAACATCCGCTCCACCGACGTGGCGAATCGGGCCGCCTGCTCGGCGAGCTGACGGGCGAACTCCACGTCATCCGCCGTGACGCGCGTGGGTGCGGAGGTGGTGACCAGCACCGACGTGGTACCGAAGTCGAGCAGGAGCACCGGCGTGCGCAGCCGGTACGGGCGGTTCTCGGCCCGGGCACCGGCCGAGGTGTTGAGGTTGATCACGCTCGTGGGCCGCTTGTTCCGGTTGCTCATCACGCGGCGTCCTCTCGGCTCGTGGCGGCGTGCCGGGTGGCCGGACGGGGCGTTCGCATCTCCCGCGCCCTGATCGAGTACGCCAGGCGTCCCTGCTGGTTGACGTACGGTGTGACGGTCATGCCGTCGAACTCCACCGGAGTGAACGGCAGCCCGGACATCGCCGCCGGAGGCACCGGCCGGATCGCGGAGACGATCTTGACCGCGACCGTCTTCTGCGACGCCTTGACGGTGGGGTCGGCGTCCATGACCGCGATCTGCCAGACCGGCTCACTGGTCTGCTTGTCGCGAGCCTGAACCTCCCGGCCGCTCGTGGAGGCGTCGAAGTCGCGTACCGGCTCGACCTCGCCCACGGCGTAGCACCCGGCGGGGAAGACCTGTTGGAAGGCGACGGGGATCGGACCTTGTAAGGCCATGTTGTTCCTCCTGTCGAGTGATAGGCACTTAACCTATCAAGTAGTTCGACAATAAAGAGAGCCCGCTTGATAGGTCAAGTGCCTATGCGGGCTCTCTAGGGAATACTCTGCTAACCGATTGGATAGGCGTCCTCCAGCTCATGCCGATCCGCAGGCAGCAGTACCTCGACCAGCGCCAGCGGACGCCCCGACGCATCGCGCACTACTCCGAAGACCACCAGCAGAGGCACGTTCTTCGGCATGCCGAGCTGCTTGGTCTCGGCAGTGGTCGGCATCCGGGCGATGATCTGCTCAACGACATGATCGAAGCGCACGCCCTTGCGCGCATGCAGATGCTCGCGCAGTCCTTGAGACAGAGGGCCGGCACTGGTCAGGTCGGTGCCCTGTGACAGCTCCGAGGGCAGCCAGAGTGACACGACCTCTGTCGGCTCACCGTCCCGTGTGATCAGCCTTCTACGCAGGAACGCCCTACTCTTGGCGGGCAGATCGAGCAGCGCCGTCACCCGATTGGGCGCGGTGACCGCGCCGGTTTCGATCACCTCGCCATCCGTGTCGGTCTCAGGGGCCATGAGGTACGCCTGGCCCGGCCGGGTTCGTTCCGCCGACGCGAGCGCCGGACGACCACGCACAAAGCGCCCCTTGCCCTGCTGGGACTCGATCCATCCCTGCTCGCGCAGGACGCGCAGCGCGGCGACCACGGTCGGCCGGGATACCCCGAACTCCTGGATCAGTTGGTTCTCACTGGGAAGGAGCGACCCCGGAGGGTAGGTTCCCGACTCGATTCGCCGTTGAAGGTTCTGCACAAGCTGTGCGTACTTCGGCGGCACGGACTCTAGTGACATGACGACCGTCCTGCACCCAACAGGTTGATTGACTAAGTGGAGCCTAGAGCGCCCCACCACCCGCTGTCCATGGGTTCGCCATGTACCGTCCCCGGAAAAGGGAAGACCCCGGCAGACAGTCACGGGCGGTGGGCGCTTCGGACCTGGGGACCGCCCGGAATGGACGAAGTGCTGTCTGCCGGGGAGCTGAGACGCGACAAGGCGGGAAAGGCCCTCCAAGGCTCTCCTACCGGAGATTGCCACCTCGCCGCGCCCGTCCTAGCGGCCGCGCTGGCTCACGACCGCGACCAGTGCCAACGCAGCACCTTGGAGATCATGCACAGGGTGCCGCTGGTGATTGTTGTCCCACGCATAGAAGGTCCCGGCGTACTCGATCACCACCCAGACGGGCAGCCCCGGCTCGGGACGAGGGACCATCAACGTACTGTCGTTCTCACGCAACTCAGCCCGCACTCCGAGGCCCACAAGTTGATCCCGTAGTTGCACCAGCTTTCGGGCATTCTCCTGTTGCCTGATGATCTCGGGCATCACCTGCATGATCGAATTCACTCCCCGCTCCCTTCGGCCTGGCCGTCTCCGAGGCAATCGAGACACACCTGTTCGCCACCCATCACCGACTCGATGTCCTCATCAGCCACGAGCAGTGCACGCCGCGAGGCATGTAACTTCACTCCGCGTCCCCGACATGCCGAGCACGGTCGGGCCTCGCTGGTCTCGTCTGGCCGGATCACCGTCGCCATCTCCTCGCCCATTCGGCATACCTCGTGATCGAGGAAAGCCGCCTGACGTACCTTGTTGGTTGATGGCAAGTCCACCGGCAAAGCCGCTCAACGGGACCCTCTAACTCGGCCCCCCAATTGCCCCCTTTTCGATCCCTCATCGGAAAGCAGCCACCATGACAAAGCCGACACCGAATGCGCAGCTCCGGACATGGCGTGAAGAAGCGGAACTGACGCGCACGGAATTGGCGAGATTGATCAATCTCAGCGACAACGGTGTCAAACATGGACTGACCTGCGACGAAGAACGCATCCGACGCTGGGAGGCAGGGGAAGTCAGGTGGCCGCACGAGCCGTACAGGCTCGCGATCAGGGAAGTCACGCGCCAGAACCTCGATGAACTGGGCTTCGTCCGCACCCGGAGAAATCGCGCCGCCGGGGCACGGGCCCCCCTCCCTATCGCTGACCAGGTTGCTAACCTCGCAAATGAGACACGTCCCGTAGATCTCACCGCGCTGAGGGAGGACGAGAACGACGTGCGACGCCGGGAATTCGTCGGACTTACCGGAGCTGCATTATTCAATGCCGTTCTTGGACCATCGGAAGGCGTGACGGACATGGGCGGCAGCCCCGTCGAGCACCTGGCCGCCGTCCTCGTAGATCATTCGGTACCGGCGGACGGCCCGGTTAACCTCGCGTCCCTCACCGCCGCAGTGACCACGGCCAAGCAGGACTACCAAGCCTGCCGATACGCCCAGGTGACCACCAACCTGCCGGACCTGCTGCGCACGCTGCGCACCGCCAGTACCGTCCTGGACGGAGACGCCCGGCTACGAGCCCAGGCCCTCGCTGCCGAGGCGTACCACGTCGCCGCCTCGATCCTGCTCAAGCAGGAGGACAAGGGGTTGGCCTGGCTCGCGGCCGACCGCAGCGTCCAAGCGGCCCACGCCAGTCAGAGCCCGCTCATGATCGGCTCAAGCGCCCGCATCATCACCCACGCCCTCATGGACGGTGGCCACCACACCGCCGCCACCGACACCGCCCGCACGGCAGCCATCCGCATGGACGCCGACCTCACCGATCCGTCCCCCGACGAACTGTCCATCTACGGCTCACTCCTGCTCCGGGGAGCCGTCGCCGCCGCCCACAGCGGCAACCGCCACAACATCGCTGAACTGCTCGACGAAGCCGCCGAGGCAGGCAGGCGACTCGGCCATGAAGGCAACCACCGGTGGACCGCGTTCGGCCCGAACAACGTCCTGTGCCACCGCGTGAACATCGCCCTGCGACTCGGCGACGCGGGCACCGCCATCGACCACGCCCGGCAGGTCGAGATCGACCAGCTACCGATCAACGAGCGCAAGGCCACCCTTCTGCTCGACACCTCCCGCGCGTTCCTCATGCGCGACCAGCACGACAAGGCCCTGCACATCCTGCGGGCCGCCGGCGACCTGGCCCCCGAGGAGATCACCGGCCGCGCCGCAGCACACCGTTTGGTCCGTGACATCCTGGCGACGGCACCGATCAGCGTGCGCCGCGAAGCCCGCGAATACGCCGCGTCCCTGGGAGTCAGCGCGTGACCCACCCCGGCAAGGTCCTGTACATCATCGTGTGCGCCGCCGGACCAGCCGGAGACGTCGGCCGCCTCGTCACCCTGGCCCAGGACGACGGGTGGACCGTCCAGCTCATCGCCACCCCACCCGCGCTGAACTTCATCGACGTACCCCAGCTCGAACAGCAGACCGGCCGCCCCGTCCGCAGCCAGTACCGCAACCCAGGCGAACCCCGATCCCCCCATGCAGACGCCATCATCATCGCGCCCGCGACCTACAACACGATCAACAAATTCGCCCAGGGCATCGCCGACACCTACGCCCTGGGCATCCTCTCCGAGGCCCCAGGACTCGGCATCCCCGTCGTGATCCTGCCGTTCGTCAACAGCGCCCTGGCCTCCCGCGCACCCTTCCGCCGCAGTGTTGAGGACCTACGCGCCGAAGGCATCCGCGTCCTGCTCGGCCCCGGCCAGTTCGAGCCTCACCTGCCGAGTTCCGGAGGCGACCGCATCGCCAGTTATCCGTGGAAGCGGGCACTCGCAGAGCTTGCCGAATTGGGCCTATAAGGATCAAGGGGCGGCGCTCCGCGCCGCCGCGCGGCCCGAGGCCGCACGCGCTGCGCGTGCGGCCTGGGGGCCGTTCTCGCGCGCCGACCTCGGGCCGCGCGATCGCGAGACCCACTCTCGCTGCTACTTGCGGCCCCAGCGAGACAGAGCCCGAACAATCGCCGGAAGATCTTCCGGACGAGCACGACGGATGGCATAAACGCCGAGGATGAGCCAGACGCTCAAGAAGCCAATTACTCCTGCTAGGGCACCGGTAGGCAGCCAGGATACGAATCCGGGCACAGCAAACCACACCTCTCTGACTGGGTGTGGTTCACCCGAGGTAGCGGTAGGTGGGCGGCGCTTGGCCCTTCGCACCGGGCGAACGTTCACAAGGATGTGGAGTTAGTGTCCGATGAAGCGTCGGCTCCACTCTAACCCGGCTCGAAGTAAAGCAGCCTCCGGCGGGGACACTCCGGCTCCGGGATGATCGTCTCAACCACTACCAGTCGTAGGTGGCTGAGGTGGAACCCTGATCATCCCGTCCGCCATCGACCCGGGACAAGCCGAGCAGACCAGGGCCACGGGTACCAGATCGTTCGTCCGGTGGGGCGCTCCATCTGGTACCCGTGGCCCTGGCCCGCTTCCCCTACGGGCGGGCCGACGGCAGACGGGATGATCAGGCAGCAGGGCGTGCGCGTACGCGCAGGGACAAGCGTGCCCGTGGCGTGCCCGATCGGACGGGAAACAGCGGGGAACGGCGGGTGGTCACGGGGTACGCGGTCGTTGCCCTGAGCAGCATCAACGCAGATCACACAAGATCGTCGTAGCTATTTGCAAGCAGGAAGTCAGGAGTTCGAATCTCCTAGGCTCCACCAGCTAAAACACCCCGTCACTGATCATGTGACGGGGTGTTCGTGCCATTAACGTGCCATTAGTCAGCAGGGATGAGCACGCTGGCGCTGACCTCGCTCAGGAAATCTTCTGAGGCCACCTTGCGGACGTGGTGGACCAGAACATCGTCAAACGCCATGGCAAGCTCCGCGCTCGTCAAGGTCGCCCGCTCGCTGCTGGCCATCATCTGGCATCTCCTCGCGGACCGTGCGACCTTCCATGGCCTGGGATGGGACTACCACCTCAACCGGCTGGACACCGGCAAGAAGATCCGCAACCACGTCCGCCGGCTCGAAGCTCTCGGACTCACCGTCATCTTGACCAAGCCGCTGACCTATACCGATCCCCGACTCGCCATCCTGCGTCGGGGTCCGCTGTCGCGCTGGCTCAGGTGGCTATTTTCCGGTCAGAGCGCCGGAAATGCGATGACTTTGCTCAGTGCGACAGTGCCGACCGGAAGCAGCTAACCTTTCAGGCTCCTTGGTCATCGCCCTGGTCACAGCGTGATTGCGATGTCGGTGTTCGATCCGGAGACATGGAGTGCGACGGTTTTCGTCGAAGTAGGATTAGACGTACTCCGTCGTGGTCGGCTTATGGAGGTCGGATGAGGAAGAGCCCGCTCAGCAAGCCGGACGACGTGGTCGACCGGGGCCGGGAGTGGAGTCTGCTGGCGGACTTTCTTACCGACCCGGATCCCGCGATGCGGCTCGGCATCGTGTCGGGGCGTCGACGGCACGGCAAGTCCTACCTTTTGCAGGCGCTGTCCGAGCAGGTCGGCGGCTTGTATGTGACGGCGGTCCGGGAGGAGGGACGGCTGCCGGCGATCCGACGGTTCAGCGATGCGGTCGCCATCCATGCTGGTCTGAGCCCGGGGAGTCTGCGTCTGACCGACTGGCGTGATGTTCTATCCAACGCGCTTGATGTGACGGCTCGTTCGCTGCATCCGCTTCTGGTGATTGATGAGTTGCCGTATCTGCTTCAGCACTCGCCTGAGATCCCGGGGCTGCTTCAGCAGCTCTACGACGAGCGCCAACGCGGTGCACGGACGGATGTCGGCCCCGGGCCGCGGCTGATCCTGTGCGGTTCCGCGATGAGCGTTATGCACGAACTGCTCTCGGGTACCAAGCCGCTGCGCGGCCGTGCCGTGGTCGATTTGCGCCTAGGCGCCTTCGACTACCGAGACAGCCGGGCTTTCTGGCAGATCGAGGACCTGTCCACCGCACTGAAGGTCCACGCGGTTCTCGGCGGGGCTCCCGGGTACCGGCCGGTGGCGGCCCGGCCGCACCCGAACGACGGCTTCGACATCTGGCTCACCCGCACCCTGCTTGACCCGGGCCGAGCAGTATACTCGCGGACCGAGACCGAGTACCTACTGCGTGAGGACCCGCGGATCACGCAGCACACCCTGTACTACGACATCCTCACCGCGATCGCCCAGGGTGCCACCACTCCCAGCAAGATCGGCGCGGCGCTCGAACGCCCGCGCAACGCCGTCGCCCACCCGCTGGGCGTCCTGGAGTCCACCGGCTACGTCCGGCGCGAGCAGGACGTCCTGCGCGTCCGGCACCCGGTCATCACGCTCGCTGACCCGGTCATCCGCTTCAACCAGCTGATCACCATGCCGCAGGCCACCGCAGTGGAGCAGGGATTTGCCGAGCAGGTGTGGCAGCAAGCCTCTCCGACCTTCAACTCCAAGATCCTCGGCCCGCACTTCGAAGATCTCGCCCGTGACTTCACCCGCCGCTACGCCCACATTCTGCTTCCCGGCGGGCTTCTGGGTCCGGTCGGCACCACCGAGGTCGCCGACCCCGCAGCCCGTACGAAGCACGAGATCGATGTCATCGCCCTGGCTGCGGGCGAGCGCCCGCAGGCCCCACGGGCGAGGATCGCGCTCCTGGGTGAGGCTAAGGCAACCGTCGCCCGCCGGGGGACCGGCGACCTGGAGCGCCTGGAGCGAATCCGCGGCCTGCTCACCGATCAGGGGTACGACACCACGGGTACCACACTGGCCCTGTACTCCCTGCACGGCTTCTACCCCGACCTGACCGAGCAGGCCGCCCGCCGCGACGACCTCCTTCTGGTCGACCTGCCTACCCTCTACGGGAGCTGATGGGGGTCATGAAGGGCCGTCCGGGGGCTATGTACAGCAGCAGGTACAGCAACATCGGCTTACGTGATCACACGCCATCAGCCTGTACCTGCCGCCTGACCAGAACGAATGCCTCTCCACGGGGTGATGGGCTCCCATTTGCAAGCAGGAAGTCAGGAGTTCGAATCTCCTAGGCTCCACTGCACGTAGAAGGCCACTTCCTATGATCGGGAAGTGGCCTTTTCCATCTTGCACGGCTGCCACAAGGCCCCTATGGAATTCACTGGGGGCGAGTGACCGGAACTACCGTAATCAGGTGGTCCAGACCCTTGAAATCCCTAGGGTTGCAGGTGTACAGGGGGAGCCGGTTCGCGATCGCCACACAGGCAATCATCAGATCTGCAGTGCGGGGGCGTGGTTTGCGCCCTGAGGCGATGACGGCCGTCCACAACTGGCCGTACTCGCGGGCTGCGGTGTCGTCGAAGGGGAGTGGATCGAATTCGGCTTCGGCGGTCTGCAGGATCTTCATCCGCTGGGCGAGTTCCTGCGGCCCTGTCGCCACCAAGACGCCGACCGAGAGCTCCGCGGTGGTGATGGCACTGATCATCATCTCATCGGGGAGCTCGTCGGGATTGATGCCAGCGCGCAGGATGAGGATGTTGGTGTCGAGCAGGCCCAGGGCATGGGTCATCCCTCGTCCTCCGCGAACTCGCGTCTACCGTATGCGCGATCGTAGGGGTCGTAGAGATCGTCATTGACGTGGCGGTCCATGTCCTGGCGATATTCACGATCGTCTAGTCGTGGCATGCCACACGACACGGCGGCGAACTCCGCGCGCGATACAGCCCGGCGCCGGCGGCGGAGCGGGACCAGATCACCGATGTGATGGCCATTACGGGTAACGGCGTACCGCTCCCCACGTTCCAGTCCATCCATGATCTCCGCTGACCGATTGCGCAGGTCGCGTTGAGATATCTCGTGGGAGTGGTCAGGCTCGGGAGTGCTCACACCTTAAGTCTACTGCGTTGTGCCATTCGGTGCTACCTCGTAGCACACCAGCGCGCTCTCAAGCCCGAAGGGGCCATAGCGGGTGGGGAGCGACCGGATGCGGGGCGAGACCGCTTCCCGGGGCGACGCGGAGGTTGCTGTACAGCAGAGAAGTACAGCAACGGGGCCGCGCTGATGCTCACCCTGACGTCCTTCAGCACATGCCTGAGCAGGACCGAAGCCTCTCCGGGGCGTGACCGCCTCCCGTTGCAAGCAGGAAGTCAGGAGTTCGAATCTCCTAGGCTCCACCATCGAAGGGCGCGGGTAGGTGGGCCACAGCTCACCCACCCGTTGCCCATCCGGGTGGCTGCCTGTTGTGACCCGCCCCGAACGGTCCTCGCTATCGCTCGGGCTGTGCTTCCTGTGCGCGCCTTCGGCGCGCGAAAAGGTCTTCGCGGGGCGCTTCGCGCAAGGGAGCTCAGACGCTCTCATCCAGGCGCCTCCGGCGCACCCCCCGCGCCTACGGCGCCCTGGTCTCCCATCCTTGCCCAGTTACCACGCGTGTTGACAGATGCCCGACCCAGATCGTCGTTGCGCTCGGCAAGGAACCATCAGCCGCGATCGCGAGCACGGTCCGTCTGCATCCAACCGACGTACCCGCGTACCTCGCCATCAGGGCTGGGCATCCCAGCCCGAACCTGTGAGCCGTGACCAGGCCCGGCACGTAGACTTACACCACGAACTACCGCGTGAGGTCATCCTAAGGAGCCGTCGTCGTGAGCTCGATGGCAGCGAAGTCAGCACGGGTGATCTCGTGGACTGCGACAGGTTGCCCGTGCGCAGGCACGACGGTCTCAATCCCGAACCGCATACCGATCTTGTCCATGACTCGCTTTGAGCGAAGGTTGTCGACATGCCGGATGCTGACGACACGATCGAGGCCACAGTCGATGAACCCGAATCGCAGCACTGCTCCAGCGGCCTCCGTGGCGTAGCCGGCACCCCAATGCTGGCGACTCAGACGCCACCCGATCTCCACCGCAGGAAGAATCTCGGGAAGAAAGGTCGGCACAGTCAGTGCCACCCACCCGGCGAACTGGCCAGTTTCCCGCACGATCACGGAAAGCATGCCGAAGCCACGCTCTTCCCATTCTCGTTGAGCGTGGGCGATCCCAGCCGCAGTTCGATCGCGGTCCAGAGGCAACGTCGACCCGTCGCCGATGTAGCGCATGACCTCCGGATCTGCGTTCATCGTGGCGAGCGGATCGATATCGTCTTCGTTTGGGCTACGCAGGAGCAGCCGCTCGGTCGTCAGCGAGATCATCGGCCGATTCTCTCAGCTGGTGTGATGAACACTGCAGTGGAGCGGCCCTTCAGCGAAGGTTCTGTTGCAAGCAGGAACCCAGGAATCTGCTGGTCGCGGGTGACAAGACAGGCGATGGGCTGCCTGGTATGCGAAGGCAGTCCCGCTCGCCGAGCAGCACTACGAGATCTACCTCAAGGAACGGCAAGCGAAAGAGGGCAGATTGTGATGGGGTATGTGCGTTGGAAGGACATTCGTGCCAAGCATGTCGAACGTGCCGGCGGTGAGGAAGCCATCGAGGCAGGCAAGCAGGAATTCCTCGCCAAGGCGCGAGGGCGTCGGCTTGCTGAGATTCGCCGGAGTCGCGGGCTGACCCAGCAGGCCCTCGCACAGCGCATGGGGGTCACCAGGGGCCGCATTTCGCAGATCGAGCAAGGCAGGATTTCCGGGCAGGACGTGCTTGCCCAGTACGCCACTGCTCTGGGCGGTCGACTCCATCAATCCATCTACTTCGACGACGGTGACATCTCTGCCATCGCTTGAGGCGGCGCGAGACCTCATCTCGTCTTCCTGCGGCCTGAAGATTCTCCGCGGTGAGGCGCGGGCGGTTTGCCTCGAGCGGTCCGAGCACAAGCAGTTGTTGCCTTCTACGAGAATCCTCATCGGCAGCCCCAGGGTGTGGCACGGGCGTTGGCGGCGGAAGATTCTGGCACCCGCCTCGGCTGGTTCCTTCATCCCTCCGCATGCGGAGGTTCTACGAGGTCACGGGAGAGGGCGTGAAGTTCGGGCAGGCGCAGGGTTCGGCCGCCGCTTCCCGGTAGTGGGACGTGCAGAAGCTCAGTCCAGTCGGCAGGAATGGCCAACGGCCCGTACACGGCTCCTGCCAGGCCGCCCGTGACTGCGGCGACGGTGTCGGTGTCTCCGCCCAGGTCGATCGCGGCGCGGAGGGCGTTCTCGTAGCTGTGGGTGGTGCGCAGGGCCCACACGGCTGAGCCGAGGCAAGGCCAGACAGCGCCGTTGAACTCGGTGGCCTGGCTGGGATGCCATGCGGGGTCGAGGACGGTGGCGTAGCGCTGGCGGTGGTCGGGATGGACGGTGGCGAGGGTCTGGGGAAGCTCATCCAAGGGGTTTGTGCCGTTCAGGGCGATACGGATCAGGTCGTGGAAGATCGCGGTGCCTTCCCAGGCTGCCGGGTCGCCGTGGGTGAGGGCGGTGATGCGCCGGGCGGCGTCCATGGTGGCCTGGCGGCCGGCGTGGGCGAAGTACACCGCTGATGGGGTGGCGCGCATCAGGGCGCCGTTTCCCGCGGCTCGGAGGCTGCTGCGGTAGTGGGCGGTGGCGGCCTGGTTCCAGGGCAGGCCGCGGGTCAGTACGTCTTCGGTTTGCAGACCGATGTCTTTGGGGTCGTCGGCCGCCCAGCGCTGGAAGCGGGCGAAGACGTCCGGCAGGTCCAGGCCGCCGCGTTCGAGCAGTGATTCGGCTATGTGGACGGCCATTTGCGTGTCGTCGGTGGCCTCTCCGGCGTCCCAGCCGCCGCCTCCGGCCATCTCGCCGCCCGCGCCCGGTACCGGGAAGCGCGAGGAGAACGCGCCTGCTGGGCCGAACTCGAACGGAGCTCCCAGCGCGTCGCCCACGGCCGAGCCGACGATCGCGCCGATGGCACGCTGCGCAAGATTCACATCAGCAGGCTAGAAGTTCGGCAGCGAGATGCGGCGACATTGCTCTACCTGTTCGCGAGCAGAAAGTGTCAGGCGCTTCGCGAGGGAGAGCACACGCAACCGAGGTAGCACAGCACGAGCGAATCCACGATCATGCTGTACGTGGCGATGCTCCGGTTGCTGGCGATCGGCCTTCTCAGCGGTGTCATTGCAGTGCCGCTGTTGTGGCTGCAACAAGGCGACGGCTTCGAGTACGCACGGCTCGCAGCTCTGATGGCATTCGTACTCGGCCAGTTCCTCACCGTGCCTGTCGGGTTGGTGGTGGGCTGCGTCCTTGCCGCCACGGGATCGTGGACGCATACCCCTGGCTACGTTCTGGGTACGATCACGACCGTGTTCGGAGCGATCGTCGCCACGCAGGCCTGGGCCACGATGAACTGGGTCGATGGAGAATCGGCCAGGCTTGGTGATTCGGATGTCGAGTCCTTGACGATGTTCCTTGCCTTCTTCTCCGGTGTGGCCACGACCCTGGTCGGTGTGGCCATCGTCTCGTTTCGATGGGCTGGCTACGATTCGCAAGCTGCTCCGGTGCGGCAACGGGGTCCGCGTAGGTACGGCCGGGCCAGACGTCGGCCTTTGTCCGATGTCAAAGACCCTTCCCCGTAGTCAGTCTGTGATTGATCGGGCGGCGGTCGGCTGCAGGCCCGGACCGGCGAAGCAGTACGCCACCGCTTGGCGGTATTAAAGGTAGGCGGTGAGGCTAAGGCTGGCATCGGAGCCCGAGAACAGATCATCGATGCCTACTTCTATGTGGTCGTCATCAGTCGGCACAGGTCAGGAGTTGGACTGGCCAGGCTGAGCCGTGCGGGGGATCAGCCGTTCGTCATCGGTTGCCGCGGGTCCGCTCCGGCGGCGACCAGGCTGCGGGCGTTGTCAGGACGGTTGTTGAAGACGGCTTCCCAGAGGGCGGTACGCCCCCGTGTTCAGCGTCGTCGACACGCCGGGCTTGTCCAGCGACCACCTCGGGTGGCGGCGGCATGCAGCGGCCGTCCGTGGAAGGACACGCCCGTGTTGGGATCGGCGTCCGCGTCGAGCTGGGCGCGGATCAAACCGAGGTTCGTCCAGCCGTCCCAGCTGATTCCGGACCATCCGGTTCCAACAACGACGACCATGACACTCCTGGGATCTGTTTATGACAGCCGATACGGGGCCGGCAGCTTCTGGCTGGGCCGTCATGCCCGCCGTACATGAGAGGCGCGGCAATTGCGCCAGTATTACCGGCATGGACCATCAGAAACTCCGCGAGTCGATCAGTGAGGCCTGGGCGACGGACGTGCTGCCCAGCCTCTCCGGGTTGATCGAGATTCCTGCCGTGTCGTCCGCCTACGACGCCGCTTGGGAGGAGCACGGTCATCTGCTGGCCGCCGTCGAGCACGTGCGGGGCTGGGTGGCGTCGCGGGGCCTGCCCGACGCGCGATGCGACGTCCTGCGGCTCGACGGCCGCGCCCCGCTTCTGTTCGTGGACGTGCCCGCGACGCCGGGCGCGGCGGCGACGGGGACCGTTCTGCTGTACGGGCACCTCGACAAGCAGCCACCGCTCGGTGACTGGTCGGAGGGCCTGGGCCCGTGGCAAGCGGTGATCCGCGACGACCGGCTCTACGGCCGTGGTGCCGCCGATGACGGGTACTCGGGCTACGCCGCCACGACCGCGCTTGAGGCCGTACGCGGGGCAGGCGGCGAACACGCCCGGGCGGTCCTGCTGCTGGAGACCGGCGAGGAGTCCGGCAGCCCGGACCTGCCCGCGTACCTGGAACATCTCGCCGACCGGCTCGGCGAGGTGTCGCTGGTGGTCTGCCTGGACGGGGGCGGCGGAGACTACGAGCGGCTATGGCTGACCTCCAGCCTGCGCGGCGCGGTGCAGGCAACCGTCACGGTGCGCGTCCTTGAGACGGGCGTCCACTCCGGGCTCGGCAGCGGCATCGTGCCAAGTTCGTTCCGTGTCATGCGTCAGCTGCTCGACCGGGTGGAGGATCCGGAGACCGGCGAGGTCAAGGTGGCCGAGATGGTGGTGCCCATCCCGGAGGAACGGCGCGCGGAGGCGGCGCAGCTGGTCGCGTCGCATCCGGAGGTCGCCGTACCCCGGATCCCGCTGCTGCCGGGCATGAGGCGAGCCTCCGACGACTACGTCGAACTCGTCCTCAACAACACCTGGCGGCCGACCTTGTCCGTGACCGGGGCAGGCGGGCTCCCGGACCCCGCGGTGGCGGGCGCCGTGCTGCGGGCCTGGACGTCCTTCCGGCTGAGCTTCCGCCTGCCTCCCTCGGCCGACGCCGAGGCGGCGCGGGTCGCGCTGGAGACGATCCTCACGACCGACGTGCCGTACGGTGCGCAGGTCGAGGTCGGCGACTTCATGGTCCTGAACGGCTGGTACGCGCCGACGCCGGCCCCCTGGTTGGCCTCGGCGTTGCGGCAGGTCGGTGAGCACGTGTTCGGGAAGCCGTGCCAGAGCATGGGCATCGGCGGCGGGATCCCGTTCATGGAGATGCTTGGCAGGCGGTATCCGCGGGCGCAGTTCGTCGTCACGGGCGCTCTCGGGACAGACTCGAACGCGCACGTGCCGGACGAATGGCTGCATATCCCGTTCGCCGTGCAGGTGACCGAAGCGGTTGCGCACCTCCTCGACGCGCACGCACGCGAGGGCGGGCCTGCCTGACCTGATCCGTCATGAGGACTCCCGGGTCTGTGCGGTGCTGTCCGGGCTGGGCGACCGCGTCATCACAGGAGGGGCCGGCAAGTTTGGCGTTCACACACCGGTGTACTGCGGACGAGTCACCGGCACGACGGTGAGCAGGTGGTCAAGGCCCTTGAAGTCCTTGGGATTGCAGGTGAACAGAGGGAGCCGGTTGGCGATCGCCACGCAGGCGATCATGAGATCCGCCTTGCGGGGGGCGGCGTGTGGCCTGAGGCGTAGCACGCGTCGCCCAGCAGGGCTGCAGGTTCCCAGACCGTGCCCGACTTCCTCTTGCTCGGCTTCCGCGCGTGAGTGGGGGGTGCAACACATTGGTGTGGGCATCGCCGGCGGGTCCCCTGACCCTCCTCTGTGATCAAGCTGCTCAGCCGATACGCCGTACGGCGTCGGTGACCTTGCCGTTCTTCAGCTCGGCGGACAGCTTGAACGAGCGTGACTCCAAGCCGGTTCGGTGTTCTCGCCGTGCGTGACGACACGCAGCGGACGGTTCTCGTCGTCGACGGGCGGGAACAGCAGGTCGGGTGGGTACTCCAGGATTTGGTCGCGGGCGCGTCCGACGGCTTCGGGGTGGACGGGCGGAGTTTTCGTACGAACGCGTCCACCACCTCGTCGGCCGGCCCCAGGAGCGTGCCGCTGTTCACAGGTCGGTGTCGGCCAGGCCGGTGGTGCCGCGGATCTCCCGGGGCTCGCCCTGACGAGGGCGCCAGTGAGAAGCTGCGTGTCGGCCACTCCGTTGGCTGCTCTGAGCAGCTCGGCATCCGACAAACCGTGGCCCAGTACGGCGAACGACTCGAAGTTCTCGTCCGACCTCGACGGCCAGGACGCGAATCGATCTCATTCAGGTCTTGACGCGATCTTGCGCGTGCGGGTTCTGCGGGGCGCCGAAGGGCTTGGGCTCAATCGCGTTCGAAGTGCGGGAAGCCCCGGAGCCAGCGAGGGACGGGGCGGAGGCAGGGGTGTCCGCCGGGGCATCGGATGATACGCGTCGGGGTGTCGGTCCTGCGGGTTCGTTCTCTCTGGCCGCCGATCTCATGCCGTTGCGGACGTACGGCGTAAGGATGCTGTTCGACGGCCGCGGCAGGTCTGCGGGCTGGGGCCTGCCGAACGTGCTTCTTCCGCGCGACGACGAACCGCTTCGGCCGAGGAACTGGTCGCGTAGCCGTGACGGGCGGCGCCTGTGCCACGGGTATGGAAGGAACCAGGGAAACAGCAGGAGCGGGTGGGGAGGTGGCGGGTCGCGCGTGGGCGGCGGGCGTAGGCGCGGCGGCGGCGGTTTGGGTGTGAGCGGTAGGCGGACGGTCCAGGTGGAGGGCTTGGCCGGCGGAGTAGCCGAGGCCGGCGCTGACCCCCACGGCCACGGCGAACGCGACCACGATGCCGATCGGCTTGGAGGCTCGCCGGGGGTCGGACGGTGCACTACGGATATGCGCGGACGGTGGACAATCACACATCTTCGCCCCCGAGATCTTGAGCTCCTCACGGAGTGATCACAAAGTGCTGTTGATGCGTGCGTTTCCGTGCACGTCCCCCATCAACCCTGCCTTGAACAGGTCCATACGGAACATGCGACAGCCACCCCACCACGACAAAAACGGGTGGATCTTGCGGTCGGCGGTTGCCTAGATTGGGCGCCGACCCCTACGTGAGGACTTCGCGCGCATGACGCCGCCTGCTCTCTAGACCTGACTTTCTCAGCGCATCCGTCACCGCCGACGGCAACGACGACAACGCCGCCGGCGCTGTTTTCCGTGCTTTCGTCAGGTCTTCAAGAGAGATCATGTCTTCACATCCTCATATCGTGCTGCCCTGGGTGGTGCGGCGCACCCGCATGCCCCTGCTCACCATCCGGTGCGTGGACTGCCCTTCCGAGCGCGCCACCATCGGCGACGGCAAGTTCCGCGTCAACTGCAACGGCAAACTGCTCGGCATCTGGCTGCTGGTCAACTGCGCTTCCTGCGGCAGGACCAGCAAGCTCAGCGTTCACGACCGGGTCCCGGTCCGGTCACTGCCCGCCGGGCGGCTGGCCGGGTACTGGGCTGATTCGCCGTCCCTGGTCGAGGAGACGCTTTTCGACCCGCTGTTCGCGCGCCGGAACCGGTTCGCGCTCGACTGGGAGGGGCGCTGGGAACTGCATGCGCCTCTGATTCCTGAGGAGGATTCATGCGTCAGAATCGCGGTCACCTTCGACGATCCCGTGCCCGTCCGGCCTGAATGGCTCATCGCGCACGGGCTGGGGATCAGCCGTGGCGAAATCGCCCGGAGAGTCAGGACCGATGTCCCGATCAATCGCAGGACGAAGCAGGGGTTCTCGTTCGTCCTGATGGAGCCGGTGTCATAGGGCGTTCATCAGAAGGTCTCAGGCTCCGATCAGAAGGGAGGAGTCGCCGAGAGCTGGGTAGCAGGCTCACGCCTGATCGTTCTTCGAGCTGCCTGAGTTCTGATTCTCTGGCCGAAGAACAAGCACTGCGACGGTGGTGGTCGGGGTCAAGGGCCGCCGGATCTTCCGCCGGGAAGAATCCAGACCATGCGTACACGGTGCTCAGGGCGCGGTCGGGTGGGCGAGATATCGCCCACCCGTCGCAGCTCGCGACAATGAGTCACGGCTTCAACGCGATGGCATGCACGGCCTCTTCGAGCTTCTCCAACCCTCGCCTGAGAACCTCGGTCTGATGCAAGGTCGCCCACACCTGTGCCGTGGCCACGTCGCCCTTCTGCAGCGCCTTGCGAGCTTCGGTCTCGTAGTCGGTCTTCCCGATCGGCTCCATCGGCTCCTCCTCGTGGCTGACGTACGAACCACTGCCCCAAGGAGGGCAGAAGTTCACCCGCATGGACCGTGAAGAGAAAACGGGGGATCGCCGAACCAGTGGTGTTCCGATGGAGAAGCCTGAAAGGCCGGCATGCATGACAGCTCCCCCCAGAGATTCTGCGCCTCCCGGCGAGGACACCGACGCGCAGGTGATCGAGGCGTCGCGGCGCGATCCCGACCGCTTCGGCGCCGTCTTCGACCGCTACTTCGCGGCCATCCACCGCTTCGTCCACCTGCGTCTGGGCGAGTCGGCGGCGGACGATCTCGCTGCGGAGACCTTTCTGCGCGCCTTCCGCAGCCGTGACCGGTTCGACCTCACCTGCCGCAGTGCCCGCCCCTGGTTGTACGGCATCGCCGCCAACCTGGTCGCCGAGCATCATCGCGCCGAAGCGCGCCGGTACCGGGCGCTGGCCAGGAGCGCCGGCACGGCGGAGATCGCCAGTCACGACGAACGGGTGGTGCAGCGGGTCTCGGCGGCGGTCATGCAGCCGCGGCTGGCGGCGGGCCTGGCCCGGCTGTCGGCCGGGGACAGGGACGTCCTGCTGCTGGTCGCCTGTGCCCAGCTCAGCTACGAGGAGGTGGCCGAGGCTCTCGGCATACCGCAGGGAACGGTGGGATCGCGTCTCAACCGCGCCCGCAGGAAGCTCCGCAAGGTCATCGGTCCCGCCGGGGAGGCGCTGTGACGAACGAACTCGAAGCGATCAGGGATCACTACGACAGCCTGCCGGAGCCCACGCCCGAGGTGGTGGCGCACGCGCGGGCACTGCTCGCCGAAGAGGCCGGTCAGCGGACAGGCGGGCCACGCCACGAAGAGGGTGGCTGGCGGCGAACCAGGCTACGGACCGAAGACGGTGGCTGGGGGCGGACCAGGCCACGGACCGAAGAGGGTGGCTGGGGGCGGACCAGGTCACGACGGCGATCTCGCGGCGGCCGGTGGGCGGTGCGGGCCGGCGTGGCGGTGGGGCTGGCGGCGGCGGTGACGGCGGGGCTGGTGCTGGTGCGCGCCGGCGACGACCCCGTCCCGTTCGGGACGTCTCCCGCCAGCGCCGCCGAGTTGCTCCGGCACGCCGCCTCGGCTGCCGCACGGGAGGAGGTACGGCCGGGTCCGGGGCAGTTCGTCTACGTCGAGCAGAAGGACGTCACGTTCGCCTCCGGCTCCCAGAGCGAGTACAACCAGGACGTACATCGCGAGGTGTGGATGCCGGGCGGGGACGCGGACAAGGCGCTGACGCGCTCGACGTACGGACAGATCAAGGTCATCAGCGGCGGGCAGCCCGAGCACGTGCAGGCTCCGGGAACGGTGGAGTACCAGCGTGCGGGACAGTGCCGTGAGAGCCCGCTGAGCAGGCCGATCCCGACCGACGGCCTTCCCGCCGACCCTGACCGGCTGCTGGCGCAGATCCAGCGCGACGCGCAGACGTTCGTCGAAGCGGACCAGCGCAGGCGAGGAGAGACGAACCTCAGCCAGAACGAGATCCACATGCGGGTGCAGAAGGTCATCGGGAGCTCGTTGCTGAGACTGGCGCAGAACCCGCTCACCTCCGCCACGACCAGGGCGACGGTGTTCGGCGCGATGTCGAAGATGCCGACGGTGACCGTCGTCCCGGAGCTCACGGACCCTGCCGGGCGGCGCGGGGTGGGCGCGTCGATCAAGTTCGAGAGCCCTGGCGGTTGGGAGCGCGGGGAGCTGATCTTCGAGCCGACGACCTACCGGTTCCTCGGCTACCGGAGCTGGATCGGGCTGCAGGAAGGGGGACGGGTCAGGGAGATTCCCGGTGGCAGTACGGCGGTGCTGTCGGTGAAGGTCGTCGACTCCGCGCCGGAGGTTCCGAAGGACGCGGGGAAGCCGTTGTTCTGCTGACCTGGGCCTTGCTCGTCACGGGCCATCGGGACAAGCCCGTGACGAGCTGAGGCGGCGTAGGTCGGCATGATGGTCAGGCGGCGTCGAGGGCCTCGGTGATCTTGCGGGCCATCTCCGCCAGGGTGGGGCTGTTCTGCTGCTGGACGCCGGCCTCGATGGCGACCAGGACGGTCCGGCGGAAGTTGCCGGCCTCGGCCGGGTCCTGCTGCTTGAGCAGGCTCATGGACGCGGTCAGCGCCGGCAGCACCTGGTCGGCGAGGTCGGCGGTGCTCTTGCCGTACTTGACGCCCTTGGGCGCCTTGGCCAGCACGTGCCCGACCAGACCGGTGGCGGAGGTCAGGGCGATGGAGCCCTGCGTGGCGACCTTGTGAGCCGAGCCGGCGGCCCCGGCGGCGGACATCAGCGAGACGGCGCCCCAGGCGGCGGTGCGGAGGGTGAGCTTGTGCTGGTCGGTGAGGGTGATCGACATGGTGGCGGTGCTCCTTCGAAGCGGTTGCGAACTTTCGATGTCCCAACCTTCGCCGACCGCTCTGATACCGGGCCGTCGCCGTCCTGACGCGCCCGCTGACACCGCCTCAGCCGGTGTAGGGGTCCTGTCCGGAACGGATCCGGCCGGCCATGGACTTGAGCGCGTCCAGCGCCGTCAGGTAGGTCATCGGGCCGAACGAGACGCGCGCCACGCCGAGCGCGGCCAGCCTGCCCAGGTCCATGCCGGGCAGGCAGGTGACGTTGACCGGCCCGGGGATGGCCTTGACCAGCCCGGCCACCACCTCCTCCGAGGGCGCCATGATGGGGAACACGCAGTCGGCGCCCGCCTCCAGATAGCGGCGGCCCCGCTCGGCGACCTCCTCCACCGACGGGGAACCGGTCAGGAACAGGTCGATCCTGGCGTTGATCACCAGGTCGGGGCTCGCGGCCCGCAGCGCCGCGATGCGGGCGGCCTGGGTGTCCGTGTCGAGCAGGGTGCCCGTGCGGTGGTCGATCTCCTCGATGTTGAAGCCGCCCGCTTTGATGGTGGTGAGCCGCTCGACCAGCTCCTCCGGGGGGAGGCCGTAGCCGCTTTCCGCGTCCACGGTCACCGGGACGTCCACTGCACGGATGATCTTGGCTGCGATGTCCAGCATCTCGTCGACGGGTGCGCCCTCGTGGTCGTCGTACCCCAGCATGGCGGCGATGGACGCGCTGGCCGTCGCCAGGGCGGGGTAACCGGCCTCGGCCACGATGGTGGCGGAGGCGACGTCCCAGACGTTGGGGAGGATCAGCGGGGTGCCGGGCTTGTGCAGGTCGCGGAGCAGGGCCGTGTTCGTCATGGGTGGTTCCTTGTCGTCCGTGGTGGTTGGTTCCACCGGGTACGACGGAGGACGGCCTCGCTACGTGACAGGAGCCGCCTCGCGCGATCAGTAGCTGTCGCTCCAGCGGTACCAGGGGCCCTGGACGTGTTCGAAGGCCGAGGTGACCGCCGGCTCTGAGTCGTCGATCGGCGCGCGTTCAGGGCTCCAGACGTAACCGTAGGGGTCCACGCTGGGGCCGTTCTCACCCACCTGGAAATAGACGCGGTCGCCCGCGCGATGGACGGACTGGAACTCGGCCTCCCCGATCTTCCACGACCGGCCCGGCAGGTCGTCCTCCGGGCCGATCGTCCGGGCGAACCGCTCCATCTCGGTCAAGGAACGCAGGACGCGCTGCTCCGTGCCGAACCCGCAGGACGTGAGCAGCACGGTCAGCGCGACGCAGGCGGCCGTCGGTAATCTCATGTCCCGATTGTCGACCTGATCAAGGGCGCGAACAGCGCATATGCGAATCTCTACGCCATGCACATCAGACCCGGCACCAAGGATGACGCCGAGCAGATCGCCGAGCTGCACACCCGTAGCTGGCTGACCGCCTACGCCGAGATCATGCCCGCCAGTTACCTGAACGCCTCCCTGCTCGACGAGCGCAAGGCCATGTGGAGCGCCCGGCTGGCCGCCGAGACCGGGGACGCGGGTCACGGCCGCTGCGCGTTCGTCGCCGTCGAGGGCGGTGCCGTGGTGGGGTTCGCGTATCTCGGCGTGGAGGGCGACGGGCGGGTCCTGCTCGACAACCTGCACGTCCAGCCGGAGCGTAAGCAGGCGGGCATCGGGAGGCGGCTGGTTTGCCACGCTTTCGGCTGGGCCGCCGAGCGGCATCCTGGGAGGACGGTTTACCTGGAGGTGTTGCGTGACAATGCCGCCGCGATCGGGTTCTACCGGCGTCTCGGCGGTCAGCCCACCAGGGAGTTCGTGGAACGGTTCCCGGCTGGGTTCAAGCTGCCTGTGGTCGAGTACGCGTGGGGGGCTGATCTCGTCCGGCTCATCGGGGGAGGTGATCGGCTGGCGTCCTGAGAGTCAGCTTCGTGAGCGCGGCCATCTCCGCTGGAGGATCGACCACCGGATGGACGATGATCTCGTCGATTCCGGCTTGCTCCAGGACGGTGAGGCGGGCGAGGAGTTCGTCCCGCGTCGCGTTCTTCAGCGCCGATTTGTGCGGCGAAGGCGGGGCATCGGCGGCGAAGGTGAGTAGTGACATGACTATGTGGCCGGTCGCGCCACGGGTGGCGGCGCCGTAACGGTCCTCGCCGTTGGCGAGCACGTGCAGGGCGGTCATGAGGTAGGAGTTGGCGTTCCGAGGTGCGGGGGTGGCTTGGTCGAGGGTGTTCCGGGGTGCGGGGCGGCTCGGCGGCGGGCCTGGTGGAGGGCGTTCCGGGGTGCGGGGGTGGCTTGGTCGAGGGCGTTGCGTGGCGCGGGGGCGGCTTGGTGGCGGGCCTGATCGAGGACGGGCCTGGTGGAGGGCGTGCCAGGCGGACGGGCTGAGCGGGCCGAACGACATGAGCCCGGTGCCGAGGCGACCCGCGACGGCGGCGGCCTTGGGGCCGGTCGTGGCCACCAGGAAGTCGATGGGGTCGGGTGGTGTTCACGTGCGGCCCGGAGTGCAGGGGCCGGATGTCGCGGACGCGGTCACCCTCGCGGATGCGGTCATCCTCGCGGTACTCGGTGGCCCGCCCGGCGTACAGGGACTGGAGCGCGGCGGTGAACGCTTCGAGCTCGGTGGTCGTGCCCGGCGGCAACCCGAGCGTGCGGCGGGCGGTGTTGCCCGTGCCGGCACCGCAGATGACGCGCGGCCGGGCTCGAGGGCGTTCAGGCTGGTGAAGCCGCACGCGGCGGCGGGCAGCGACCGCAGCGCAGTGCCGCGACCACGAGGCCTGTGCGCATGACGCCTCCTTGAGAAATCGATATCCGGCCCGCACCCGTCAGCGGCACATACCTGCGGCATACCGCTGCCTCCAAGAATGTGATCGCAGACCTACGGGAGGGAACATCATGAAGATCCTGCGTAATCTGGCCGTCGTCGCGGCCATGGGCGTGGCTGCGACGGTCACGGCGACGCCCGCGATGGCGTCCGCCGCCGCCGAGGGGTACCTCGTCACGCGCTGCGCGAACGGCAGCTACAGCATCGAGGTCCGGGTCCACTACCTCACGACGGGCACCAACCACGTGTTCAACCAGGTGTCCTGGAAGATCGCAGGCAACGTCGGCGGCCAGAACACCGTCCGCTACCACTTCATCCAGGACGCCGCAACGGACCAGGTGTTCAAGGTCATCAACTACACGGGCGGCAAGACGGGCACGCGGAACATCTCGGTGACGAGGCCGAAGTCGCACCAGGTGTACGTGAAGCTCGGCGCCCGGTTCGACACGAGCGCCTCCAGCGACCCGGGGTGCACGTCCCAGACCCGCGGCATCTAGCGCGGACCGGATCGGGGGCGGGGGAATGTCGGTGCCGCAGGGCATGCTGGGTCTCCCCGGTGACATGGAGGAAACCCGTTGGCCCGCCTGCTGCGCCACCTCGAAGAAGAGCTCTACGTACAGGGCGGGCTCGCCTTGTACGGTGGCACCGACTGCCCGGAGTTCCGCGACCGGGAGTCGGAGGCCGACTACTACACGGCCGCCATCCGCCTGGAGGCCTGGGACGCCGAGCCGCCGCACTCCGCCCGCGAGGCAGGGGACGCCGAGCCGCCGTACTCAGGCCACGAGGCCGGGGACGCTGAGCTGCCGCACTCCAGCCGCGAGGCTGCGGACGCTGAGCCGCCAGACCCCGGCCCCGGCTGGCGGCTTGTCGGGCGGCAGGAGTTCACGGCCGAGACCGGCGTGATCCAGCTGGGCGTGACGGACGACACGGGCCATGACTTCCTGATCGGCCCGCCCTTCTTCGCGTACGGGGTGACCGCGCACGTCGGCGACCCGGACGTCACACAGTGGCTGTTCCGGTTCTGGCCGGTCCGCGACGCCTTCGACCCGACCGTGCACCTGAGGCCGAGGGACGCGGGGGAGCCTCGCCAGGTGCCCGTCCCCGTGACGGCGGCCGGGCAGTGGGCCACCATGCGTCCGGGGGCGTTACGACTGAGGGAGTGGACGGGGTTCTTCGGCCACGACGCGGGCCCGATCGCCGGCGCGTTGAACCCCGATTACGCGTCCACCTTCCTGATCCCGGACGACGAGGTCGATCTGCGGGGTAAACGCGCGGGCGGCACGTACCGGATGTGGCGCTGGGAGTGGGAGACGGCCGACGGCAGGCCGCACGACGGCAACCTGCTAACGGCGAGGGTCGTGCACCTGCGCGACCCGCACGGCTCCCGCCTGCTGGCCTCCGGCATCGTGACGGTGCTCGGCATGGAGGGGACGCGCTACCTCGTCCGCGACGCCGAGCCGCACGAGGCCGCGCGGGTGCTGTGCTCCGAAGAGACGTGGGCGGGCGCCGTACCAACCCGGTCGGACGCCGAGGAGCCCCGGTCGGACGCCGAGGAGCCCCGGTCGGACGCCGAGGAGCCCCGGCCGGACTCCGAGGAGCCCCGGCCGGACTCCGAGGAGCCCCGGCTGGGCTGAGGTGAGCGAGGCGACCTGGGGTGGGCTTATCGGGCAGGGATGTGCGAATGCCCCCGAACCTTGCCAAGACCAGCAATCCCCATCAGGATGAAAAGCCGATGAGATCGGCCAACGGGCGCCCGCGCGCCTTCCCCTTCTACATCGTCTGCGACGTCTCGCATTCGATGCACACCGCCCGCGAGGACGGTCGGCCCACCCCGTTCGAGGTGCTGTCCAACTGCGTGGGCGAGTTACTGTTCGAGCTGGAGGCGGGTGATCCTGGCGTCAGCGAGGCGGCGCACGTCGCCGTCGTGTCCTTCTCGGACAGGGTCGATCTGGTGCTGCCGCTGACCAGGCCGTGCGACGCGATCAGGGTCCCGGCGCTGCGGCCCGGCAGGCAGACGGACTACCTGGTGGTCTTCAGCGAGCTGGTGAAGATCCTGCAGAAGGACCACAGGAAGCTGTCCAAGCAGTTCGACGTGCGGGCGCCGGTCGTCTTCTTCATCACGGACGGCGAGCCGTACGTCGGCAAGACCCTCCAGGACGTCGAGGTGTGGGGGCCGGCGCGCGATCGGCTGGCGAGCCTGCAGCCGGCGCCGTACATCGTGGCGCTCGGGTTCGGGTCGGTGCGGGAGGAGACGCTGCGGCGGGTGGCGTCCACGCTCAGGGGCGAGGTGCTGGCCTTCGCGGGCGAGGTCGCGACGGGGGCGGCGACGGTGCTGCACGGCATCGCGCAGGCCGTCTCCGACAGCATCAGCGCCTCCGTCAACAGGAACACGGCGGTGCTGCGCGGGCCCGACGGGATGCGGCAACTGAGATGATCAAAGCGGCGCTGGCGGGGTTGCTCCTGGTCATCGGGTTGGGGCCGGTGGAGGTGCGCTCTGGCCCAGCGCCGGAGCCGACGGTGGAGTCCCGCGATGAGCCGGACCTGACGGTGAAGGCCCGTTATGAGCCGAACCTGATGGTAAAAGCCCGCGATGAGCCGGGCCTGATGGTGAACGCCCGCGATGAGCCGAACCTGATGGTGAAGGCCCATGATGAGCGGGAGCCGATGGTCGAGGTCCGTAAGCGGCCCATGGTGGTCGAGGCCCGCGATGAACCGGAGCCGACGGTGACGGTGACCGTGACGCCGGGTGCGCGGCAGAGCGGGTCGGGGTCGGGCTGGCCGTGGTGGATCCTGTCCTGCCTGGTCGGCGGCGGCGCCGTCCTGCTGGGCCAGTTGTTGCTCGGCCGCAGAGCACCCCGCCCGGCGACCGACGACAGAACGCCGCTCGGCCCCCTCCCGCAACCGCTGCCCGTGCTGCTCGCCGGCGGCGCGGACTCGCGCGCCCCGGGCGTCGCGCTCGACGGCGGCATGCTCGCGCAGACCACGGTACGCGCCGTGAGCCTGCGCGGCCGCCGCCACGGCTACCGCGGCGAGCCGCTGCAGGACGCCTACGCGGTACGGCTGAGCGCCGACGGCCGATGGGTGATCGCGGCGGTGGCCGACGGGCTGGGCAGCACCCTGCACGCCGAGCACGCCGCCTCCGTGGCGGTGCGCGCGGCCACGAACCTGTCGCTGACGCCCGACCTCGGCTGGCACGCGGCGTTCGCGACGATCGCGGGCGAGGTCATGCGCGCCACCGCCAGGCTCGGCGGCCAGCGCTTCGGCAGGCACGGCACGAGGGCGGCGGCGGATCCGCCCGCCACGACGCTGACGATCGGGGTGGTCCCCGCGGACGGCAGGCGCGGGATCGCCGCCTGCGCGGCCATCGGCGACTCGCCCGCCCTGTGGCTGCACGACGGGATGTGGACGGAGATCTTTCCCCCGGTGGGGCAGCGTCCGGGAAACGTCACGTCCGCCCTGCCCGATGATCTCGGTGAGCTGCGTGAGCGGCAGATCGATTGGGGGCCGGGTGATGTGCTCGTCCTGTGCAGCGACGGGTTCGGAACGGCCATGGGCGGCGGCGGCAGCGTGCTCGCCCAGCGGCTGGTCACCGCGTGGAGCTCGCCGCCCGAGCTGCGCAGCTTCCTGCGGGACGTGGACTTCCAGCTTTCGACCTACGACGACGACCGGACCGTTCTGGCGTTGTGGGCGGGCCGCCACGACACGGCCGTCCTGTGACGGGGGCGCGGCGGCAGCGGCATGAACCCCCCAGACGTGGTCGATGAAGCGGATCTGACGTTCCCCGCGGACGCCGACGGCTACCACCTGCGCCCCGGCGGCCAGGCCAGGAGCCTGGTGTTGTGCGAGGTGGGCGAGGTTCCCGGCAGGTTCCTGTTCAAGCGGTACGACGAGGAGACGCTGGCGGGGCTGGACGAGGAGGCGCTGCTCGCCATGGTGCGCTGGCGGCGAGAGCTGTCCCGGCAGGATCGGGCGACGCTCGACCGGCGGTGCGCGTGGCCGGTGTCGGTGGTCCGGCAGGGCGAGGTCACGGGCGAGGTCACGGGCGGGGAAGCGGGCGAGGTCACGGGCGAGGTCACGGGCGGGGAGGCGGGCGAGGTCACGGGCGGGGAAGCGGGCAGGGAAGCGGGTAGGGTCACGGGCATCCTGATCAGGCCCGCTCCCGAGCGGATGTTCATCGAGCTGCGTGACCGGCGGGTGCCGCGGCATCTCGACGAGCTGACCCGCTCGCCCGAGCGGGTGAACGCGCTGCGCGACCACTACGGCACCCGCTACTACGAGCCGCCGTACAAGCTGGCCGTGCTCGGCAGGCTGCTCGCGACGGTGCAGTGGCTGCACGAGCAGGGGTACGTGGTGGGCGACCTGCAGTTGCGCAACGCGGTCTTCACCGTCGATCCGGCGCCCGCGGTCTACCTGCTGGACTGCGACTCCTGCCTCCGGGTCGGCGGTCGAGGCGCCCTGCCCGAGGTCGATCCCGAGCAGTGGAAGCTCCCCCGTGAGGGGGCGTTCACCCTGGAGTCGGACTACTACAAGCTCGCCTGGGCCGTCGTGCGGTGCCTCCAGGAGAGCGCGGAGACGTGGTCGCTGGACGAGGTCGCGCTGGCCAGGGTCCTGCCGGCGCGGCACCGCCGGCTGATCAGCCAGTGCGTGGACGGCGCCCCGGAGTCGGTGGACGTCGAGCGCTGGCGGGCGGCGGGCGAGTCGTGGCGCTGGCTCGTCACTCCTGAGCGCATCTACGTCGAGACCGACTCCGACCTGCGCGTGGCGTGGCGGCGGGGCAGGTCCGCGGTGGGGGACGGCTCGCGCGTCCGGCACGGCGGGGTCGTGGTGCTGCTCGTCGTCCTGGCGGCGATCGCCGTCGTCGCCCTGGTCACGTGGGGAGTCTGAATGAACACCGGCGAGCCACGGCGGATCGGGCCCTACGAGGTGCTCGGCCGCCTCGGCGTCGGCGGACAGGGCACGGTCTACCTGGCGCGGGGCGAGGCGGGCCGGGTCGCGATCAAGGTCATTCACGCGCAGGGGGCGGCCGATCCGAGGGCGCGCAGGAGGTTCGCGGACGAGGTGGCCATCGCGTCGCGGGTGCCCAGGGCGTACACGGCGATGATCATCGAGGCGGCCACCGACGGCCACCAGCCGTACATCGTCAGCGAGTACGTGGAGGGCCCGTCACTGCAGGAGCTGGTCGAGACGCACGGGCCGCTGTCGGGGGCCGCGCTCGAACGCCTGGCCACCTACACGGCCACCGCACTGGCGGCGATCCACGGCGCGGGGGTCGTGCACCGCGACCTCAAGCCCGCCAACGTGATCATCGGGCCTGACGGGCCGCGCGTGGTGGACTTCGGCATCGCGCGGGCCCTGGAGGCGACCACCGCGGTGACCACGCCCGTCGGCACCCCCGCCTACCTCGCGCCGGAGCAGGTGGCGGGGGCGGAAGCCGACGTGGGGCCGCCCGTGGACGTGCACGCGTGGGCGGCCACCGTGTACTTCGCGGCGACGGGCAAGGCGCTGTTCGCGGGGAGCAACGTGGCGTTCATCATCAACCGCGTGCTGAACGAGACGCCCGACGTGCGGGTGATCGCTGAGCCGCTGCGGTCGCTCATCGCCGGCTGTCTCGACAAGGACCCGGCGCGCCGGCCCACCAGCATGGACCTGCTGAGCCGCCTCGTGGGCTACCAGTCGGCGAACTCGCAGGCGACGGTGCCGCGCACGGTGATCCTGCCGGCCACCCTCGGAACGCTGAAGGAGACCACCACGCTGGGCAGCGGGCCCGCGTCCGACATCGTGATCAGCGGCGCGGGGATCGCCCCTGCGCACGCCACCGTCCGGAAGGTGAGCACGGGTTACCGGCTGCACGACCACAGCGGCGGGCTGGGGACGTTCATCGACGGCAGGCCCGTGCTCTACGCCACCCTGCGGCCTGGCGAGCGGTTCAGGATCGGCCCTGTGGTGCTGCGCCTCACGGAGGCGGGGGAGGTGGAGCGGGTGCGGCTCGGCGGGATGTCCGCCGCCCGCTGGTGGCTGCTGCTCGTCCTCGCCGCGGTGGTGGTGCTGGCGGTGATCGTCGCGATCACGGGATGAACGCGGTCGCGGAGGGCGCACGTCATGAGATGGCGCACGTCACGAGATGGCGCACGTCACGAGATGGCGCACGTCACGAGATGGCGCACGTCACGAGATGGCGCACGTCACGAGATGGCGCACGTCACGAGATGGCGCACGTCACGAGATGGCGTGCGTCCTGAAATGGCGTGCGTCGCGGGATGGCGCGCGTCATGGGACGGGCGCACGTCTTGGGAGGGGCGCGCGTCATGGGACGGGTGCGCGTCACGGGATGGTGACGGGTGCGGGGACGGTGACGTTCACCCGTTCGCCGGTCTTGGAGTCGAGGGTGAACGCGCCGCTGGCGCCGCGGATGACGTTGGTGCCGGTGAACAGGTAGAGCTGCCCGCGCACCGCCGCCGCCGAGGGCAGGCTGAGCTGGGACGGGTCCACGCCGATCGCGGCCTTCTGCACGGCGGTGGCGGCGGCGGTCACAGCGTCGTACGACAGGATCGCCAGCCCGCTGCCCAGGTGAGCCGCAGGGAACTTCACCCCGTGGTGCGGCGCCACGAACTCGTCGCGGAAGTCGCGGTAGAGCTGGCGGTGCGGGTTGGCCTCGTTGTCGAGCCTGTTGGGGTCGGCGAGCGGCACGAACAGCACCTTGATCGGCGCTTCGGGGTCGTGCAGCGACGGGTCGTTCGGATCCTGGTCCTGGGCGTCGTCGCCGGTGACCACGGTGATGGGGGTGGACCGGCAGGGCCGGCTGCGCAGCAGCTTGAGGAACGTGGGCATGAACGCCTGACGGCCCGCGTAGAAGATCATGTCGGTCTTGGTGCCGCAGATCGTGTCGCTGATCGTCCGCAGCAGTGAGGGGCCGCCGCGCGGGTCGAAGGGGAAGCTCAGCCCGGACTTGTCGACGTACGGCTTGAGCCCGAGCTTCGGGTCGAGGAACGCGTCCTTGAGCGAGCGGGCGTACAGGTCCTTGGTGCCCTGCGGGGTCACGTCCGCCCACATCAGGGCCGCGGCGCCGGTCACCTTCTTCTTCTTGAACTCCTCGGAGATGGCGGCGAGCTGGCCTGACGTGCTGACGGCCGTGCGGGTGAGGCCGGGGATGGGCCCGGCGTCGTCGATCTCGCCGGTGGTGTTGAACCCGGCCGCGGTGATGAAGTCGGCGACCATCGGGATGCCCGGGTCCTTGGCCAGGGCGCGTGCCGCGTCGATGCTCTCCTGCTGGCTGGGGCCCATCCCGGTGACGGCGACGATCTGGCCGGGGCTGCCCGTCGCGCCCGTCGCGGCGTTGCGCCGCACCGCCTGCACGGTCGTCTGCCACTTGGAGCCGTCGTGCCCGGTGTTGGCCAGCAGCAGCCGGATCTTGGGGAAGGTCTCGGAGCGGTTGGCGCGGTACTGCCCGATGAACGCCCCTTCGAGCTGGTGCAGTGCCCGCTCGCCGACCAGGCCGCGCGGCCCTGCGCCCATCGGGGCCATGAGCGCGATCGCGCTGTGGTCCTTGCCCTGTGCGACCTGGCGGTTCTCGGCCGCGATGGCCTCCAGGATCGGCTGGTACTCCTTGCCCAGCACCATCGTGCCGTCGGCGGGGTCCATCAGGCCGACGCACTCGTCGTCGATCTCGACGACGTCAGCGCTGCGCGTCTCGCAACCGCCCCAGGGCCACCAGCCCTGCGTGTAGTTGACGAGCACGATGGTGGAGATCAGGACGGCCACCACGACGACGATCACTACCAGGCGCCGGTGGAAGAGCGTCCCGATCTGTCGTAAGAGCATCCATGCGCGCGCGGCGAGGGAAGGCGCCGGTGCCGGTTCGTCATGCATCTGGCGTTCCATCCCTAAGGCGGCGGCCTGTCAAACTCATCGTCATTAAAACGTGTTCATCGCCAGCCGGACAACATCCATGGTCGGGGCACATGGGGCAGAAGGTGACGTACTACAGCACAATCGAGGCATGGGAAACCCTCGGCAGCCCGGCCCCCGGGATTACCCCGGTGTGGTCGCCGTCCTGGTCGTGCTCCTGGCGGTCCTCCTGCCGGGCGGCCTGGCCCTCAGCGTCCACAGGTACCTGAACCCGGACACCGCGGTGACCCCGCCGCCGGTCACGGTCGCGGTCGCGAAGCCCACCCCCGGCAAGAAGAAGGACGCGCAGCTCACCGACGGCGAGTTCGGCGACTGGAACTTCCGCATGGGCAGCGTCGCGTTCAAGGCCAAGAGGGTGAGCGGCTGGACCTACGACTCCTGCGCCCCGGTCGACCGGCAGGGCGTGCTCGCCGGGAAGGGCTGCGACCAGGCCGTTCAACTCGCCTACTCGGCCTACAGCGGGCACCTGAAGGCGGTGCAGGTCATCATGGTCTTTCCCAGCGAGCAGGCCGCCAAGGACACGGCGGACTCCTCCCGGGCCGTGCAGTGGCGCAGGGACAAGCTGCTCAGCGAGTACGCCTACGGCAGGACCAGGTCGAGCGCGACGGGAAAGTTCGTCGTCTTCACGGCCGTCACCGCGGACAAGACGGCCCAGGCCAAGGCCGCGCAGTTCCACCAGTCCCTGCACGCGGACCACGTGAGTTACTTCCTGTTCCGTTCTTAAGTCCAGATAACATCGCGATCGTGGGAGATTGGGAGCTTCGTCCTGCTTCGTGGGCGGACGTCGAGAAGGTGGCGGAGCTGCGCGCCGTGGTGATGCGGCCCGACCTGGAACGGCTCGGCCGCTACGACGAGCACCGCGTTCGGCAGCGCTTGCGGGACTCCTTCGAGCCCGCCCACGCCTGGACGATCGAGGTGGGCGACGACTTCGCCGGCTGCGTCGCGCTGCGCCCGGCCGAGGGCGTGTACTGGCTGGAGCACTTCTTCCTGGACCCGCGGCTGCACGGCAGGGGCATCGGAACCGCCGTGCTGGGCAGGCTGCTGGAGCGCTGCGACCGTGAGGGGGCCGTGGTCAGGCTGAACGTGCTGCAGGGCAGCGCGGCCCGCCGCCTGTACGAGCGGCACGGGTTCACCGTCGAGGCCGAGGACCCGGTGGACGTCTTCATGGTGCGCGCCGTCACCTCGTAGTCCACGGGCGCAGCTTCTCCGGGTTGAGCACCGCCCAGACGTGCTTGATCCGCCCGCCGGCGATGTCGAACGCGAGCACCGACACGGCGACGCCGTCCAGCTCGGCGACCAGCCCCGGCTGGCCGTTGACGGTGCGCTCCACCAGCCGCATGCCGGACCGGGCGTCCATGCGGTCGGCGAAGAAGCGCGCGATCGGCTCGGCGCCCGTGACGGGGCGCAGCACGGCCGTGACCAGGCCGCCGCCGTCGCCGGTCGCGGTGGCCTCGGGGTCGAGGATGGCGATCAGGGCGTCGATGTCCTTGCCCTCCCACGCCCGCTTGAAGGCCCTGACCACGCCGGCCTGCTGGGCGGCGGGCGCCGGGGGAACACGGGAGTCGCGGATGCGGCGGCGGGCCGAGGTGGCGAGCTGGCGGCAGGCCGCGGGGGTGCGGCCGACGATCTCGGCCACCTCGGCGAACGGGTAGCGGAACACGTCGTGCAGGATGAACGCCACCCGCTCGGCCGGCGTCATCGACTCCAGCACCACGAGGAAGGCCATGTTGACCGACTCGTCGAGGGTGACCCGGTCGGCCGGGTCGTCGGTCGCCGGCTGCGGGCGCTCGGGCAGCGGCTCGGGGATCCACTCGCCCACGTAGCGCTCACGCCGGACGCGGGCCGAGCGCAGCAGGTCGAGGCAGACGCGGCCGGCGACCTTCGTCAGCCAGGCGGCGGGCGAGTCGATGGCGTCCTGCTCCGGCCTGGACATGGCGTACCAGCGGGCGTACGTCTCCTGCACCACGTCCTCGGCGTCGGCCAGCGAGCCGAGCAGCCGGTAGGCGAGGTTGAGCAGATGCCGCCGCTCGCTCATGATCGCGCTCAGTCCCGGGTCGGGTCGGTTGCCCATCTGTCGCTGACTCCTTCGTTCGTCGCGGCCTCACCCCATCCGACGAGACAGCGGCCCGCACTGTGAGGCCGCCGCCTCACATTGTGCGCGGCCGTCTCGTCGTACCGGCGAACCGAACCCGAGAAGGGACCTGACCATGGAACCCGTCAACGTCGCGATCATTTACTACAGTGCCACGGGCACCGTGCACGCGCTGGCGCGGGCCGCCGCCGAGGGCGCGGAGAAGGCCGGCGCGGACGTGCGGCTGCGCAAGGTCGCCGAGCCTGCCCCGCCGGAGGTGGTCGGCTCCAGGCCGGAGTGGGCCCAGCACGTACGGGACACCGCCGACGTGCCCGAGGCCGGTCTCGACGACCTGTCGTGGGCCGACGCGGTGCTGTTCGGCACGCCCACCCGCTTCGGGAACCCGGCGAGCCCGCTGCGGGTGTTCATGGAGAGCGCCGGCCCGCTGTGGTTCCAGGGCAAGCTGGCGGACAAGGTGTACTCGGCGTTCACCGCCTCCAACACCGCGCACGGCGGGCAGGAGTCGACCATCCTGGCGCTGGCCAACACGTTCTACCACTGGGGCGGCATCATCGTGCCGCCCGGTTACACCGACCCCGTCCAGTTCCAGTCGGGCAACCCGTACGGCACCTCCCACGTGGCCGGTGACGGGCCGCCCAGTGACGTGATCCTGCAAGCGGCCCGCCACCAGGGGCGTCGCGTGGCCGAGACGGCCGCCTCGTTCAAAGCCGGTCGCGCGGCCTAGGCTCCCGCTGCCGCCGCCCGGTTCCGGGCGGCGGCCTGCGCGACCGCGCCGGTGTTGCCGTCGGACCAGGCGACGTGCTGGACGAGCCGCTCGATGCGCCAGCCGTCCGGCGTGCGCAGCAGGTGGTTGGTGTACGAGCCGCGCAGCAGGTAGAAGTCGCCGCCCTCGGCGCCTTCGAGGAGGTGCTGCGCGTACATGTACGAGTGGCAGACCGCCCGGTCGGGGTCGTCGTCGTCGAACTCGACGACGTGGTTGGGGCTGAGGTGCTGGGTGGCGGTGAAGCCGTCGAGCGCCTCGCGGACCCCTCGGACGATCTCCTGCCTGGGGAAACTGCCTTTCCGGCTGCCCAGCTCCGAGTAGTCGACGAACACGGGGTCGGTGAAGCAGGCCGCGAACGACTCCCAGTCGCGGCGGTCGACGCTGGTCGCGTACCTGGTGACCTGTTCGACGATCTGGACGCGGTCTTCGAGGCGACGGATGCGGGCTTCGAGTGTCATCTGCATTGGCCCAACCATACGAACTGAGATGATCCGAAGCAAGACGATATGAGGCGGGATAGTATTGGTCTCATGCCTGAAGAGGACCTGACCTGGCTGGCCCACCGCGCCGCCGAGGCGCTCAAGGGGGCCTTCAACGAGGTGTCCCGCGCGGCCGGCCTCGCCGACCTGCGTGACTGGCTCGTTCTCGCCCTGGTCAGCGACGGCTCACAGCGCACCCAGTTGGAGATCGCCCGCGAGCTGGACATCGACAAGACGACGCTGGTGGCCATCATCGACCGCCTGGAGCGGGACGGGCTGATCGTCCGCAACGTCTCAGAACGCGACCGCCGCGTCCGCATCCCGGCGGCCACCCCGAAGGGCGTCGAGGTGAAGAACCAGGTCGCCGTCGCCCGCGACGCGGCCATCAGCGCACGCCTGGCCGCCATCCCCGCCGACGAGCACGCCCGTTTCCACAGCATGTTGTGGAGCATCGTCGAAGGCCCCTGAGGTCCGTATCATCTCGGCATGGCCGTGCCCCACCTCAGCCGCCGGGCGCTGATCCTGGCCGCGGGCGGGTTGCTCGCCGGCTGCTCACGGCGGCCCGAGATCGACCCGGTCCGGTTACGGCTGGCCACCGGGCCGGCGGGCGCGGTGTACCGGCGCATCGGCGGCTCGCTGGCCGAGCACATCACCCAGCAGGTGCCGGGCGCGACGGTGACCACCGTCCCGAGCGGCGCGTCCACCGACAACATCAGGATGTTGCGGGCGGGCGAGGTGCATCTCGGGCTGACCAGCCTGGACGCGCTGATCACGACGGACGGCCGCGCGCCGGACGGCCTGTCGGCGGTCTGCCGCCTGTACGACAGCCACCTGCATCTCGTGGTCATGGCCGGTTCGGCGATCGACGGCTTCCGCGACCTGAGGGGCAGGCGCGTCTCCCTCGGCGCCCATGACTCGGGCACCGAGTTCACTTCGCTGCGCATTCTGGAGCTGGGCCGGATCAGGGCCACGATCCGCTACCTCAGCCAGGCGGAGTCGGCGGCGGCCCTGCGTGACGGCGCGATCGACGCGATGTTCTCCCTGACCGGCGTCCCGACCCCGGCCATCACCGACCTGGCGCAGCGGCATCCCGTCCGGCTGATCCCGCTGGACGAGCAGGCGGACGCGCTCTTCACGGCCTTCCCCGGCCCCTACGCCCCCGCCATGATCCCCGCGACGGCCTACGCCGGGGTCCCGGCCACCCGCACGGTCGCGGTGCCGAACGTGCTGCTCGCCCGCAACGACCTGCCCGACGACCTGGTGTACGCCATCACCGACACGATCTTCACGCATACCGGCACGATCACTTCGGGCAGCCGCGACGACACCGCGGCCGTGCCCGACGCCGTGCCCGAGGCGTGGCAGATCAACGTGCGGACGGGCATCGCCACCTCGTCGATCCCGCTGCATCCCGGCGCGGCGGCCTGGTTCCGTACGCGCAAGCGCTAATCCCCCGGCTCCTGGGGGGCGACCGGCAGCGCGACCACGGCGGCGAACCCGTGGCCGGAACCGTCCGGGCGCGGCAGGCCCTCCTCCAGCCGCAGCTCGCCCCCGGCCGCCCCGACCAGGTCGGCGCAGATCGCCAGGCCGAGCCCGGTGCCCGGCACGTTCTGGTGGCGTGGCGAGCGCCAGAACCGGCGCAACGCCTGCGCCCGCTCGGCCTCGTCCAGCCCCTGCCCGTCGTCCCGGACGGCGATCACCACCACACCATCGGCGCCGACGCGGGAATCGGCGGTGACTCCGGAGCCGGCCGCGACGCGGGCGCTCACCTCCACCACCCGCGCCTCCGACAGCCGCAAGGCGTTGCTGACCAGCTCGTCCAGGATGCTCCCCAGCCCGCCCGTGGGCTCCAGCACCCGCAACCCGGGCGGCACCTGCACGGCCAGCGTCTGCCCGGCCGTCGCGGTCAGCGCCCGCCACCGATCCACCCGGGTGGCCAGCACCGCGTCCAGATCCACCGGCGAGGTCGTCCTGATGCTCTCCATCCGCGCGCTGGCCTGCAGCGAGTTCAGCAGCCGCTGCATGGCCTTCACCTCGTCCACGGCCACCTCGTACACCTGCCGCCCGCCCCCTGCGAGGTGCGGCTCCAGCGTCTCCACGGCGAGCCGGAGGCTGGTCAGCGGGTTGCGCAACTGGTGCGAGGCGTCGGAGACGAAGGCCCGCTGCCGCTGTACGGCGTTCTCCACCGCGTCCATCATCGTGTTGAACGACCCGGCGAGCCGCCGCAGCTCGACAGGGCCCGCCTCGGCGTCCGCCCGGATCGTCAGGTCGCCCTGCGAGATGCGGGAGCTGGCCGCGTCCAGCTCGCGCACCGGGCGCAGCACCCACGCCGACACCGGCCAGGCGACGGCGACCAGCGCGATGAGCGGCAGCAGCCCGAGCGCGGCGAGCTGAGCCCACTGCAGCAGGACGCGGGAGCGGGTCTTCGACAGGTCGGAGATGGTCACGACGGCGCCGACGACCTCGCTGTCCCGGCCGACGGGCTCGGCGACCACGAGCGCGGAGGCGTCCCACGGCACCCATTCGCCCGACGGCTCGGAACGGGTTCCGGCGAGCGCGGCGGTGACGATCCTGGGCAGCGCGGGCTCGGCGCGGGCCGCCTCCTGGTAGGCGGCGGCCGGTCCGAGCAGCACCGTGCCGGACGTGTCGATCACCGCGGCGGGGATGCCGTAGAGGTCGTGGTAGCGGGTCAGCTCCTGCTGGAGCGCCTCGGTGCGGCCGGTGGACAGCGCGGTCTCGGCCAGCGAGGCGAACCTGCCGACGTCGCCCAGCCGGTCCACGTACGTCTCCTGCATCTCCCGCTCGGCCAGGGTGACGCTGTGCGGCACCCCGAGCGCCGCGACGAGCAGCACCGCGAGCGGCACCAGGACGACGAGCAGGCGGCGGCGCACGGCGGGTCAGCCGATCAGCTCCGGCTGGCCGGCCTGGAGCCGATAGCCGACCCCGTGGATCGTGCGGATGGGCACGGACGGCCCGAGCTTGTTGCGCAGCGCCGCGATGTGCGTGTCGAGGGTGCGGCTGGAGGACTCCCAGGTCGCGCCCCAGATCTGGTCGAGGATGACGTCGCGGCTGACCACGTTCGGGGCGCGGCGGGCCAGCAGCAGGAGCAGCTCGAACTCCTTGCGCGTCAGCGTCACGGGCGCGCCCTCGACCGTGACCTCGCGGGTGCCGACGACGATCCGCATCGGGCCGAGGACGAGCGGCTCGTCAGGATGGCTGAGCGAGCGGGCCACGCGGGTGCGCCGCAGCACGGCGTCGATCCTGGCCAGCAGCTCGGGGATGCCGAACGGCTTGACGATGTAGTCGTCGGCGCCGGCGCGCAGGCCGCGTACCCGCTCGTGCTCCTCCGAGCGCGCCGTCACGGCGATGACGGCCGTCTCCGGCCGGTCGCGCAGCTTGCGGATCACGTCGAGGCCGTCGCCGTCGGGCAGGCCGAGATCGACGAGGACCACATCGGACGGGGCGGCGCGCACCGCCTCCGCGGCGGTGGCGACGCGGTGGACCTCGAAGCCCGCCTGGACCAGAACGGTCACCAGACCCCGCGCCACGCGGTCGTCATCCTCGATGATGGTGATCCGCATACCGGCGGATTGTACGGCGCGATCGGCGCTTGTGTTAGCCCTGGACTTCTTGGGATTCTTCTGACATCCAGCGCATTCCTTGGGATTTCTCTGACACCATCCGCGTCCCTCCCGGCCGAGACTGAGGCCGCGCGCACTCACCACGGGCATGCGCTGACGAGGAGGTCGCCCTATGAGAACGACCAGCACGTACCGGGCCGCCGCCCGGATGATCGCCGCGATCGGCGCCGCATCGCTCGTCGCCGCGTGCTCGGGCAACGGCGGCACCACCACCGCCACCGGAGGCGCCACGGGCGGCGGGGCCGCCTACCCGGACAAGAACATCACGTTCGTCGTGCCGTTCAGCGCGGGCGGCCCGACCGACACCGTCACCCGCATGATCGCCGAGCCGATGGCCGCCAAGCTCGGCGGCAAGATCGTCGTCCAGAACGTCGAGGGCGCGGGCGGCACCGTCGGCGCGGGGGAGGTCGCGCGGGCCGACCCCGACGGCTACACCGTGCTCATGCACCACATCGGCATGTCCACCGCGCCCGCACTCTACGCGGACCTCGGCTACAAGCCGCTGGAGGACTTCCAGACGGTCGGGCTCGTCACCGAGGTGCCGATGACCGTCGTCGCCCGCAAGGACTTCGAGCCCAAGACGCTCCAGGAGCTCGTCACCTACGTCAAGGCGAACGCCGCCAAGGTCACCCTGGCCAACGCCGGCATCGGCGCCGCCTCCCACCTGTGCGGCCTGCTGTTCCAGACCGCGGCAGGCGTCAAGCTCCAGGAGGTGCCGTACGAGGGCACCGGGCCCGCGCTGACCGACCTCGTCGGCGGCCAGGTCGACTTCATGTGCGACCAGACGACCAACACCAGCGGCCAGATCACCGCGGGCGAGGTCAAGGCGTACGCGGTCACCACGCCGGAGCGGGTCAAGAGCCTGCCCGACCTGCCCACCACCACCGAGGCCGGGCTGCCGCAGCTCCAGGTCAGCGTCTGGCACGGCCTGTACGTGCCCAAGGGCACCCCGCAGGACGTCGTGGCGAAGCTGACCGAGGCGCTCAAGACGGCGCTCGCCGACCAGAAGGTCATCGACCAGATGGCCAAGCTGGGCACCGCGCCCGTCCCCGCCGAGGACGCCACCCCCGCGGCGCACACCGCCAAACTCCAGGAACAGATCGGCACCTGGGGCAAGGTGATCGCCGACGCCGGGGTCAAGGCCGGCTGAGGTGAAGCACCGCCGATCCTTCCCCGACGTCCTCGCCGGAGCCGTCTTCGTCCTGATCGGCGGCGCGTTCGCGGTGGGGTCGCTCGGCTACGAGCTGGGCACCCCGCTGCGGATGGGCCCCGGAGCCTTCCCCCTGCTGATGGGCGCGATCGTGGCCGCGCTGGGGCTGGCGATCGTCGTCAAGGGGCTCGTCGCCGGAGAGGTGATCGCGTTCGGGCCCGTCCCGTGGCGGGCGGTCGCCGTCATCGTGCTCGCGCTGATCTTCTTCGGGTTCACCGTACGCGGCCTCGGGTTCGTCCCCGCCTCGGCGGTGACCGCCCTGCTCACGACGCTGGCCAGCTCCCGCGTCCGCCCGCTCACGGCGCTGGCCGTCGCGGCAGGGCTCACCGTGGCCGCCACGCTCATCTTCGTCGTCGGACTCCAGCTACGGATCCCGCTGGTGGGCCCGTGGCTGGGGTTCTGACGCCGCACCCGGATTGAGAGGGCATGGAACTTCTCGACAACCTCGCACTGGGCTTCTCGACCGCCCTCCTCGTCCAGAACGTCCTCTACTGCTTCGTGGGCGTGCTGCTCGGCACGGCCGTCGGGGTGCTGCCCGGCATCGGGCCGACGGCCACGGTCGCCATGCTGCTGCCGATCACGTTCAGCTTCGAGCCGGTGACGGCGTTGATCATGCTGGCGGGCATCTACTACGGCGCCCAGTACGGCGGCTCCACCACCGCCATCCTGATCAACCTGCCGGGGGAGTCGTCCGCGGCGGTCACCGCCCTCGACGGCCACGAGATGGCCCGCCAGGGCCGCGCGGGCGCCGCGCTCGCCACCGCCGCGATCGGCTCCTTCGTCGCCGGCACGATCGCCACCGTCGCCCTGGCCGTCGCCGCCCCGCCCCTGGCCAGGGTCGCGCTGCGGTTCGGCGCCGCCGAATATTTCTCGCTCGTGCTGCTCGGCCTGATCGTGTCCATCGCGCTGGCCCGCGGAACCGCGCTCAAGGCCCTCGCCATGATCGCGCTCGGCGTCCTGTTCGGCACCGTCGGCCAGGACATCTACACCGGCACCCCCAGATTCGTCTTCGAGCAGCGCGAGCTGTACGGCGGCATCGACTTCGTGTCGGTCGCCGTCGGCATGTTCGGCGTGGCCGAGATCCTGCGCAACCTCGAGAACGAGCAGACCCGCACCGCGATCGTCGGCCGCGTCAAGAACCTCTGGCCCACCCCCGAGGACCGGCGCAGGATCGTCGGCCCCATCCTCCGCGGCACCGGCCTCGGCGCCGCGCTCGGCGTCCTGCCCGGCGGCGGGCACGTGCTCGCCTCGTTCACCTCCTACGCCGTCGAGAAGCGCCTGTCCAAGCGGCGGCACGAGTTCGGGCACGGCGCCATCGAAGGCGTCGCAGGGCCCGAGTCCGCCAACAACGCCGCCGCCCAGACGTCGTTCATCCCGCTCCTCACCCTCGGCCTGCCCGCCCACCCCGTCATGGCGCTGATGGTCGGCGCGTTCATCGTGCACGGCATCACCCCGGGGCCGAACGTCCTCACCGACGAGCCGGAGCTGTTCTGGGGGCTGATCGCGTCGATGTGGATCGGGAACGTGCTGCTGGTGCTGCTGAACCTGCCGCTGATCGGGATCTGGGTGCGGATGCTGCACATCCCCTACCAGGTGCTGTTCCCGATGATCATCCTGTTCGCGGCCATCGGGACGTACTCGCTGTCGTTCAACGGCTTCGACGTCTACGCGATCGTCTTCTTCGGCGTCCTCGGGTACGTGCTGATCAAGTGCGGGTGCGAACCCGCGCCGCTGCTGCTCGGGTTCGTGCTCGGGCCGTTGCTGGAGGAGAACCTGCGGCGGGCGCTCATCATCTCCCGTGGGGACGCGACCGTCTTCCTGACCCGGCCCATCTCCGCGGCCCTCCTGCTGCTGGCCGCGACGGCGCTCGTGGTCACCGTCCTGCCGGCGATCCGCAGGCGGCGGGAGGCGGTGTTCACCGAGGACGAGTGAGCCGACGGCCGGCCCTCGCCGAGGACCGGCCGGTGGGGAGATCAGACCAGGTCGAACCGGTCGGAGTTCATGACCTTGGCCCAGGCCGCCACGAAGTCCCGCACGAACTTCTCCTTCGCGTCGTCGCTCGCGTACACCTCGGCCAGCGCCCGCAGCTCCGAGTTGGAGCCGAACACCAGGTCAGCCCGCGTGCCGGTCCACTTGACCGCGCCGGTGGCGGCGTCGCGCCCCTCGAACGTGGTCTGGTCCTGCGACGTGGCCGTCCAGGTGGTGCCCAGGTCGAGGAGGTTGACGAAGAAGTCGTTGGTCAGCGTCCCCGGGGTGGGGGTGAAGACGCCGAGCTGGGTCTGCTGATGGTTCGCGCCGAGCACGCGCAGGCCGCCGACGAGGACGGTCAGCTCGGGCGCGGACAGGTTCAGCAGGTTCGCCTTGTCGAGCAGCAGGAACTCGGCCGGGAGGCGGTTGCCCTTGCCGAGGTAGTTGCGGAAGCCGTCGGCGGTGGGCTCCAGCGCGGCGAACGACTCGACGTCCGTCTGGTCCTGCGCGGCGTCCACGCGGCCCGGCGTGAACGGCACCTCGACCTCGAAGCCGGCGGCCCGGGCCGCCTTCTCCACGGCGACGCCGCCGGCGAGCACGATCAGGTCGGCGAGCGAGACCTGCTTGCCGGCCTGGGCGGAGCCGTTGAAGGCCTTCTGGATGCCTTCGAGGGTGCCGAGCGTGGTGGCGAGGCGGTCGGGGTCGTTGACCTCCCAGCCGATCTGCGGCTGCAGGCGGACGCGGGCGCCGTTGGCGCCGCCGCGCCTGTCGCTGTCGCGGTAGGACGAGGCGGACGCCCACGCGGCGGAGACGAGCTGCGAGACCGACAGGCCGGAGGCCAGGATCTGGCTCTTGAGGGTGGCGACGTCGCCGGCGTCGATCAGCTCGTACGTGCGCGCGGGCAGCGGGTCCTGCCAGATCAGCACCTCGTCGGGCACCTCCGGGCCGAGGTAGCGCACGATGGGGCCCATGTCGCGGTGGGTCAGCTTGTACCAGGCCTTGGCGAAGGCGTCCGCGAACTCCTGGGGGTTGTCGCGGAAGCGGCGCGAGATCTGGTCGTAGATCGGGTCGACGCGCAGCGAGAGGTCGGTGGTGAGCATCGTCGGCGCGTGCCGCTTGGCCGGGTCGTGGGCGTCGGGGACGGTGCCCGCGCCCGCGCCGTCCTTCGGCCGCCACTGGTTGGCGCCGGCGGGGCTCTGGAACAGCTCCCACTCGTACCCGTAGAGGATCTCGAAGAAGCTGTTGTCCCAGGTGATCGGGGTGTTGGTCCAGATGCCCTCAAGGCCGCTGGTGATGGCGTCGCCGCCCTTGCCTGTGCCGAAGGTGCTGCGCCAGCCGAGGCCCTGCTCCTCCAGCGTGGCGGCCTCGGGGTCGGCGCCGACGTGGTCGGCCGCGCCCGCGCCGTGGGTCTTGCCGAAGGTGTGGCCGCCCGCGATGAGGGCGACGGTCTCCTCGTCGTTCATGGCCATGCGGCGGAACGTCTCGCGGATGTCCCTGGCGGCGGCGAGCGGGTCGGGGTTGCCGTTCGGGCCCTCCGGGTTGACGTAGATGAGGCCCATCTGGACGGCGCCCAGCGGGTTCTCCAGCTCACGGTCGCCGGTGTAGCGCTCGTCGCCGAGCCAGGTGGTCTCGGGGCCCCAGTAGACGTCCTCCTCGGCCTCCCAGACGTCCTCGCGCCCGCCCGCGAACCCGAACGTCTCGAAGCCCATCGTCTCCAGCGCCACGTTCCCGGCGAGGATCATGAGGTCGGCCCAGGACAGGTTGCGGCCGTACTTCTTCTTGACCGGCCACAGCAGGCGACGGGCCTTGTCCAGGTTGGCGTTGTCGGGCCAGCTGTTGAGCGGCGCGAAGCGCTGCTGGCCGGCGCCGGCGCCGCCGCGGCCGTCGCTGATCCGGTACGTGCCCGCGCTGTGCCAGGCCATCCGGATGATGAGCGGCCCGTAGTGCCCGAAGTCGGCCGGCCACCAGTCCTGGGAGGTGGTCAGCACCTCGGCGATGTCCCGCTTGACGGCCGGGAGGTCGAGGCTGAGGAACGCCTCGCGGTAGTCGAAGCCGTCGCCGTAGGGGCGGGCCACGGCGGGGTTCTTGGCGAGGATCCTCAGGTTGAGCCGCTCCGGCCACCACTGACGGTTGCCGCCACCCTGGGTGGGGTGCGCGGCGCGCGTGTGCGCGACCGGGCAGCCGGCGCCTTCGCCGCCTGCCTTCGGGTCTGTGACGATCGCGTCATGGTTCTCGGTCATCGGGAGTCCTTCCAGGACTTGGGTTCGGCCGCTCAAGGAGTGGCGGAGCAGGCGGGGCATCGGCCCCAGTAGATGACCTCGGCCTCGTCGATGGTGAAGCCGTGGTCGTCCGCGGCGTGCAGGCATGGGGCATGACCGACCGCGCAGTCGACGTCGGCGACCGCGCCGCACGACCGGCACACGATGTGGTGGTGGTTGTCGCCCACGCGCCCTTCGAAACGGGCCGGGCTGCCCGCCGGCTCGATGCGGCGTACGAGGCCCGCGGCGGTGAGGGCGTGGAGGGCTTCGTACACGGCTTGCAGGGAGACGTGACCCACGCGATCGCGTACTCCGGTGGCGATCGCCTCGACGTCGAGGTGGTCACCGTGCCGGACGGTCTCGAGCAGCGCGACGCGGGCGGCGGTCACCCGCAGACCGGCGCCGCGCAGCTCCTCGGCGGGTGTCGGAGTCCTGGGTGCGGTCATGGCGCCACAACCTACAACCACAAACACGAGCCATACAAGATAATGAAAAGCCCCAGTTTTGTTGTTGTGTCAGGCTTTACCCATGCCGCATCAGGACCGGGCTCGCCTGGTGGCCTACGACGCCGTGTCCACCCGCCTGGCCATGCTGAGCGACCGCGAACTGGCCGGGCTGGTGGCCGGGGCCGAGCCGAGAGGGGCGGGCATCGGCGGGCGGTCGGCGGAGCTGGAGGTGGCGGGCGTCCGCGTGTTCGTCAAGCGGGTCCCCCTCACCGACCTGGAGGTGCGTCCCGAGCACGTGCGCTCGACGGCCAACGTCTTCGGCCTGCCGATGTTCTACCAGTACGGGGTCGGCTCGGCCGGGTTCGGCGCGTGGCGGGAGCTGGCGGCGCACGTGATGACCACCAACTGGGTGCTGACCGGCGCGTATCCCGGGTTCCCGCTGCTGCACCACTGGCGGGTGATCCCCGACCACCCTCCGGAGGGGTTCGCCGACGAGTTCGGCGGCATCGACGGGGCGGTGGCCCACTGGGAGGGGTCCGAGGCCGTGCGCGGGCGGCTGGAGGCGATCGCCGGCTCGTCGCTCAGCCTGGTCCTGTTCCTGGAGCACCTGCCGGGGACGCTGGCCGCCTGGCTGGCGGAGCACCGGGCGGGCGAGCCGTACCCGTGGCTCGAACGGGCGCTCGCCCGCGGCACCGGCTTCCTCGGCTCACAGGGGTTCGTGCACTTCGACGCCCACTTCATGAACCTGCTCACCGACGGGAGCGAGGTCTACTTCGCCGATCTGGGCCTGGCGCTGAGCACGCGGTTCACGCTGTCCGGCGAGGAGTCCCGCTTCCTGGCCGACCACCTCTCCTACGACCGGCACTACACCACCAGCCATCTTCTGCGCCATCACCTGCCGGGCGGCACGCGGGGGCCGGAGGAGCACGCCGCGTTCCTGCGTGAGTGGACGGCGGGCGGCGTCCCGCGCGAGCACGTACCCGCAGGCGTCGCCGGGGTGCTCGACCGGCACGCCGCGACGGCTCTCGTCTTCGACGAGTTCTTCGGGCGGCTGGTGAGCACCAGCAAGAAGACGCCCTACCCGCGAGCGGCGCTCGACCGGGCGTGACGGCGGGTCAACCTGCCTGCCACAGCGTCGACAGCACCAAGGTCGCGCCCAGAAAGCCGGGTCAGCAAGTAGGCTGTCTACATGTAGGCCGTCTACATGAGAGGAGCCCCTTCTGATGAGTGCGGAACAGGCAGGCGGATCGACGATGCGGGCGGTGCGGCTCATCATCCTCCTCATCGCCGGGATCGTCGTCGGGAACGTGCTGGTCACCCTGCTGATGACCCGCGACACCGGCCTCGGCGTGGACGAGCTCATCGCCTTCGCCGGAGGCGCGGCGCTCGGGCTGCTGGTCGAGTTCGGCTTGTTGCGGCGGTCCGGACGCTGAGCCGCTGACGGGGCGACCGCTCTGTCACGTTCTTTCGAGGGCTTCGAGCAGCGTGCGGACGAACGCGGCCGCCGCCTCCTCGTCGTCCGCGTAACCGGCCTGCGACATGTGCCCGAGGAACGCGTACTGGAAGCAGGCCCCGAGCAGCAGCCCGGCGGCGGCCCGCACGTCCGCCCCGGCGCGCACCCGTCCGGCGGCCTGCTCGGCGCGCAGGTAGGCGGCCAGCGCCTCGTTCGCCTTGTGCGGCCCGGCGCCCTGCTCCGCCAGCTCGCGCTTGTGGGCGGTCAGGGTGGCCGGATCGGCGAACATCGAGGCGAACATGGGGAAGCCGCCGCGGTAGAGGTCGATGGCCGCCCTGGCCACGGCGGTGAGGCTGTCCACCAGGCCGTCACCGCCGCGCAGCGCGTCGGCGAGCGGGGCGAAGCCGGGTGAACGTTCGCGCATGACGGCCACCATCAGGTCGGCCTTGCTGGGGAAGTGCTTGTAGAGGGCCGCCTCGGTGAAGCCGGCGGCCCGCGCGATCTGGCGCGTGGTCACGTTGGCCAGGCCCTGTTCGGCCATGACGGTGGCCGCCGCGTCGAGGATCACGTCTCTGGTGCCCATGCTCGCCCTCTCCTGTTGACATGGTGAGTAAACGCTCACTAGCCTGCGTCACGTGGTTAGTGAGCGTTTACCAACCAAGGAGTCTAGATGAAGATCACCGTATTCGGCGCGACGGGCGGCACCGGACGGCACGTCGTGGAGCAGGCACTCGACGCCGGGCACCACGTCACCGCCGTCGTCCGCGACCCCGCCGCCCGCCTTCCCCGCTCAGGCGACCCCCGCCTCGACCCGGTGATCGCCGACGTCATGCGGCCCGGCGCCATCGAGGCCTGCGTGAGCGGCAGGGACGCCGTCGTCTCCGCGCTCGGCCCGCGCGGCCGGGGCGGCGGACAGGTGTGCGCCCAGGGCGCGCAGTCGATCATCACCGCCATGCGCGCCACCGGCGCCCGCCGCCTGATCGTCGTCACCGCCAGCGGTCACGTCGTGGACGAGGGCGACGACCTGCTCAACCGGGCCCTGGTCAAGCCGCTGCTGCGGCGCTTCCTGCGCGAGGGCTTCGCCGACTTCGCCCGTACCGAGGAGCTCGTCCGCGCCAGCGGGCTGGACTGGACGATCATGCGACCGCCACGCCTCACGGACGGGGCCCGCCGCCCGTACCGGACCGCTCTCGACCGGAACGTGCGCGGCGGCATCACCATCGCCAGGGCCGACCTCGCGCACGCCGTCCTGGCAGCCCTCGACGACCCGGCCACCGCCGGGCACACCATCTCCCTGGGGTACTGACCGTGAAGAGACCGATCATCATCACCCTCAGCCTGGTGCTCGCCGCCGCGCTCTGCGCCGCCGGGACCGTCGCCTACCTCACCTTCCTGCGCCCGGCCGACAACCCGCCCGCCGACGCCTGCGCCGCCGAGGGCGCCCGGCCACGCGTCGTGGCCGCCGGGGCGAGCATGACGCAGGGGTCGCTCGGCGCCGACTGGGTGGGCTCGCTGCGCGCCGCGTTCCCCGCCTACGAGTTCGTGAACGCGGGCAGCAACGGCAACACCACCGCCGACCTGCTGGAGCGCGTGGACAGCGACATCGTGGCCTGCCGTCCCGCCGCGGTGACGCTGCTGATCGGCACCAACGACGTGCGCAACTCCGTCCCGCTGGACGACTACCGCGCCAACCTGCGGGCCATCGTGGACCGGGTCAAGAGCGGCACCGGCGCGCGCGTCGCCCTGATGTCCCTGCCTCCGCTCGGCGAGAACCTGGACGCCCCGATCAACCGCACCCTGACCGGCTACAACGCCGCCGTCAAGGACGTCGCCGCGCAGACCGGGTCCGACTACCTGCCGCTGCACGAGCGCATGGCCGACGTGCTCCGGCACGGCGCCCGGACCTCGTACGGCTTCAGCTTCCCGCTCGCCTTCACCGTCGCGGCCCAGCACTACCTGCTGCGGCGCACGTGGGACGAGATCGCCCGGTCGGGGGGCAGGGAGCTGCTGGTGGACCACGTGCACCTGACCGACCGGGGCGGCGCCATCGTCACGGAGCTGGCGAGCGGCTGGCTGACCGGCCTCGCGAAGGCCTGATCCAGAGGCCCGCCCAGCCTTGCCAAGCGGTCTCAGCCCGTAGCGGAAGCCCGCTCCGGCCCGCGCCTGCCCTGGCTACGCTCGGCCTCATGATCGAGACCTGGGACCCCGCAGCAGCAGGGGTGCTGCGCCTGCCGTCGGGCCGCCTCGTCCGCGGCAGAGGCCTGAGCCGCCCGCTCCCTGAAGGCCCTGAGCCCGCCTTCGCCCTCTACTGCCTCGGCAAGGAGCCCCCGGGTGTCGCCTGGGAGCACCGCTGGATCCGCTGGCCCGACTTCTGGCTCCCGTCCGACCGCGACGCCATGGCCAGGGCGCTGCGCGAGGCGTGGGGCCGCGCGGAGACCGAGCGGGTCGAGGTGGCGTGCGCCGGCGGCAAGGGCCGCACCGGCACCGCGCTGGCCTGCCTGGCCGTGCTCGACGGCGTCCCCGCCGCCGGCGCGGTGGCCTACGTGCGCGAGCACTACGACCGGCACGCGGTCGAGACGCCCTGGCAGCGCCGCTTCGTCGCCCGCTTCAAGGCGGCCTCCTGAAGAGGGATCACTCCACCGTCCGCAGGATCCGCTCGATCGACTCCGTACGGGAGCGCAGCTCCGCCAGCTCGGCGGCCATGCGCTCCTGCGTCTCCACCGTGCTCCGCGCGAGCTGCTCGAACCGCTGCACCAGCTCCTGTAACGCCTCCGCCGCGTCGGCCTGCCGCCTCGACTTGCGGGACTCGAACATCCCCACGGTGAACACGCTGATCAGGAATGTGACGAGGATCAGCACCCCGAGGAAGAAGATCACCTCGGGCCAGGTGTACGACATCAGGAGCCCTCCTCGGGGTCCGGCCTCGTGAGTGTCCTGGCCGCTTCGGCCAGCGTCGACGCGGTGAGGTGCAGGCTGAAGTCCGTGACCTCGTAGTACTTCATGGCTTTGCCGTCGTCCGACAGCTCCAGGCTGCCGGCGATCAGCCCGGCCGCCTCCAGCCGGCGCAGGTGCATGTGCAGCAGGGGGCGGCTCACGCCGATCACGCGGGCCAGGTGGCTGACGTAGTCGCGCCCGGCGGCGAGCTGGGCGATGATGCGCACCCGCAGCGGGTTGGCCAGCGCGGCGAGCATCTCGACCAGGTCGTCACCCGTCGGCCCGGCCTCCGTCATAGCTTCCCATCACCTGTAAGCATCACCTTACGGGGCACCGTAACACAGCGGATCAGGCCACTTTGACCGGTTCCCGCTCCCGCGCGGGCGCGGCCCGGTCCTGCTTGACCAGGGTCAGCCCGGCCGCCAGGCAGATGAGCGGGATGGCCGGGATCACGTACCGCACGTCGAAGGCCGCCAGGAACGGCGGCGAGGCGATCAGCGCGAGCGCGGCCAGGCCGGGCAGCAGCGCGTCCCACCGCCGCCTGACCAGCGCCGCCGCCAGCGTCGCGACCAGGGCGAGCGTGAGCAGCGGGAACGGCACGTACCCGAAGCGCTGGTAGGCGCGCAGCCAGCCGGCGAACGGCTCGACCACCCGGGTCGCCGCGGGCCCCGCCTCGTAGGACTCGGCCACGCCGCGCACCGACTCGCTGATCGGCCGTTCCGAGGCGGGCAGCTTGTACGGCGTCTTCTCGTCCACCGCCGTGCGCTCCCAGCGCAGCAGTTGCTTGAGGTCGGTCGCGACCGCCCCCAGGTAGGCGCCCGGCTGGGCGAGGATGGCCTGCCTGGCGAACTCCCCGGCGAGCTGGTTGCGGTTGGCGGTGCCCGGCACCTTGAGCAGCGGCGAGAAGCTCTCCCACAGCCAGTGCGGCGGGTAGGGCCGCTGCTCGACCGGCATGCCGGGGCAGAGCACGGCCAGCCGCTCGGACGGCTTGATGACCTCGCAGTCGGCGAAGCTCATGGTCCTGGACCACAGGAAGTTCCCGTCGGCCTCGGTGAGGCCGAACTTGCCCTTCTCCACCTTCATCCAGGTCGCGTACGCGCCGAGCGGGAGCGCCCCGGCCACCAGTAGCGCCACCAGGGGCCGCCAGCCGTACCGCCTGACCAGCAGGTACGCGGCGGTCAGGATCAGCAGCGGCAGCCCGACGGTCCTGGTGATCCCGGCCAGGCCCAGCAGCAGCCCGCCCACGGCGGCCGTGGCAGGGGTGACGCGCCAGACGATGAGCGCGACGGCCGCGGCGACGAGCACGATGAAGACGGCGTCCGCCATGATCATGTGCTCCAGCAGGAGCAGGAACTCGTCGTAGAGCAGCGGCGTGACCAGCAGCGTCGCGCCCCAGCCGGGCAGGCCGCGGCGGCGCAGCAGCGCGTACAGGGCGACGGCGAGCCCGAGCACGAGCAGGTGCTGCAGGACTGTGACGAGGGTGAGGCTGTGCGCGGGGCGCAGCAGCGCCAGCAGCAGGGAGTAGCCGGAGGGGCGCGCGGTGCCCGGCGCCAGCTCCTCCTTCAGGAAGGCGAAGGAGTCGCCGTAGAAGAGGATCGCGGGCGGGAAGCCGAGCACCGTGAGCACCCGTAGCCCGATCGCCGGCAGCATGGCGATGACCAGTGCGCGATGGGCCAAGACAGATCCACTTCCTCGTGCGTCCGAGACCCCACCATAGTGGACATCCCGGTCAGTGAGCAGGGATCCCGCAGGCGTGGCCTCTTGTCGGCGCCATTACCGAATGACATTCTGGAATTAGGTCCGTCGTCGCCTCCCGCGGAGGACATTCATGACCGTCGACAAGGAAGCCCTGCGCCGCAAGTACCGCGAAGAACGGGACAAGCGGCTGCGCCCGGACGGCAACGATCAGTACCTCCGGCTCACCGGCCGCTTCGCCCACTACCTCGACGACCCCTACACCCCGATGATGGAGCGTGCCCCGAAGACCGACCACGTGACGGTCGCGTTCGTCGGCGGCGGCTTCGCCGGGCTCGTCACCGGCGCCCGCCTCAGGGAGGCCGGGGTCGAGGACGTGCGCATCGTGGAGAAGGGCGGCGACTTCGGCGGCACCTGGTACTGGAACCGCTACCCCGGCGCGCAGTGCGACACGGCCTCCTTCGTCTACATGCCGCTGCTCGAAGAGACCGGCCACATGCCGACCGAGAAGTACGCGCACGCGCCCGAGATCCTGGAGCACTGCCGCCGCATCGGCAAGCACTACGGCCTGTACGACAACGCCCTCTTCCACACCGAGGTCACCGACCTGACCTGGGACGAGACCCGCTCCCGCTGGCTGATCAGAACCAACCGCGGCGACGCGTTCACCGCCCAGTTCGTCGCCATGGGCATCGGCCCGCTGCACGTGCCCAAGCTGCCCGGCATCCCCGGCATCGACGACTTCCGCGGCCACGCCTTCCACACCAGCCGCTGGGACTACGCGTACACGGGCGGCGACCCCTCCGGCGCGCCCATGGACCGGCTGGCCGACAAGCGGGTGGCCATCATCGGCACCGGCGCCACCGCCGTCCAGTGCGTGCCGCATCTGGCGCGCGCCTGCCGCGAGCTGTACGTCTTCCAGCGCACCCCCTCCTCCGTGGACGTGCGCGACAACCGCCCGACCGACCCCGGCTGGTTCGCCACCATCGCCACCCCTGGCTGGCAGCAGCGCTGGCTGGAGAACTTCACGGCCAACCAGACCGGCGCCCCGGCCGAGGAGGACCTGGTCATGGACGGCTGGACCGACCTGTCCCGCCGGTTCCGCGCCAAGATCGAGCACCTGCGGCCCGAGGAGCTGACGCAGGAGAACATGCTGGCCGCCTTCGAGGACTCCGACTTCGAGAAGATGGCGGAGATCCGCGCCCGCGTGGACGCCGTCGTCGAGGACCCGGAGACGGCGCAGGCACTCAAGGCCTGGTACCGCCAGCTCTGCAAGCGCCCCTGCTTCCACGACGAGTACCTCCAGGCGTTCAACGAGCCCGGCACCCACCTGGTGGACACCGGCGGCAAGGGCGTCGAGCGCATCACCCGGAAGGGCGTGGTGGTGGCGGGCCGGGAGTACGAGGTGGACTGCGTCATCTACGCCTCGGGCTTCGAGGTCGGCACCGACTACACCCGCCGTGCCGGCTACGACCTGACCGGCCGCGGCGGCCTCCGGCTGTCGGAGCACTGGGCCGACGGCATGCGCACGCTGCACGGCGTGCACGTGCACGGCTTCCCCAACGCCTTCCTCGTCCAGCCGACGCAGGGCGCCAACCTCATCTCCAACATCCCGCACAACCTGACGGAGGCGGGCAGGACGATTGCCGTCACCGTCAGGCACGCGCTCGACCACGGGTACGCCGAGGTCGAGCCCACCGCGGAGGCCGAGGACGGCTGGGTGGAGTTCCTCCTGTCGGGCACGGGCCGGCTGCTCGGCTCCCAGGAGTGCACGCCCGGCTACTACAACAACGAGGGCCAGGACCCCGGCAGGAAGAGCTGGCTCGGCGTCGGCCACCCGCACGGGGCGATGGCGTACTTCGCCTTCATCGACGGCTGGCGCGAGTCGGGCACGTTCGACGGCCTGGACTTCCGCCGCGGCGGCCAAGATCGGTAGCCTTCGTCCCACCATGAGCTACGACCTGTACTTCTACCGCCGCGACCCCGGCCAGTCCTGGGACGACGCGCTGACGGCGGCCGCGAGTGCCCTGCAACCCGACCCGACGGCCTGGGACGGCGTCGTGACCGGCGTCCGCGACCTGCTCGGCGAGGTGAACATCGTCGCCTACCCGCCGAACTGGGAGCTGGACCACGACGGCACCGGCATCTGCGTGAACCACTGGGAGGGCGGCTGGGAGATGAGCGTGCCCTACCGGACCCACGGCGAGGCGGCCAGGCAGGTCGTCGGCCTGCTGTACGAGGTGGCGTCCGTGGTGGAGCGCGAGTCCGGGTTCGAGTGCTTCGACCCGCAGCTCGGGCTGCCGAAGGCGCAGGTCACGGACCCGGGAGCGGCGGTGCCGACGTTCGACGCGGTGGCCGGCCAGTACGGGCGGCGGGACGCGGCACGCGCCTGACCCCGGCGTGCGACAAGCGTGTCCGTAGGGTATGCGTTGCGTGGGCGCGGCGATCAAACGGGGTAAACCCTGCAATGTGACTCATGGAAGCCGGAAACCCCTGCGCGAAGGCGACGGCGGCCCTTATGTACGGGTACAGGTCCGCTATTACGGTCGGCTCGGCGTGCCCGTGGGCATCTTCGCCGCCTGTCACCACCTCCGCCGCGCCGGTCGGCTCACGCCGGAGGACGACGAACTGTTCACGACGGTGGACAACTGGTTCATCGCGCGGTTGCCGTACCCGCCCTTCTACGCGGACGGCAACACCATCCGCGCCGTCCCCTGGTTCAAGCCCGACGCGGCCCGCCTCATCGCCGAACTGGCGCCACTGGAAAGTCTGCTGCGCCGCTACGACGTTCCGTACGACGTCGTGCGCTCGCCCGACCCCGGCACGATCATCTACGAGGACGATTTCCAGATCGGAGTCCTGCCCTACGTCCGCCGGCCAGAGGAGAGCCGGCCGCAGACGCCGGCGGTCTCCGGAGGCGCGAACGTACCCTTCGGGTAACCCGCCCAAAGGTGGACCTAGCACTACTGACCGCCCCTGACCTCGGCCGATACCGTCAGAACGTGCTCAACAGGACCGCGCTCGAAGCCCTGACCCGGCGCCCCCTGCCGTTCCTGGCCTCCGCGTGGCCGTGGCGCGGCGCGGCGTACCTGGCGGCCAGTGCCGTCCCCGGCGTGGCCGCGGGGCTCACCGTCGCGGCCGCCGCCGGCGGCACGCTCGTCAATCCGGCGCTGGGCGTCGTCGCGGGCCTGGCCGCACTCGCCCTGGCGGCGGTGCTCGTCGCGCCCTTCGAGCGGCTGCGGCTGCGCCTGGTGGACGCGGCGCCCGTGCCGCGCCCGCCGGACCGGCGCAGGCGCGAGGCGGGGCTGGCGGTCATGACGCTGCTCGCGCTGTGGTGGATCGACCTGGTCATGCTGTCGTTCACGATCGGCGGCCCGCTGGTGCTGGCGCTGTCCCCGGTGCTGCAGCCCGCGCTGGCGCCGATCGTCGGCGTGCTGTCCACCGTGGCGGGCGTCCTGCTGCTGCCCGTGGCCGCGTACACGATCACCGCCTGGGCGGGCGCGCGCGGCGCGATGGCCCGCGCCATCCTGGCGCCCGCCCAGTCCGAGCTCAGCGAGGTGCTGCGGTCGCGGGCCCGGCTGGTGGACGCGTTCGAGCTGGAACGCCGCAGGATCGAGCGGGACCTGCACGACGGTGCGCAGCAGCGGCTGGTGGCGCTGTCCATGTCGCTCGGCATCGCAGGGCTTGACCTGCCTCCCGACTCGGAGGCCGCCCGCCTGGTCCGGCAGGCGCACGGCGAGGCCAAGCAGGCGCTGGCCGAGCTGCGCGAGCTGATCAGAGGCGTGCACTCCCAGGTGCTCACCGACCGGGGGCTGGCCGCGGCCGTTCAGGACGTGGCCGGGCGCTCGGCCGTGCCCGTGGACGTGGCGGTGGACCTGCCCGGCCGGCTGCCCGCCCCCGTCGAGGTGACCGCCTACTACGTGGTCAGCGAGGCCCTGGCGAACCTCGCCAAGCACAGCGGCGCCACCAGAGGATCCGTCACCGGCCGGGTCGAGCGCGGCACGCTCGTCGTCGAGGTGCGCGACGACGGCGCGGGCGGTGCCGACCCCGGGCGGGGGACGGGGCTGACGGGGCTGGCCGACAGGCTGGCCGTGGTCGAGGGCAAGCTGTCCCTGTCGAGCCCGCCCGGCGGCCCGACCCGCCTGCGGGCGGAGATCCCGTGTTGAACGACAAGGAGAAACCGTGCGCGTGGTGATCGCCGAGGACGCCGTCCTGCTCCGCGAGGGCCTGGCCGGGCTGCTCGAACGCTTCGGCCACACCGTCGTCGCCTCCGTCGGCGACGCGCCCGCCCTGATCGAGGCGGTCGCCGAGCACCGCCCCGAGGCCGTGGTGACCGACGTGCGCATGCCGCCCGGCTTCACCGACGAGGGCCTGCGCGCCGCGCTGGAGCTGCGCGCCGGCGACCCCGGGCTGGCGGTGCTGGTGCTCAGCCAGTACGTCGAGCAGACGTACGCGGCCGAGCTGCTGGAGTCCGGCGGCGGCGCGGGCGTCGGCTACCTGCTGAAGGACCGCATCGGCGACGTGCGCGAGTTCGTCGAGGCCCTCGACCGGGTCGCCGGCGGCGGCACGGTCGTGGACCCCGAGGTGGTGCGCCAGCTCCTGCGACGCCGCCGCGACCTCCTGGCCAGGCTCACCCCGCGCGAGCAGGAGGTGCTCGGCCTGATCGCCGAGGGGCGCACGAACGCGTCGATCGCCAAGGAGCTGTTCGTCACCGAGGCGGCCGTGGCCAAGCACATCGCCAACATCTTCACCAAGCTCGACCTGCCGCCCGCCGCCGACGGCCACCGCCGGGTGCTCGCCGTGCTGACGTACCTGAACGGCTGACACCCGCCTCGACGGCCGATCAGGACACGCAGAACTCGTTGCCCTCCGGGTCGGCGAGCGTGACCCACCAGTTCGGCCCCTGACGGCCTCTGTGCAGCTCCTTGGCGCCCTTGGCGGTCAGCCGCGCGACCTCCGCCTCGATGTTGCCCGCCCCCACCCGGATGTCGAGATGCTGGCGGTTCTTGCCCGACTTGGGCTCGGGTACGAGCTGGAACAGCACGCGCGGAGCACGTTCGAGGCCGTCGGGATGCCTGATGGCCGCGCCCGCCCGCCACACGAGCGCGCCGTTGTGCGTGGTCGTGTCGTCCTCGCGGGCGTGCCCCTTCTCGATCAGCTCCTTGATGACCGCCTCGTCCTGCGCCTCGACCTGCCAGCCGAGCGCGTCGGCCCACCAGTCGGCAAGGGGGTGCGGGTCGCCCGAGTCGATGACGACCTGGAAGTCATATGACATGCATCAATCCTAAAAGTATGGTTCGTTGGCATGAGCAAGCAGTGGCAGGAGGTGGGCGACCGGGTTTACGTCCGGCGTCACCGGTCCTACGACATGAACGTCGGCCTGGTCGTGGGCGACGGCCACTGCCTCGTGCTGGACACCCGGGCCTCGCACCGGGAGGCCGCCGACCTGATCGACGCCATCAGGACGATCACCGCCTTCCCGTGGACGGTCGTCAACAGCCACTCCCACTTCGACCACTACTTCGGCAACGCGCTGTTCGGCGGCGCCGAGATCTGGGGCCACGCCAGGTGCGCCGAGGAGATCGAGACAGACGGCGAGGCGACCAGGGCCCGCCTGATCGAGCGCAACCCCGAGCGGCGCGAGGAGCTGGAGGAGGTGGCGATCGTGCCGCCCGACCACACGTTCACCGTCACGGCCAGCCTGGACATCGGCGGCCGGATGGTGCACCTGCGGCACTTCGGGCTCGGGCACAGCAGCAACGACGTGGTGGCGCACGTGCCCGACGCGGGCGTGGTGTTCGCCGGTGACCTGGTGGAGGAGGGGGCGCCGCCCTCGTTCGCGAGCTCCTACCCGCTCGACTGGCCCGGCACCGTGGCGGCGATGCTCAACGAGATGCCCGAGCCGGTGATCGTGCCGGGGCACGGCGCGGTGGTCGACCGGTCGTACGCGCTGGCGCAGCACGACGAGCTGGCCCTGGTGGCCGAGCTGGCCAAGCGGGCGCACGTGGAGGGGCTGCGCGACGTGATCAGATCGTTCCCCTACCCGGAGGACGTGTCCCGCCAGGCGATCTCCCGCGCCTTCCTGCAGCTCGACGCCTAGGCTCTGACCCATGCGATGGGGACCGCTGACCCACGAGGACGCGCCCCTGCTGGCCGGGTTCTGGGCAGCGGCCGGCACCGGGCAGAGCTACACCCTGGACGACGTCCGCGAGCAGCTCTCCCACCACCTGATCGACCTGGCCGAGGGCACCCTGGCGGCCAGGGACGGCGACCGGATCGCGGCCGTCGGCTACCTGCCGGTCAGGCAGTCGGCGGAGGGCGGCTCGCACCTCATGCGCCTGTGGGGCGGCGTACACCCGGCCTATCGCGGGCAGGGCCACGGCAGGCGGATCCTCGACTGGGCGATCGCGGCGGCCCCCCGGCTCAGCGAGAAGGCGTTCCCCGGCGTGCCCGTGGAGATCCTGATCGTCGGCGGCGAGGACGACCGGCGCCTGGCCGCCCTCGCGCGGGCGACGGGGTTCGCCGCGGTGCGCACGTTCGCCGAGATGACGCGGAGCCTGCCGGACGACCTGCCCCCGCTCAGCCTGCCCGAGGGGATCGCCGTCGCGACCTGGTCGCCGGAGCTGGACGACGAGGCCCGCCGCGTCCGCAACGAGTCGTTCCGCGACCACTGGGGCACCGTGCCGCACACCCGCGAGAGCTGGTCCGGCCACCTGACCGGGTCGCACAACTTCCGCCCCGAATCCTCCTTCCTGGCCCTGGCGGGCGACCGCGCCGTGGGCGTGCTCATGACGCACGCGCGCGGGCCGCACACGGCGTGGATCCAGGTCGTGGGCACGCTGAGGGAGTGGCGCGGCAGGGGCGTGGCGGGCGCGCTGATCGCGCACGCCCTGGCGGCCTTCGCCCGTCAGGGCTACCTGAGCGCCGGGCTGGGCGTGGATCTCGGCAACCCCACCGGGGCCGTCCGCGTGTACACGCGCTCCGGCTTCACGATCACCCGGCGCGACACGAACTACGTCCTACACCTGGTGCAGGGGGAAACGCGCGACGAAGCCACGGTCGCCGTACACGAGTGAACCCTCGTGCAGGAGCGCGATGTCCCGCGCGATCGGCAGCCCCAGCCCCGCGCCGCCCGCGTCCCTGGCCCGCGCCTCGTCCAGCCGGGTGAAACGGCCGAACACCGCCTCCCGCTGCTCCTGCGGGATCCCCGGCCCGTCGTCCGACACCTCCAGCACCGCCTCCTCGTCCTCGGCGGCCACCCGCACCCGCACGGTCGAGGCGGCGTGCCGGACCGCGTTGTCGGCCAGGTTCGTCACCAGGCGGTCCAGGTGCGCGCTCGACCCCCGCAGCACCACGTCGGGCTCCACGTCCAGCTCCACCCGCACCTCAGGCCGCCGCCTGGCCCGCAGCGCCGCCTCGGCGGCCACCTGGCCCAGGTCCAGCTCGGCCGCGCGCAGCGGCTCGCCCGCGTCCAGCTTGGCCAGCATGAGCAGGTCGGCGGCCAGCGACTGCAGCCGCTCGACGTCGGCCAGCGCCTCCCTGGTCAGCTCGCTGGGCTCGGCCAGCTCCAGCCTCGCCCGCAGGGTCGCGATCGGGCTGCGCAGCTCGTGCGCGGCGTCGGCGACGAACCGCTTGTGCCGCTCCACCGCCGTCTCCAGCCGGTCGAGCGTGCCGTTCACGGTGGTCGCCAGCGCAGCGATCTCGTCCTTCGAGCTCGGTACGGGCACCCGCTGGCCCAGGTCGCGGGCCGTGATGTCGGCCACCTTCGCCCTGATCGCCGCCACGGGGGCGAGCGCCCTGCCCACCGACAGCCAGGTCATCCCGGCCACCACCACCAGCAGCGCAGGGACGCCGGGCAGCAGCGTCTGGTACAGCGTGCCCAGCGCCTGCTGCACGGTGTTCAGAGAGACCCTGGCCAGCACCGTGGCGGGCCCGGCCGCGGTGGCCACCTCGACGCCGGCGACCGCGTACTCGCCGGGCGAGGCCCACCCCTCGGCCGCGGCGACCTTCTTCTTGGTGATCAGCAGGTCGGGGTCGGCCAGCCGCACCACCTTGCCGTCGCTCAGCCGCACCTCGCCTTCCTTGCCCTGCATGAGGTCGTCCTTGCCCTGTTCGAGGGGGACGGTCTTCGCGGGCGTCGGCGCCGCCTCGGGCCCGTCGGCCCGCTTCACCTCCAGCGTCTCCGCGTACGGGGCCACCGCCGTGGCCTTCTTGACGGCCTCGGCGTCGGCGCTGCTCACCAGGCTGCCGCGCAGCGCCAGCACCAGGATCAGCGCCGCCAGCCCCAGCGCCAGCGCCACCACGAGGGTGGCTGCCGCCGTCGCCCGCACCCGCACGGACGACAGCCCCGCCACCGCCCCCTCCCACCGCCTCACGCTCTGGCCTGCTCCCGCTCTGGCCCGCGCACGCTTCGGCCCGCGCACGCTTTGGCCCACTCCCGCCTTGGCCTGCTCACGCTTCGGCCCGCTCACGCCGCCTCCAGCCGGTACCCGGCGCCGCGGACCGTCATCAGCGTCGTCCTGCCGAACGGCACGTCGATCTTGCGGCGCAGCGCGCTGATGTACACCTCGACGATGTTCGGATCGCCGTCGTAGGAGAAGTCCCAAGCCTGAGCCAGCAGCTCGCTCTTGGAGACCACCTCCCCGGCCCGGCGCGCCAGCGCGTGCAGTACCGCGAACTCCTTCGGCGTGAGCTGGATCCCCGCCTCGCCCCTGCGGCACCGCAGCCCCGCCGGGTCGAGCACGAGGTCCCCGACGCTGATGGACACCGGCCGCTCACGCCCGCCCCGCCGCACCAGCGCGCGTAGCCTGGCCAGCAGCACCACGTACGAGAAGGGCTTGGCCAGATAGTCGTCGGCCCCGTTGTCCAGGGCCTCGGCCTCGTCGTAGATGCCGTCCTTGGCGGTGAGCATCATGATCGGCGTCCAGTCGCCGGCCTCGCGCAGCCTGGAGCAGATGGCGTAGCCGTTCAGCCTGGGCAGCATCACGTCCAGGACGATCACGTCGTAGGCGTTCTCGGTGGCCATCCACAGCCCGTCGCGCCCGTCGTGGGCCACGTCCACCGCGAAGCCCTCGCCCGCCAGCCCGCCCTTGACCAGGCCGGCCAGCCGCTCCTCGTCCTCCACCAGTAACACTCGCACGCCGTCCAGGGTGCCTCAGGAGACCTAAAGCCAACCTGAAGATCATTTAGGTGCTCTTCAGGATCGCTTCAGGATCGGGCGGCCATCCTCGGGGCGACAGGTCGTACCCAGTGAGGAGAATCCATGTTCAAGCGTCGTCTCGCGGTGCTCGGCACGGTCGCCGTGCTCGCCGTCACCGGCCTGGCCGGCTCCGCCATGGCCGACGAGCCCACCCCGCCCGCCGGCACGAAGGTGACCTGCACGACGTCCGACGGCAAGACCGTCGAGCTGGCTCCGGCGCTGCCCGCCAAGGAGGGCAAGGCGGGCGTCGTGGTGGGGCCTGACGGCAAGGTGACGCGCGTCGGGCCGGGCGAGAAGGTGAAGGTCGAGAAGCTGCCCGACGGGGGTGTGGCGGTGAAGAAGGAGCCGCTGTCGCCCGAGGAGCTCGAGAAGTTCGGCAAGGTCAAGGAGCTCTCGCCCGAGGAGGCGGAGAAACTGGCCAAGCTCTCGCCCGAGGAGGCCGCGAAGCTCCCCAAGATCAAGAAGCTCTCGCCCGAAGAGGCTGAGAAGCTGGGCGAGGCTCGGCAGCTCTCGCCGGAAGAGATCGAGAAGTTCGCCAAGACGGAGGAGCTGACCTCGGCCGACGCCGAGACCGCGGTGCCCGCCCTGCCGACGAAGCCGGGCGAGGAGGCGGCCTCGCCCGGGCTCAAGTCCGACATCAAGATCATCTGCAAGAAGCCCGCGGAGTAGGCCGCCGTCATTCGGGGAACGACGGGTGCGGCCCCAGCGCCCAGTACTCGAACAGCCCGTGACCCACGAGCCCGTCGTACTCGAACCGTCCGACGGCGTCCACCAGGCCCCACATCCTGGCGGCGTCGTCGGGCAGCCGGTACGTCACGCCCTGCACGACCGGCCCTGCGCCCTGGTACATCCCGTGACGCCACTCCTGCTCCAGCCCGTAGCCGGTGCCGACCATGAGATGCACGGGCAACAGCGGCGTGCAGCGCACCTCGAACGGCTTGCCGCCGGGCGGCGCGAACGCGATCACGGCCTCGACGACGTCGCGGGTGCCGGGGGCGTAGACCGGGCGGTACTCCGGCCTGCCGAGGTACTCCTCCTCGCGGCCGTCGGGCCACACGCGCACGGCCTCCTCCAGCAGCCGCCTGCCCCGCTCGTCCTCCTGGACGATGCAGAGGATGGCGTGGTCGTCGAAGCGCATCGGCGCGTACAGCCAGTAGAACGTGCCGGCGTTCTTGGTCATGATGCCGGGCGGCTCGGGCTCGCCGACGGGCCTGATGCCCCACGACCGGTCCCTGGTGCCCATCCAGCGGTCGGGCGTGACGGGGATCTCCGTCTCCCCGATCGTGATGGCGCCGCTCCAGCGGCCGGTCTGCGCCATCCGTACCGAGTCGAAGACCACCCGCTCCTGCCAGCGCAGGAAGTGCCGCGGCTCCAGCACGGCGGGGATCGTGCCCTCCCACAGGAGGTCGAAGGCCAGGCCGTGCTCGTTCGGCTCCAGGACGACCCTGAGCCGCTTGAGCCCCTCGACCACCTCGACCCGGAACGGGCCCACCCGCGTGTCCATCCGGTCGGCGCCCAGCTCGCGCGAGGCGCGTACGACGCGGTGCAGCTCGGGGGTGCGGACGCAGGCGAAGGCGTCGGTGACGCCGAGGTTGGGGTACTGGCCGAGACCGATGATCAGCATGAGGTCGTCGGAGGCGGCGTGGCAGTTGAAGTAGTAGCGGTCGTAGAAGTTGCGGTCTCCGGTGGTCACGTGCCGCATGACCTGGGGGGCCTGGTGCACGGGGTAGTCGTCGAGCGGTGACAGCGCCATGCCGGGTTTGTAACAAGCGCTTGCTCGTACGTCAACGGGCGCCTTACGGACGCGCACACCAGCGCGCCCCCGTGACAACTTTCGTCACGGGGGCGCGCTACCGGCGTGCCGGGGCGGTCACGACATCCTGCGTGACGCCTCATCCGCCTTGTCCGACACATTGGCCGCCATGCGGTCCGTGGACTCGGATGCCCTGTCTGCCTTCTCATTGACCCAGCGTGAGGCATCGGAGGCGGAGTCCTTCATGTGCTCGGTCCACTGCTGAGCGTTGCGGCGATAGAACATGTATCCAATCGTTCCCACCGCTAGGCCGGACAGCAGAACGAGCATCGGCCACCGCCGCGACCGCGACGGCGTGGGGTCGATTCGCCTGGCCGCGTTGGTCAGCATGAGACTGACCTTCGGTGCGAACTGCTCCTCGAACCCGTGCGCCGCGGACTCAATCCGTGGCGCCGCCCAGTATCGGGCGTCTTCGATCCGGTGGGCGGCGGCCACCTTGGCCTGGTCCGCCATGGGTTGCATGCGCCGGCCGGTTCGTACGGCCTGATCCTTCATGCGACCCACCCACGTGGCCGGCACTTCTATGGCCACGCGGCGTCTTCTCATTCTCAGGGACACGACAACCTCCCCTGTCGTTGGGGCCCCGCAGCCTGACCTGCCCCGGACAAGGCGGCTCAATCATCGCCGTCCATGGGAGGATGGCTCCGAAGGCCGTACGGCCATAAATCTCAAAACACCACAAAACCAACCCTGTGCATAGAGGGGGGCAGCTGTCTCGTGGCTGAGAAGCTGATCGCAAACCTGCAGACCAACCGCGGCAATATCAAGGTAGAACTCTTCCCGACAAAGGCGCCGAAGACGGTCCGCAACTTCGTGGAGCTGGCAGAAGGCACCCGCGAATGGACCCACCCGGGCACCGGCGAGAAGAGCACCGGCCGCTACTACGACGGCACGATCTTCCACCGGGTGATCTCCGGCTTCATGATCCAGGGAGGTGACCCGCTCGGCCAGGGCATCGGCGGCCCGGGCTACGAGTTCGACGACGAGATCCACCCGGACCTCTACTTCAACCGCCCCTACCTGCTCGCCATGGCCAACGCCGGCGTCCGCGCCGGCAAGGGCACCAACGGCTCGCAGTTCTTCGTCACGGTCGTGCCGACGCCGCACCTCAACGGCAAGCACACGATCTTCGGCGAGGTCGTCGAGGGTCAGGAGGTGGTCGACGCCATCGCCAAGACCCGCACCGACCGCCGCGACCGTCCGGAGGACGACGTCATCCTGGAGTCGGTCACCATCGACCGCGTCCAGGCCTGACGGCCGGCCGCCTGACGGCTCGCACGCCGCCCGCCCCGCCCCCGCTCACCCGGGGGCGCCGGGCCCACCCCTCTACGCGCACTTGCGGCCCTCACGCCGCTCGAGCGCCCCCAGACAGGGCTTCGTGCTTCCCCGCCGCCCCTAACACGGCCTGTGCGCTCCCATCGCGCCGCCTCACGCGCTTCCACGCGTTCCACGCGCTGCGCCATGCGCCCTCTACGCGCGCTGCGCCATGCGCTTCCACGCGTCCCACGCGGCGTCCGCGCCTCTACGCGCGCCGCGCTTCAGGCGCCGAACGTGCGCCGCACCCCGCGTGCCTCCGCGCCACACACAGCGTCCGCGCTTCCACACCCGCGCTGCGTCCCACGCCCGCCGCGCCTGCGCTGCGCCCGGCACGCCCCGCGCCCGGCACGCCCCGCGCCCCGCGCCCGGCACGCCCCGCGCCCCGCGCCCCGCGCCCGCGCTGCGTCCCACGCCCGCCGCGCCTGCGCTGCGCCTCGGACGCCCCGCGCCTCACGTGCGCTTCGACGCGTTGTGCTCCAGGCGCCTCTGCGCCGGGCTGGGCCGCACGCGCGCCGTCCCCCGCACACCAGCCCCAACGCGGCACGTCCCCGCAAGCCTTAGGCTTCGGTCATGACCAGCCAGCCGCCGAGCCCGCCCCCGCAGCCCGAGCAGCCCGCTGAGGCGGTGCCCACGTGCTACCGGCACCCCGACAGGGAGACCTGGGTACGTTGCCAGCGTTGCGACCGCCCCATCTGCCCCGACTGCATGCGCGATGCCGCCGTGGGCTTCCAGTGCCCCGAGTGTGTGGCGGAGGGCAACAAGGGCATCCGACAGGCCAAGTCCACGTTCGGCGGCGGCGTCGTCCGCACCCCGTTCGTGACGTACACGCTGCTCGTGGCCAACGTGCTGATCTTCGGCGCGCAGTACCTGATCGGCGACGAGATCACGGGCGAGCTGGCGATGTGGCCGGCCGGCGTGGCCGTGTACGGCGAGTACTACCGCCTGATCACGGCGGCGTTCGTGCACGGCGGCGTCTTCCACATCCTGTTCAACTGCTGGGCGCTGTTCGTGGTCGGCCCGTACCTGGAGCGTGCCTTCGGCCACGTCCGCTATGCCGCGCTCTACCTGATCAGCGCGATCGGCGGCTCGGTGCTCGGCCTGTGGCTCGACCCGCTGGGCCAGCCCACGGTGGGCGCGTCAGGGGCGATCTTCGGCCTGTTCGGCGCGGTGTTCGTGGTGGGCCGCAAGCTCAACATGGACGTGCGCGGCATGGCCGTGCTCATCGCGCTGAACCTGGCCATCACGTTCCTGGTGCCGGGCATCAGCTGGACGGGTCACGTCGGCGGCCTGATCACCGGTTCCCTGCTGGCGGGGGCGCTCGCCTACGCCCCCAAGAACAACAGAGCCCTCTGGCAGGTGCTGGCGATCGTGGCGATGCTGGTGCTCCTGGCCGTGCTCGTGCTGGTCAGGACGCAGGCGATTCTCGCCCTGCTCTGACTTCCCCAGGCTGTGGAAAAGGCTGTGGAAAGAACTAACGCCAGCGGGTGGAAAGAACCACACCGAAGATGATGAAAACAAACCCGATCAGCAGGTTCCAGTTCTGGAGGTCGCTGAAGAACGGCGCCTGCGGTGCGACGTAGTAGATCGCGATCCACAGGATGCCGATGATCCAAGCGGCGACCATCGTGGGGGCCAGCCAGCGCGGGCTGACCTTGACCTGCTGAGACCTCTGCGGCGGCGTGTAAACCGCCTTCTTGCGAGCCTTGGACTTGGGCACTGGATAACTCCTGCTGAGGGCCTGGGCATCCGGATCGTCCACAGGCTCTTCGTTTAGCGTAGTTGAAGCGTGCCCCAGGATAGTCGCCACGCGCACGTCATGGCGATCCCCGGTGTCCGGATCGTGGCCGAATAACCTGATCGCATGCGGGCCACGCTCCGGGCCGTGGGGGAGCTCAGCATCACCGCGGGCCTGATCCTCATGCTGTTCTGCGCCTACCTGCTCTGGGGCACGGGCGCTTACACCCAGAGCCAGCAGTCGCTGCTCAGGAGCGAGCTGGCGGCCGAGAAGCCGCGTCCGCGGCAGGTGCTGCCTGGTCAGGCGCTCGCGATGCTGCGCATCCCGAGGCTGGGCCGCGACTACCAGTACGCCGTGGTCGAGGGCGTGGCGGCCGACCAGCTCAAGAAGGGGCCCGGCCACTATCCCGACAGCGCCATGCCGGGCCAGGTCGGCAACTTCGTGCTGTCGGGCCACCGCACCACGTACGCGGCCCCGTTCAACGAGATCGACGAGCTCGAACGCGACGACGAGATCGTGGTCGAGACCCCCGAGGCCCGCCACACCTACCGCGTGACCTCGCAGGACATCGTCAAGCCCGACGAGATCGAGGTGCTCGCCCCCGTGCCGGGCAAGCCGGACATCCGCCCCATCCGCGCCTTCATCACGCTGTCCACCTGCCATCCCGAGTATTCGGCCGCCGAGCGCCTCATTGTCTACGGCGTGCTGAAGGGGAGCGAACCCCGCGAGGAGTGACATGTACGCCTGGCTCTGGCGCAAGCTGCCCGGCCGTCCCGCCGCCCGCGTGCTGACGGCCGTCGCGCTGGCCGCCGCCGCGGGGGCCGTACTCTGGTACGCGGTGTTCCCGCTTCTGGAGCCCGTGGTGACGCTGGACGAGGTGACCGTAAGGAAATGACGCGCGTGCTGGTCGTGGACAACCACGACAGCTTCGTCCACACGATCGTGCAGTACCTGCGCGAGCTGGGCGCCGACTGCGACGTCCGGCCGCGCGACGAGGTACGCGTGCACGACGCCGACGGCTTCGACGGCGTGCTCGTCAGCCCGGGCCCCGGCACCCCTGAGGCGGCCGGTGTGAGCGTCCCCCTGGTGCATCACGCGGCCGGGAGCGGCAAGCCGCTGCTCGGCGTCTGTCTCGGCCACCAGGCCATCGCCGTGGCCTACGGCGCCACGGTGACCCGGGCGCCTGAGTTGTTTCACGGGCAGACGAGCGCCATCACGCACGACGGCAAGGGCGTGTTCGAGTCGCTGCCCTCACCCGTCCGCATGACCCGCTACCACTCGCTGGCCGTGCTGCCCGAGACCGTGCCGGCCGTGCTCGACGTGACCGCCCGCACCCAGGACGGCGTCGTCATGGGGCTGCGGCACCGCCGGGCGCCCGTCGAGGGCATCCAGTTCCACCCCGAGTCCGTGCTGTCGGAGCATGGTCATCGGCTGCTCGAAAATTGGTTGCGCGGAATCGTGTAACAAATGTCTCGCGCAGAGCGACGTACAAGTGAGCGTCCCCGCCGTTGCCCCCGAGCGGCGGGGGCGTTCTCTGTTTTCCCACGGACTTTCTCACGGACATGCTGAAGGGCCGCCCCCGGCCGGGGGCGGCCCTTCACCGCGTTCTATAGGGCCTCAGCCGCCGAGGCCGCCGCCGAGCCCGTCGTCGCCGATCGGGTTGTCCTCGGTCGGCTCGTCGGACGGGAAGTCGTCCGTCGGCTCGTCGGACGGGAAGTCGTCGCTCGGCTGCTCCGTCGGGAACGAGTCGGTCGGCTGCTGCTCGGGGCCGGTGGACACCACGATCGTGATGGTCGTGCCCGAGGTGAACTTCTCCCCTTCGCCGGGGTTCTGCTGCACCACGGTGCCCTCGGGCGCCGCGTCGGCCTGCCGGACCACCTTGGCCTTGAAGCCCGCCCCGGTGAGCGCGGACTTGGCGTCGGCCTCGGTGAGGCCGATCACGCTGGGCACCTCGCTGAGCGCCTTCGGCACGAACAGGGTGACGGAGCCGCCCTCCTCGATCTCCGTGCCGGCCTTGGGGTCGGTGGCGACGACCGTGCCCTGCGGCTTGCTGGAGTTGCGCGTCTTGATGACGCCGCTCAGGCCCGCCTCGTCCAGGACCTTCTCGGCGTCCTCCTGGGACATGCCGACCAGGCCGTCCGGCACCTTGACCTTCTTGGGGCCGCTGGAGACGTACAGCTTGACCGCTGAGTCCTTCTCGACCTTGGTGCCGGCCTTCGGGTCCGTCCGGATGACGGCGTCCTTCTCGACCTCGGAGCTGGCCTCCTTGACCACCTCGACCTTGAGCCCGAGCGTGGTGAGCTGCTCCTCGGCGTAGGACTGCTCCTGCGAGGCCAGCTCGGGGATGGCGATCTGGGTGTCGGTGGGCGTGTTGCCGCCGCTGAACACCACGTAGCCGATGGTGATGAAGCCGCCGATGATGAGCAGCGGGATGATGATCCACAGCGCCGTCTTGAGCGCGTTGTTCCCGCTTGATGCCCTGCGCCGCCCGCCGCGACCGCCCTCGTCGTACTCGTACGGCGGGACCGCGGTGGTGCGCTGCGTGGCCGGGCCCTGCGCCGCCTGCGTGGCGGTCATCATGCGGGTGCCCTGCCCGAAGTTGCCCTGCATCGCCATCGTCTGGGCGTCGACCGGCATGCCGGACATCGCGCGCTGGATGTCGGCGCGCATCTCGCCCGCGTTCTGGTAGCGGTGCGCCGGGTCCTTCGCCATGGCCTTGAGCACGATGGCGTCGGCCCACGGCGGGATCTCCGGGTCGATCTGGGACGGCGGGATGGGGTCCTCGCGCACGTGCTGGTAGGCGATCGCCACCGGGGAGTCGCCGGTGAACGGCGGCTGGCCGGTCAGCAGCTCGTAGAGCAGGCAGCCGGTGGAGTAGATGTCGCTGCGCGCGTCGACCCGCTCGCCGCGCGCCTGCTCAGGCGACAGGTACTGGGCGGTGCCGATCACCTGGGCCGTCTGCGTCATCGTGGCCGCGGAGTCGGCCATCGCGCGGGCGATGCCGAAGTCCATCACCTTGACGTCGCCGGCGCGCGTGATCATCACGTTGGCCGGCTTGATGTCGCGGTGCACGATGCCGCCGCGGTGGCTGTAGTCGAGCGCCCGCAGGATGCCGTCGACCAGCTCCACGGCACGTTCGGGCAGCAGGCGCCGGTCCTGGCGCAGGAGGTCGCGCAGCGTCCTGCCGTCGACGTACTCCATCACGATGTACGGCACGGGGGTGCCGTCGGTGGTGTCCTCGCCGGTGTCGTAGACCGCGACGACGGCCGGGTGGTTAAGGGAGGCCGCCGACTGCGCCTCACGGCGGAACCGGGCCTGGAAGGTGTGATCGCGCGCGAGGTCGGAGCGGAGGGTCTTGATCGCGACTATGCGGTCCAGCCGGATGTCTCGGGCGCGATACACCTCGGCCATGCCGCCGCGCCCGACGACACCGTCGAGCTCGTAGCGACCGCCGAGTAGCCGAGGCTGAGTCATTTCCTGCACTGTCCCTTACCGTTCATCTTGGGTACCGGCCTGCTCGGGGGGCCGCCGGTGTCCATCATCGACCCCATGGCGCATCACGTCTCCTCCTTGGGCGGGTTCGTATCACCCGGGTCCGGCGAGGCGGTGGGTGTCGGAGTTGTCGGTGTAGTGGTGGGCGTCGGGGTCGTCGGGGTGGGTGTAGGGGTCCGGGTGGTGGTACGGGTCGGTTTCGGCGTCGGCTTCTTCGTGGGAGTAGCCGACTTGCTTACGGTAGCCGACGGCGAGGGTATAGGGTTCGTCGACTTCACCGGAACCACCGGCGGGCGCCGCGTCTTCGTCTTCGTCTTGGTCGGCCGCACCCGCTGCTGCGTGGGCGCCGATGTGGCAGGCGGTTGCGACGGCTCCGCCACCTCGGGCGCCGTGCGCGGCTGCTCCCGGTTGGCGAACGTCAGCGCGGTGAGCCCCACCGCGGCCACGCAGCCCGCCGCGGCCACCAGCGCCAGCGTCCTGGCGCCCCTGCGCCCGCCCCGCGACTGCTCCTGCACGGTGGTGGCCGGCGCGAGGTCGTCGGTGTCCCGCTGGTCCTCGGGGGCCGGCTCGCGGACGCGGAAGCCGCCCGGGTCGGTGAGCATGCTCAGCTCGGGCACGTGCTCGACGCCCGCCAGCGACTCGCGCAGCACGTACGCCCGGTCGGCCGCCTCCAGCGCGGAGCCGGGACGCTGCGCGGGCTCCTTGGCCAGCAGCGCCATGACCAGCTCCCGCACCGGCGCGGGCACGTCCACGCCGAGCGGCGGCGGCTGCTCGTTGAGGTGCTGCAGCGCGATCGCCACCTGGCTGTCGCCGCGGAACGGCGTGCGCCCCGTCAGGCACTCGTAGGCCACCACGCCCAGGGAGTACAGGTCGGTCGCGGGCGTGAGCGGGAAGCCCTGCGCCTGCTCGGGGCTGACGTACTGGGCCGTGCCGAGCACCGTGCCGGTCTGCGTGACCGGCGCGGCCTCCAGGGCGCGCGCGATGCCGAAGTCCGTCACCTTGATGGCGCCCTCGGGGGTGACCAGCAGGTTGCCCGGCTTGATGTCGCGGTGGATGATGCCCGCCGAGTGGGCGGCGTGCAGCGCCTTGGCCGTCTGGTGCACCACGTCGAGCGCCACCTCGGGCCCGATGGCCCCGTTGCGCGCCAGGATGGCCGACAGCGGCTCGCCGTGCACCAGCTCCATGACGAGGTAGGCCAGCTCGCTCTGCTCGCCGTAGTCGAAGATCTGCGCCACTCCGGGGTCCGCGAGCGCGGCCGTCAGCCGCGCCTCGTTGCGGAACCGCTCGCGGAAGGTGGGGTCGGCGTAGATGTGGCTGCGCAGGATCTTCACCGCCACCTCGCGCCCGAGCAGCTCGTCGCGGGCACGCCACACTTCTCCCATACCGCCCGTGGCGATGCGGGAGACCAGGAGGTAGCGGTTACGGAGCCGCATGACCCAGCAGGTTACCGTCAATCACTTGTTCAGCACCGCCTCCAGCACGGCCTTCGCGATCGGCGCGGCGGTGTGTCCGCCGGTCGCCTCCGCGCCGACGTTGGCCGCACCGGACTCGACGATGACCGCCAGGGCCACCTTCGGGTCGTCCGCGGGCGCGAAGGAGATGAACCAGGCGTGCGGCGGCGCGCCTGTCGCGGTCTCCGCGGTGCCTGTCTTACCCGCTACTTGGACGCCCGGGACCTGCGCCAGGTTGGCGGTGCCGTTGCTCACGACGCTCACCATCATCTCGCGCAGCTTCGCCGCCGTCTCGGAGCTGACCGCATCCGTCTTCAGCTCGTCGGGGTCGGCCTCCTCGATCGGGTCGCCCTTGGCGTCGGTGATCTTGTTGACCAGGTACGGCTTCATCACCGTGCCGTCGTTGGCGATGCCGGCCGCGATCATGGCCATCTGCAGCGGCGTCATCCGGTTGTCACGCTGCCCGATCGAGGCCATGGCCAGCGCGGCCTTGTCGTAGTCCTTGCCGAAGTCGCTCTGCGCGGCGGCCATCGGCACCGACACCGGCGTGCCCATGCCGAACTTCTCCGTCTGCTCCTTCATGGCCTCGAAGCCGAGCTCCATGCCCATCGAGGCGAAGGGGGTGTTGCAGGACTTCTCCAGCGCGTACACCAGCGTCACCTGGCCGCTGCCGCAGGCCGAGCCGCCGTAGTTGGGCAGGCTGATGTTCGTGTTGGGCAGCGGCAGCCGCTGCGGCGCCTCCACGTTCGTCTGCGGGCCGCGCGAGGAGTCGGCCTCCAGGTACGCCGCCATGGTCACGACCTTGAACGTCGAGCCGGGCGGGTACGTCTGCGAGATGGTGCGGTTGAGCAGCGGCTGGCTCTTGTCGGCGTCGAGCTGGTCGTACCTCTTGAAGACCGTGCCCTTGTCGGTGCCCGACAGCTCCGCCGGGTCGAAGGTGGGCAGCGAGACCATCGCCAGGATCGCCCCCGTCTTGGGGTCGAGCGCGATCACGGCGCCCCGCTTGCCGCTGCTGCGCAGCGCGTCGTAGGCGGCCTTCTGGGCCTTCGGGTTGATCGTCAGATCGACGCTGGCGCCCCTGGTGGGCTCGCCGGTGAACAGGTCGATGCTCCGCCGCAGCAGCAGGTCGGCGCTGGAGCCGTCGAGCAGCGCGTTCTCGCTGCGCTCGATCGCGCTCTCGCTCTCGGGCGAGAAGTAGCCCGTGACGTGCGCGTACAGCTTGCCGTCGGTGTACTTCCTGACGAACTTGAAGTCGCTGTCCTTCGTCTCGACGGACTGGGCCAGCACCTTGCCGCCGGCCGTGATGCGGCCGCGCTCGATGGCGTAGCGGTCGAAGTAGTTGCGGGTGTTGCGCGCGTCCGTCCGGTATTCCTCCGCCCGTACGGCCTGGAGGAAGTTCACATTGATCATCAGCAGCGCGAACATGGCCAGACACGCCACGGCCACGCGCTTGAGAGTGCCGTTCATCGCTGGAACACCTGCGTCAGTCCTTCGTTCTGGATCGCCTGGGGCGGGGGGCGTCTGGCGGCATCTGACGTTCGTACCAGCAGCGCGATAAGGATCCAGTTAGCCAGGAGTGCCGAGCCGCCCTGGGACATGAACGGCGTCACCAGGCCGGTCAGCGGGATGAGGTTCGTCACGCCCCCGACGATGATGAAGACCTGCCAGGCCAGGATGAAGGACAGGCCGCCCGCCAGCAGCTTGGAGAAGGGGTCGCGGGCCGCCAGGGAGGTGCGCAGGCCCCGCTGCACGATCAGCGCGTAGATCATCAGGATGGCCATCAGCCCGGTCAGGCCGAGCTCCTCGCCCATGGCGTTGAAGATGAAGTCGGAGAAGGCCAGCGGGATCAGGTCGGGGTGACCCTGGCCCAGGCCGGTGCCCAGGATGCCGCCGGCGCCCAGGCCGAACAGGCCCTGCATGATCTGGTAGCTGCCGCCGAACTCGCGGTCGTAGTACTCGCTGGAGCCCGGGTTGAGCCAGACGTCGAAGCGGTCGCCCACGTGCGAGAAGATCTGCCCGGCCAGGAACGCGCCGCCGACGAACAGCAGGATGCCGATGAGCACCCACGACGTGCGCTGCGTGGCGACGTACAGCATCACCACGAAGCCGCCGAACAGCAGCAGTGACGAGCCCAGGTCCTTCTGCAGCACCAGGACGCCGATCGCGACCGCCCAGGTGATGAGCACCGGGCCGAGGTCGCGCGCCCTGGGCAGGTCGATGAACAGCAGTCGCCGCCCGGCCAGCGCCAGCACGTCGCGCTTGGCGACCAGGTAGCCGGCGAAGAAGACGACCAGCGCGATCTTGGCGAACTCGGCCGGCTGGATGGTCGCCGAGCCGAACCCGATCCAGATCCGCGCGCCGTTGATCTCCTTGCCCAGCCCCGGCACCAGCGGCGAGACCAGCAGGATCACGCCCACCAGCCCGGCCGTGTACGTCAGCCGCTGCAACGTCCGGTGGTCACGCAGGACCAGCAGCGTCACGGTGAAGAGCACGACCCCGATGCCGGTCATGACGATCTGGTTGGTGGCGGAGGCGCCCCGCATGCCGATCAGGTCGGACTGCTCCAACCGGTAGATCATCACCAGGCCGAGGCCGTTGACCAGCGTCACCAGGGGCAGGATCAGCGGGTCGGCCCAGGGCGCGAACTTGGCCAGCACCAGGTAGGCGGCCAGCATCAGGCCGCCCAGGCTCAGCCCGTACGTCAGCATGCCGGCGGGGACCTGGCCGTCGATCGCCAGACCCACGTTGGCGTACGCGCCCATGATGATCAGCACCGCGAGCGCGAGCATGATCAGCTGCGCCCCGCGCCGTTTGGCCGGCATCGGGACGGGGGAGATCGCGACTTCGCTCATCTACTGCTGTTTCGTCTTCGTGGCGGTGGCGGATGGCGAAGGGGAGTCCGTGGGGGAACCGCTCGCCTCCGCGGTGGGCTCTTCCTTCGGCTCCGACTCGGAGAACTTCAAGCTGTTGATTTTCGTCACGCCCTCGGCTTCGGTGGTGACGGGGATGCCGCTCCTGATCAGCGCCTGGTCGGCCTCGGAAAGCTGGGAAAGCTGCTTGCCCGTGGGCTTGGAGACGTGGAAGAGCGGAAAAGGCCCCAGCTCCCTCTGGATCCCTTGGAACACGACCACCTCGTCGCCCCTTGCGCCGACGAAGAACTGGTCCTGAGTCCACTGATATCCAAAGTAACCGCCGACGCCGACGGCGACGATGCCTACGCCGAACACGGTGACCAGCACGGGCCACACGCGACGACGCCTGCCCGACCGCCGGGACGCCTGAGGGGCGTCCGGCTCATCGAACTCGTCGTCGGTGATCACCGGCTGGGGTGCGGTCACCGCGCTGGCTCGCCCCGGCGAGGCGTCCTGAGGACTACCGTGCAGCCTGGTCATGCCCGCGGCGCCCACCACGGCGGCCTCCGCGGGCACCTGCTGCCCATCGGTGATCTCCAGCACGTCGGCCAGCACGCACGTGATGTTGTCGGGCCCGCCCCCTCTGTTCGCCAGGTCGATGAGCTGGCGGACGACCTCTTCAGGATCGTCGATGTTGGTGAGCGTGGCGTGCAGCGTCTCGGCGCTCACCACGCCCGACAGGCCGTCGGAACACAGTAGGTAGCGATCGCCCACCTGCGCCTCGCGGAGCGTGAGGTCGGGATCGACCTCGCCGCTGCCGTCGAGCGCGCGCAGCAGGATCGAGCGCTGCGGATGCGTGGCCGCCTCTTCCGGCGTGATGCGCCCGTCGTCGACGAGCTGCTGCACCAGCGTGTGGTCATGCGTGATCTGGTAGAGCTCCCCGCGTCTGAGCAGGTAGGCGCGCGAGTCGCCCACGTGCACCAGGGCGACCTGGGTGCCGTTCCAGAGCATGGCCGTGAGAGTCGTGCCCATGCCTTTGAGGCTGGGATCCCGCCCCACCATCTCGTGCAGCTTGCGGTTGGCGTCGCGTACCGCTGCCTCGATGGCGTTGAGCAGGTCACCCCCCTGTTGGGCCTCTTCCAGAGAGGCCATGGCGGCGATGGCGACTGAGCTCGCCACCTCGCCGTGTGCGTGCCCGCCCATGCCGTCGGCGACAGCGAGCAGGCGGCCGCTAGCGTACGCCGAGTCCTCGTTCCCTTCGCGGAGGAGGCCGACGTCCGAGCGGGCGGCGTAGCGGAGTGCGATGGTCATTTGCGCAATTCAATGACTGTCTTGCCGACGCGGATCGGAACACCGAGCGGCACCGGGGTCGGGCGGGTGACTTTCGAGCGGTCGAGATACGTGCCGTTGGTGGACCCAAGATCTTCCACGATCCATTGACCGTCCTGAGGGAAGAGCCGGGCATGCCGGCTGGAAGCGTAGTCGTCGGTGACTACCAGCGTGGCGTCATTGGCCCGGCCAATGGTGATGGGCGTCTCCGTGAGGTCGATGGTGGTGCCTTGGAGTGGGCCACCGGTGACGATGAGCTGGCGTGGCTCGCCCTTCTTGCTCTTGGGCTTGGCCACGGGTTTGGCGACCTTCGCGGCCTTGCGTGCGACCGCGGGAGCCGTGCGTGAACCGAACAAGTCAGTCCGGATCACGCCGACTGCGGCAATGACGAAGAACCACAGCACCGCCAGGAAAGCGAGCCGGATCAGCAGCAGCGTGAGCTCGGACATGGACCGTCTGTCTACCCCTAATCGCGCCGGAACACCAGAGTCGTGCGCCCCAACGTCACTCGCGTGCCGTTCTGGAGCTCGATCCTGCGTACCGGCTGGCCATTGACGAAAGTGCCGTTCGTCGATCCGAGATCCACGAGAACCACTGTCTGGCCCTCGACGCGCAGCTCCGCATGGTGCCGCGACACTCCTGGATCGACGAGACGAAGATCGCAGTCGGTGCCCCTGCCGAGCAAGGTCACCGGTGTGGTGAGCTCGTAGGAGCGGTCGCCCTGCGGATCATCCTGGGTGGAGACGAGCAGCCGAGGCCGCCCGTTGAACGCGTGCGGCCTCGACGGAGGCAGGTCGCTCGCCGGCTGGCGGATCTCGTCCTGCTCGACCGTCGCGCCACGGATGACGCCCGATCTGATGCGGAACAGACCCACAGCCAGGTCGCCGGCGGTCTCGAAGCGCACCCGGACCGGTCCCACAAAGGAGTAGCCCTGTTCCTTGGCGTACTCCCTGGCGAGGTTGGCCAGTTCGTGGCTGATGCTGTCGGCGTAGACCTCAAGCCTCTCGCTGTCGGTCGTCGACAGCTCCACCACGAAGTCGTTGGGCACGAGCGTGCGACCTTGAGCGACGATCGCCGCACGCTCATCCATCTCCCGCTGAACCGCGCTGGCGACCTCGACCGGCTGAAGGTCAGATTTGAACGCCCGCGCAAAGGCTCCCTCCACCAGGCCTTCGAGCCTTCGCTCGAAGCGCTGAAGGACTCCCACCGGGTACCTCCCTTCCTCCGTGCATATGATCGCGGCCCCCGAGACGCTATCGGCGCCCGGTCTCCGCTCGTTCCACGTCACGGCCGCCCAGGCGCTCGTCGGCCCTCGCGCCCAGCTCCTCCGCTCCCGTGTCTTATGCGATCGTATCCGGGTTCAGTACCAGTGGCTGTTCCGTGCTAATGTTCTTTCCGCACCCACAAGGGCGGGTGGCGGAACGGCAGACGCGCACGGTTCAGGTCCGTGTGTCCGAAAGGACGTGAGGGTTCAAATCCCTCCTCGCCCACTCGGGGTCACCGATAAATCGGCAGACCCACATTGACGAAACAAGCCCCGGTTCGCAAGAGCCGGGGCTACTTCTTTGTCACGACCTTGTCAGTGAGGGCTGTACTCCGCATGGAGACCCTAGATGCCCTCACTTGCAGATCTCTTTCGAATGGCTTGAGTGATTTAGCTCACACTCTCGCGTGAGAGTGAAACGGGGGCGCGTCTCGTTCACGCGCCCCCGCACACCCGTTCTATGCCGCCCTGGTGTCGAGCAGCTCGCCCACCAGGTCGGTGAGGCTCACCATCCCGATGACGTCCTGGGCCGCGTTCGTCACCAGCGCCAGATGAGACCTGGCCTCCTGGAGCGCCGTGACGGCCTCGGGCACCTGAGTGGTGCACGCCAGCCTGGGCAGCGGCCTGACGAGGTCCGCCGCCGTGCACTCCGGCTTCAGCAGGGCCTCACGGACGTGCAGGGCGCCCTCCACGCCGTTCCTGCCCTCGACCAGGAGCCTCAGGTGGGCGCTGCCCGCCGCCGTGGCCCTGATCTGCGCGGCCGTCGCCGTCGCCGGGACCTTGACCGCCTGGTCGATGGGCACCATGAGGCGCTCGATGCCCTCGTCGTCCAGCCGCAGGGCCCTGGTGAGGAGATCGTGCTCCTCCCGGTCCAGCAGGCCCATCCGGCCCGACTCGCCCACCAGCATGGCGAGCTGGCGCGGGGTCCTGGTCGTGGCCAGCTCGTCCCTCGCCTGCACGCCGAACAGGTGCAGTATGAGGTTCGTCAGCGCGTTCAGCGCCGACAGCAGCGGGCGCACGACCGTGGTGAACGCCCTGAACGGGAAGGTCAGCAGGAGCGCCGCCCGCTCGGGGTGGGTCAGCGCCCAGGACTTCGGGGCCATCTCGCCGATCACCATGTGCAGGAACGTCACCAGCGCCAGGGCGATCACCAGGGCGATGGGCAGCCGCATGGCCTCGGGGACGCCGATGGCGGCGAAGACCGGCTCCAGGTAGTGCTCAAGGGCGGGCTCGGTCACCTGACCGAGGCCCAGGGTGCACAGCGTGATGCCGAGCTGGGCGCCCGCCAGCATGAGCGAGAGCTGCCGGCTGCCGCCCGCCGCCGACCTGGCGGCGAGCCTGACGAGCCGGTTGCCGCCCACGGCCATCTCCTCCAGGCGGTGCCTGCGGGAGGAGACGAAGGCGAACTCCGCGGCCACGAAGAGCGCGTTGAAGGCCAGCAGCGCGAGGCTTAGAATGATCATGGTCATCGGGACGTCGCCTCCGCGTGCCGCAGCGGCGTCAGGCGCACCCATTCGGGCACCCGCCTGTTGAGCGAGATCACCGTCAGCTCCGCCTGGTGGTCCTCCACGTCTTCCGCGAAGGGGTCGGTGTTGGCGTCGATCGGTACGGTCACCGTGTCGCCGGGGTTGGGCATCCTGCCCAGCCTGGCCAGCACCAGCCCGGCGAGGGTGTCGTAATCGTCACTCTCCGGCAGCGACACCCCCGTCGCCCGCTCCACCTCGTCGAGACGCAGGCTGCCCGGCACCTCCCAGACGCCGCCCGGGTGCTCGACGGCGCCCACCGGCTCGGGGTCGTTCTCGTCCACCAGCTCGCCGACCAGCTCCTCGGCCAGGTCCTCGATGGTGATGACGCCGGCCAGGCCGCCGTACTCGTCGATGACGCAGACGATGTCGTCCTTGGCCGCCCGCATCCTGTCGAGGACCGCGGGCAGCGGCACCGAGTCGGGCACCAGCAGGGCCGGACGGGTGATCGCGGCGATGCTGCCCTCCTCCAGGCCGGAGGCGAGCAGCTCGCGGACGCCCGTGACACCGGCCACGTCGCCGTCCTCGCCCACCACCGGGTAGCGGGAGTGACCGCATTCGCGCATCACCGTCAGCAGGTCGCCGATCGGCTGCGAGGCGCGCAGCACCACCACGCGCGGGCGGGGCACCATGATCTCCTCCGCCGTGCGGTCACCGAACTCCAGCGCCCGCTCCAGGAGGTCGGAGAGCCGCTCGGGCAGTTCGCCCGCCTGGGTCGACTCCGCGATGATGCGGGACAGCTCCTCGGGGGTCGCGCCGTGCTCCACCTCCTCAACGGGCTCGATGCCGACGCGCCGCAGCAGGCCGGTGGCGGCCGAGTCGAACAGCTTGACCACGGGGCCCACGATCGCCAGGTAGACCAGCGTCGAGCGGGCCAGGAACTTGGCCACCTGCTCGGGCCTGGCGATGCCCAGGTTCTTGGGCGCCAGCTCGCCGAACACCATCTGCACCACGGTCGCCACGAACACGCCGGCGGCCACGGACAAGCCCGTGATCATGCCGTCGGACAGGCCCGTGCCGGCCAGCCACGGCCGTACGATCGTGGCGATCGCCGGCTCGGCCAGGAAACCGACCAGCAGCGCCGTCACCGTGATGCCCAGCTGGGCGCCGGAGAGCATGAAGGACAGGCGGGAAGTTACTTGGAGTGCCTTCTCGGCGGAGGTGTCGCCGGCGGCGGCCTGCTCACGCAGCGCCCCCCGGTCGGCGGCGACGAAGGCGAACTCCTGGGCGACGAAATAGCCGGTCGCCGCGGTGAGAAGCAAGAGGGCCAGCAGCCCGAGATAGGCGCTCACCGCAGTGAGCCCTCAGAGGAACCCGTGCCCGAGCACGGGCGAAGACTCCACGGGTCCGGATCGGACACGATCATCCCTTCGATAGAGGTCGTCCATAACCGTAACGACGCAGGTGGCAACTATGTTTCCGCAGTGACTCTCAGCTAGTTCCGCGTACTTTTCCGTGGAGAAACCTTGGCGGAACGTCTTCACTGCCGTGGGGTTGGACGTAGCGTCTATGACAAGCGAAGGGAAGAAGGCGAAGTGACCGAGGACGACCGGACCCGGGCCATGCGCTCACCAGGCGACGGCCGCCCGCTGCCACCACGGCCCAGCGACGGACTGCGCTCGGGGGGCGCGCCCGCTCACCGGCTCCCCCCGAGAGAGCAGGGAGGGCCGGGGGCGCCCACGCACCAGCTTCCCAACGCCGCCCACGTTCCCGAGTCGCCGCGCGCCGACGAGCCGCCGCGCGCCAGCTCGAAGGTCTACGGGCGGGAGCGTTCCGGCAAGAGCCCGATCAGGCCGATGCGGTCGCGCGGCGAGGAGCCGCCCAGGGGCCCCGGAGGGTCCGGCGGGCGCGGCGGGCCCAAGGGGCCGCGCAGGCGGATCTCCTGGAAGGCGATCGCGGCCGTCGTCGCCGGGCTGCTGGTGGTGTTACTGGTCGCGGCCGTCGCGCTGTTCTTCGTGATCGACTCGCGGCTGGCCGGCATCGACGGGGTGCTCGACGACTACGAGGGCAGGCCCGCCGACACCCCCGGCACCAACTGGCTGCTCGTCGGCTCCGACAGCCGCAAGGGCCTGACCGCCGCCCAGCGCAGGAAGCTGGCCACGGGGCAGGCCGCCGGGCAGCGCACGGACTCGATGATGCTGCTGCACATCCCCGAGGGCAGCGACAAGCCCACGCTGGTCAGCCTGCCGCGCGACTCGGCCATCACGATCCCGGGCAAGGGCCGCAACAAGCTCAACGCCGCGTACGCCATCGGCGGCCCCAGGCTGCTCACCCAGACCGTGGAGACGGCCACCGGGGTGCACGTCGACCACTACATGGAGATCGGCTTCGCCGGGTTCGTGGACATCGTGGACGCCATCGGCGGCGTCGAGATCAACGTCCGGGCGGCCGTGGACGACCCCAAGGCGGGCCTCAAGCTGAAGAAGGGCGTCCAGGAGCTCAACGGCTCCCAGGCGCTCGGCTACGTACGCACCCGCAAGGGCGGGGCGCTGCCCGACTTCGAGCGGACCAAGCGGCAGCGGCAGTTCCTCGGCGCGGTCGTGAAGAAGGCCGCCAGCCCGGGCGTGCTGCTCAACCCGTTCACCTCGGTGCCGCTCGCGTTCAGCGCCACCGACGCGGTCGAGGTCGACTCGGGCACGGGGGCGTTCAACATGCTCTCGCTGGGGCTGGCCATGGGCGACAGCCCGGTGACCACGGTGGTGCCGTTCGGCGGCAACGAGCTGATCCCCGGTGGCGGCTCTGCGGTCAAGTGGGACAGGACCAAGGCGCTGGCGCTGTTCAACGCGTTGAAGGAGGACAAGCCGGTGCCCAAGGACGTCGTGGACGCGGGCTAGTCCCCACCACCACCGTCGCCGCCGTCCCCGCCGCCGCCTCCGCTCGATGAGGACGAGCCGGTGGTCAGGACGGCGGACTCGATGGCGGCGATGGTCTGCGCCACCGCGTCGGCCGCCCACGCGCCCTTGGCGATCTCCTTCACGCGCCTCCTGCTCGCGCCTGGGAACGCCTTGCGGCTCAGCCCGGCCGCGCGGGTGATCGCGATCAGGGCGGCCGTGCGGTCGTCGGGGTGCGCGCCCGCCAGGACGGCGGACACCCGCTCCCTGACGTTCGCCTCCGCCCCGGGGTGCGCCGCCGGCCAGCGGGTGACGGTGAACAGGCCCAGCACCCTGCTGCGCTGCTCGCTCAGGATGCCCGCCGCGGCCAGCCGGGTGAGCAGCCGGCCGCGCAGCTTCTGCGACTGCAGCTCGTGCACCCACCAGGCCGGGCTCCTGCCGCCGCGCTTGGCGGCGATGCGGGCCAGGGCGGCGTCCAGTTCCTCGTCGCCGAGCGGGGCCGGGTCGGTGACCGTCAGCTTCTTGAACAGCCTGCCCGTCAGCTCCACCCGCTGGGCGACGGCCAGCTCGGCCAGGATCGCCCCCGCGATCGCCGGGTCGAGCCGGGTGATGTTGATGAGCGGCGTGCCCTTGTCGTCGCTGTAGGCGAGCAGGAGGAGCTCCTCGGCGATCGTCACCGTCATGCCGTGAACACTAACCTCCCAGCCATGAGCATTTCGGAGAGGTTGCACGCCATCGGTCACCCGCTGCTCCAGGCGCAGCTCGACCATGCCACGGTGGCCGGGATCGGGCGCGGTGACCTGCCCGAGCACGTGTTCAGGTCGTGGCTGGAGCAGGACTACCTGTTCCTGCTGGACTACGTGCGGGTCTTCGCCCGGCTGGCCTGGCAGGCGCCCGACGGGCACCTGGGCGACCTGGTGGACCTGGCGCACACCACCTTCCACGACGAGCTGAGCCTGCACCGGACGATGTCTGCGGAGTTCGGGGCCGATCTGGAGGGGGCGGTGAAGGGGCCGGCGTGCGAGGCGTACACGGGGTTCCTGCTGGAGTCGGCGGCGTCGTACGGGGAGGGGCTGGCGGCGCTGTACCCGTGCATGTGGGGGTACTCCAACCTCGGGCGGATCCTGGCGGAGAACCCGCCCAAGGAGCCGCGCTACCGGGCCTGGGTGGACACCTACGCGGATCCGGGGTTCGCGGCGCTCACCGCGCGGATCGGGCAGATGATCGACGAAGCCCGGCCGGACGTGGACCGCGCCGAGGAGGTGTTCACCGAGGGGATGACGCACGAGCTGGCGTTCTGGGACGTTCCGTGAACATGGGGTGGCGGCACGTACCCTGGTGGTATGCCCGAACTTCCCGAAGTGGAGTCCCTTGCCGGCTTCCTGCGCGAGCGGGCGGTCGGCCGCACGATCCTCGGGGTCGACGTGGTCGCCATCCAGGCGCTGAAGACGTTCGACCCGCCGGTCACCGCGCTCGGCGGGCTGACCGTCACGGGCGTGGCCCGGCACGGCAAGTTCCTCGACCTCGACTGCGACGGCCTGCACCTGGTCATCCACCTGGCCCGCGCGGGGTGGCTGCGCTGGCGTGACGACCTGTCCGCGGCCAAGCCGGTGCGGCCGGGCAAGGGGCCGCTGGCGGTACGGGTGAGGCTGGCGCCGGACGACGAGGGCCTGGCGCCCGGCTTCGAGCTGACCGAGGCCGGGACCCAGAAGCGCCTCGCCGTCTATGTCACGAAAAATCCGGACGAGATCCCGAACGTCGCCACGCTCGGCCCCGACCCCCTCGCCGACTCCTTCACCGTCGAGGCGCTCAAGCGGATCATCGGCGGCAACCGCACCCAGATCAAGGGCCTCCTGCGCGACCAGAAGGTGATCGCGGGCATCGGGAACGCCTACTCCGACGAGGTGCTGCACGCCGCCAAGATGTCCCCGTTCAAGATCGCGGCAACGCTGACCGACGCGCAGATCGCCGACCTGCACGAGGCCATCGTCACCACGCTGCGCGACGCGGTCGAGCGCGCGCACGGGCTGGCGGCCAAGGACCTGAAGGCGGAGAAGAAGTCGGGCCTGCGGGTGCACAACCGGGCGGGGCAGCCCTGCGACGTGTGCGGCGACACGATCAGGGAGGTCTCGTTCGCCGACTCGTCGCTGCAGTACTGCCCCACCTGCCAGACAGGCGGCAAGCCGCTGGCCGACCGCCGCCTGTCCAAGCTGCTCAAGTAGCGCTCGCCTGCCCAAAGCTGCTCAGGTAGCGCTCGCCTGGTGAAGCTGCTCAGGTAGCGCTCAGCACCTCTTCCCGGACCCGGGCGCGCAGGCCCGCGACCGCGATGACGGCTGCCAGCAGCGTGGCCGTGACGGGCACCACCAGGGCCGTGCGCATCGCGTCCAGCCCGGCCTCCGCCCCCGTCATCCCGCCCAGGGCCGCCACGTTGACGGCGGTCACCATGGACAGCCCCAGGGCCGCGCCGAACTGGAACGAGGAGTTGATCAGCCCACCGGCCAGCCCCTGCTCGTGCCCGGCGATCCCGTCCGTGGCCACGATCGTCAGCGGCCCGTACACGAAGGCGAACATCAGGCCGATCAGCAGCATCGACGGCAGCATCGCCGCGTACGTCCAGTCCAGGCCCACCCCGAGGAACAGCGCGTAGGCCAGCAGGCCCGACAGCAGCCCGCCGAGCACCACCCTGGCGTTGCCGAACCGGTTGACCAGCCACGGCGTCAGCACGGGGGCCAGCACCACGTCCACGGCCGCCGCCAGCATGGCCAGCCCGGTCTGGACGGCGGACCAGCCGCGCAGCTCCTGCAGGTAGAGGGTGACCAGGAACTGGAAGCCGAAGAACGAGGCCGTGAGCAGCGCGGCCATCACGTTCGCGCGGACCAGCGGGCGCGAGCGCAGGATGCCGAGCCGGACGAGGGGGCTGGCTGAGCGGCGCTCCACGGCCACGAAGAGCGCCAGCAGGGCCAGGCCGGCCGCGAAGGCGCCGATGGTCAGGAGGGGGCCGTCCGAGAGGTGCTCCAGGCGTACGACGCCGTAGACGAGCAGGATCATCGCGCCGGTGACGCTGACGGCGCCCGCCACGTCGAAGCCGCCCGCCGCGGGCGGCGCCTCCTGGTCCCTGATCAGGACGACGGCGGCCAGCAGGATCACCAGCGCCAGCGCCACCGGGGCGAAGAACACCCAGCGCCAGCCGATCGCGGTCAGCAGCCCGCCGATCACCAGCCCGAGCGCGAAACCGCCCGCGGCCGTGCCCGCGTAGACCAGCAGGGCCCGGTTGCGCTGCGGGCCTTCAGGGAAGTTGGTGGTGATCAGTGACAGGCCGGCGGGCGTCATGAACGCGGCGGCCACCCCGGTGACGAACCTGGCCACCAGCAGCACCCACCCCTCGGTCGCGAAGCCGCCGAGGCCGGAGAAGAGCAGGAACACCACCAGCCAGAGCAGGAACATCCGCCGCCGTCCCAGCAGGTCGGCCGCCCGGCCGCCGAGCAGCATGAAGCCGCCGTAGCCGAGCACGTACGCGCTCACCACCCCGCTCAGCATGCCGGTGGACAGCCCCAGGTCTGCCCGGATGGACGGCAGGGCGACGTTCAGCATGGCCACGTCGATGCCCTCCAGGAAGATGGCGCCGCACAGCACGATCAGTACGCCCCAGGTGCGGGCGGTGACAGGCACAACAAACCCCCGGTTACGAATAGGCAGGTCGGTTATCTCTTGTAACCGCCCACATCATGCGACAGCATGAAATCCTGTGGAAGACGGCACTTTGAGATCACTCAGTTATTGCGAAGGCACCGTGGACGACGACTACGACGTGCGCCAGTGGGACGTGCGCGAGGACTGCGAGGTCCGGCAGATCCTGGACCGCATCGCCGACAAGTGGTCGCTGCTGGTGATCGCCCTGCTCGACTGCCAGAGCCTGCGCTTCACCCAGCTCCGCCGCGAGATCGACGGCATCAGCCAGCGCATGCTCAGCGTCACCCTGCGCCAGCTCGAACGCGACGGCCTGGTCAGCCGGAAGGTCCATCCGGTGGTGCCGCCGCGCGTGGACTACGCGCTGACGCCGCTCGGCCGCACGCTGCACGAGACCATCAAGTCGCTGGTGACGTGGACCGAGTCGCACCAGGAGGAGATCATCGCGGCGCGTGCCGCCTACGACGCGCGGCGCGAGATGATGGAGCCATGACCGTTCCTGAGATCGAGGCCACCGCCGTCCCCTCCGACGCCTACCTGCTCGACGTCCGCGAGCAGGACGAATGGCTGGCCGGCCACGCCCCGGAGGCCGTGCACATCCCCATGACGCAGATCCAGGGCCGGGTCGAGGAGGTGCCCGCCGACCGCACGGTCTACGTGGTGTGCCGGGTGGGCGGCCGGTCCATGAACGTGGCGGCCTGGCTCAACCAGCTCGGGCGTGACGCGGTCAACGTGGGCGGCGGCATGCAGGCGTGGGAGTCGGCGCGCAAGCCGATGGTGAGCGAGACGGGGCAGCCGCCGTACGTCGCCTGAAGCCGAGCCGGCGGGCGCTGGAACCTACCCACTATGGCGGTTCTGTCGTCATTGGGGCATGATGAGGGCACAAACTACAGATCGTCGCGGGAGCTCGGGGTGCCGGGCTGAGAGGGCAGCAACACAGCCGCTGCCGACCGCCTGAACCTGTCCGGGTAATGCCGGCGTAGGGAGTGTGCGATGACGCATGTCGCCGACGAAGTTCCGCTGACACTCGAAGGCCGGCCGCCGAGGACGCTGGGCGTGCTCGACCAGGGCGCGCTCTGGGCGAACCTCGGCGTCAGCCTCCTCGGCTTCTCCGGGGCGATGTTCCTGGTCAACCCGCTCGGCGACGCCCCGCTCAGCCTCGCGGCGGCACTGGTGGCGACCGTGGTCGGCAGCCTGATCGGCACCGCCATGGTGGGCCTGTCGGCCATTCCGGGCACGCAGACGGGGCAGCCGTCGATGGTGCTGCTGCGCGGGCTGTTCGGGGCGCGCATCTCCTACGCGCCGACCCTGCTGAACATCGTGCAGATGCTCGGCTGGGGCGCCTTCGAGCTGTGGGTGATCGCCACGGGCGCGGGCGCGATCTTCCCCGCGGTGCCGTACGCGGTGTGGGTGATCGTGGCGGGGGTGCTGACCACCGCGCTGTCGATCTGGCCGCTCGGCTCGATCCGCGTGCTGCGCAGGTACGTCACCATCGGCGTGATCATCGCCATGGTCTGGTTCGCCTGGTTCTTCCTGCGTGAGGCGCCCGCGCAGGAGGGCGGCACGTGGATCGCCTTCCCCGCCGCGGTCGACTACGTGATCGCCCTGTCGGTGTCGTGGGTGCCGATGGCCGCCGACTTCGCCCGGCACTCCCGCTCCACCGGCGCCGCCTTCACCGGCGTGGTCGGCGGCTACACGCTGGCCCAGGTGGCCTGCCTGGGGCTGGGCGTCTACGCGGTGGCCATCGCGGGCGACGCGGACGCCGTCTTCGGCACGTTCGTCGCGGTGCCGCTGGGCGCGCTGTTCTTCGCGATCCTGGTGCTGCGCGAGACCGACCAGTCCTTCGCCAACGTCTACTCCACCACGGTCTCGCTGCAGAACCTGATGCCGCGCGTGGACCGGCGCGTCTTCTCCGTCGTCATCGGGGTGCTCACCGTCGTGATCGCCCTGCTCGTGGACGTGACCTCGTACGGCGCGTTCCTGGGCGTGATCGGGGCGGTGTTCGTGCCGATGTTCGCCGTGCTGGCCGTGGACTACTTCCTGCTGGGCGGCGCCCGCCGCTGGAACACCGCCGAGCACGCGCCCTCGCGCTGGCCGATGCTGGTGCCGTGGGCGCTCGGCTTCGCGGCCTACTGGCTGACGACCTCGACGCCGACCATCGCGGCCTGGGACGAGCTCTGGGCGGACGCGCGCGGCGCCATCGGCTTCACCCGGCAGGTGTGGATGAACGGGGCGCTGGGCGGCGCCCTGGTGGCCGCGGTGGTCACCCTGCTCATCGGCCTGGTGCTGCGGAGGCCTTCCGTTCGACGTTGAGCAGGTGCTGCTTGGCGGACTGGCCGCCCGCGTAGTCGCCGAGCGCGCCGTCCTCGCGCACCACCCGGTGGCAGGGCACGATCACGCAGACGGGGTTGGAGGCCAGCGCGTTGCCGATCGCCCGCAGCGCGCGCGGCCGGCCGATGCTCTCGCCGATGTGCTCCAGCGTCGTGGTGGTGCCGTAGGGCACGGCGATGGTCTTCTGCAGCACGGACCGCGCGAACGGGGTGGCCAGCCGCAGGTCGACCGGCACGGTGAAGGTGCGCAGCCGCCCGGAGAAGTACGCGTCCAGCTCTCTGCGCACCGGGTCGAGCCGCCTGGCATCGGGCCCGATGAACGTGCCCACGTGCCTGCTGACCAGCTCGTACACGTCGTTCTCCGCCTCGAAGCTGCAGGCGGCGACGCCCTTGCCCGTCACGGCCAGCACCAGCCTGCCCACGGCGCCGTCGTAGGTGCCGAAGGCGATGTCGGGCGGCGTCTCGCCCCGATAGGTGCTGGAGGTCACCCGCAACAGGGCATCGAGATCGTTGCTCGACATGCCTCGCACCCTCCACCGCCGGGAATCACCGTGACGGCAGCGTATCGGACGGATCTCCCGACGCACCCACCGCACCGCGTGCACTATGGAGTGGTGGGGGACGAATGGGCCGGTAGTGACGATGAGATCGCTCGCGCGGCGCTCGCCAGCTCGCCCAACGCCGTCGTGGCGCTCGACAGGGACCAGACCGTGCTGGTCTGGAACGCCGCGGCGGAGCGGGTGTTCGGCTGGAGCGCGGAGGAGGTGGTCGGTCGCAGGCCGCCCATCGTGCCCGACGAGCTGACGACCGAGCACACCGCCGCGCTGGAGCGGGTGCGCACCGGCGAGCCGGTCTCGCTGCGCACCAGACGGCTGCACAGCAACGGCACCCTGCTCGACCTGCGGGTGGACATCAGCGCGTTGCGCCTGGGCAGCGCTGTGGCGGGCTACGTGTGCGTCTACCACCCGGCGCTGGCCGACCACGTGGCCAGGGAGCGGGTGGCGCGCCGGGCCAGGCTCGTCCGCCGGCTCACCGACGTGGTCGGCGACATCAACTCCGAGCTGGAGCTGTCGGCCGTGCTCGACCGGATCTCGGCCAGCCTGACCGAGCTGACCGGGGCGGACGCGGGCGGGTTCGTGCTCATCGAAGGCGAGCGGCTGCGGCTGGTCAGCACGTACCAGTTGCCCGCCTCGATCAGGGGCACCACCACCGAGCTGCGCACGAGCCTGGTGGACAAACTTTTACGCACGGGCAAGACCGTGATGCTGGAGTCGAACGGGCTCGACGACCTGGTGTGGGCGCGGCTGGGCGGGCTGCACACGATCGCGCTGGGGCTGGCGGCCGTGGGCGGTCGGCCGTACGGCGCGCTCTACGCGCTGTTCGCCAACAGCACGCCGGGACACCTGGAGCTGGAGCTGCTGGAGCTGCTGGCCGGGCACGCGGGCATCGCGGTCGGCAACGCGGTGGCCTACCAGGAGGCGGTGCGGCAGCGGGCGCACGAGCGCGCCGTGTTCGACGCCAGCGCCGACGGCATCGCCGTGCTCGACCAGAGCGGCCGCGTCGTGCGCTGGAACCCGGCGGCGGCCGAGCTGACCGCGTTGCACGGCGAGACCGTCATCGGCGGCCCGCCGCCGTTCCCCGTGCCGGTGGCCGGGGAGAAGGGCACCTTCCAGCTCGACAACGGGCGGTGGCTGGACGTGGTCAGCGCGCAGATCGAGGAGACCGGCGAGGTCGTCGTGGACTTCCGCGACGTGACCGCGGCCAAGGAGCTGGAGGAGGCCAAGGACCTGTTCCTGGCCACCACCAGCCACGAGCTGCGCACGCCGATCACGATCGTGCGCGGGTTCGCCAGCACACTCGACTCGCGCTGGGACAAGATGGGCGACCCCGAGCGCCGCTCGGCCGTGCACACGATCGCCGAGCGGGCCAGGTCGCTGGGCGAGCTGATGGACCACCTGCTGCTGGGCGCCAGGGCGGGGGCCGACGAGCTGAAGGTGCGGATCGAGGAGTTCGACCTCGCAGGGCGGATCCACGGGGCCACTCTGGGGCTGCCCGATCTGTCGGACAAGCACCGGGTGGAGGTGGAGCTGCCTGACGGGCTGCCGTACGTGCTGGGCGACCCCCTGGCCACCGACATCATTCTCGGCCAGCTTCTGGAGAACGCGTTCAAGTACTCGCCGAGGGGCGGGCTCATCACCGTGGGGGCCTGGCCGGAAGAGGACAACGTGGTCGTCGTGGTCGATGATGAGGGAGTCGGTATCGCCCCGCCTGACCGGGAGCGGATCTTTGAGCGGTTCGTCCAGGTGGACAGCGGCGACCGGAGACGGTTTGGTGGAGTGGGGCTCGGGCTCTACATCGTCCGCAGTCTCGCCAGGGCACAGGGGGGAGATGTCAGCGCGCATCCGAGGCCAGGAGGAGGCACCAGAATGCGACTTGTACTCAGGTGTGCTTCCCCTATCCGATCCGACACACCGATGCGGTAACGAGGTGGTCACGGTTGAGCTGATCTATCGTCCAATGTGTACAAGCTGTGATCGAGATGCGGTTTCTGGGATCGAGTAACGGGGCATTTCGGTCGTACCGGGGAGTGTTCCCGCGGGGGGCACGGGTAACGGGGAGGTGGGTGTGTCAAGCGTGGTGCTGCTGCCGTACGCGCCGTCCAGCGTTGCCGTCGCCCGCCAGCGTCTGAGCACTGACCTGCAGGACTGCGGGGTCTTTGCCGCCGCGATCGACGATGCCGTGCTGGTGGTGAGCGAGTTGCTGAGCAACGCGCTGCGGCACGCGCATCCGCTGCCGTCGGGCATGGTGAGAGTGGCCTGGCTGCGAAGCGACGATCACATCGAAGTGGCGGTGAGCGACGGGGGTGCGGCCACCGAGCCGCGGGCGGGCCGCCCGACCCTGTCCTCACTCGGGGGCCGGGGGCTGGGCATCGTGGAGTACGTGGCGGAGAGCTGGGGGGTCCGGCACGACGGTGACACGACCACCGTCTGGGCCATCCTGCCCGCTCCCAGCCAGTCGGTGAACGGGCAGGTGGCGGCCCTGCGTGAGGTCAGCTAGCTAGGCGACCTGGAGCCGCCTGTTGAGCGCCGCCCGCTCCGTGACGGCCCATGCCGTCGAGACGAGCAGGTAGAGCCCGGCGGCCAGCGGCAGCACGAGCGCGGCCACCACGGAGCCGTACGGCAGCAGCCGCATGATCTTCTTCATCAGCTCGGGCTGCTCTTCGGCGATCTTCATCTGACGGGCGGAGAGCCAGGCCACCGCTGCGACCAGCGCGATGACCAATACAAAGACCAAAACCGGTCCGCTGACCAGACCGTAATTGGCGATCACCCCGGCGACCTGCTGCCCCAGGGGTGCTCCGAAAAGCTGGTGACCGACGAGCGCGGTCTGGTGCGTGGCAACGTTGTACATCAGCCACATGAACGGCAGTTGAACCAGCATCGGCAGGAAGCCGGCGAACGGCGAGGTGCCTTCCTTGGCGTACAGCGCGCTCAGCTCCCGCGACAGCCGCTCCGGGTTGCGCGCGTGGCGTTTCTGCAGCTCACGCAGCTTCGGCGCGAGCTTCTCGCGGATCTTCATGGTACGGGCCTGGCGGACGTTGAGCGGCAGCAGCAGGAGCCGCACGGCCAGCGTGAACAGCACGATCCCGAGCGCGGCGCTGCCGCCGGACATGCTGATGACGAACGTGACAAGAGAATCGATCATGAGCCCTGTTCCTCTGAGGGGGATGTCCGGGCTCGCTCATGCCTTCTCAGCCGAGAGAGCCCCGCTTGACGTGAAAGCGGGGCACGCCTAAGGCGCTCGTGGACGCGACCGGCCTGCCGCGTCGGGGTCGCGCTGCCGCTGGAAGGCCGTGCGGCGCGCGTAGGACAGCGGGAAGCTCGCCGGCTCTCCGCTGAGGGTGGGCAGCAGCGTGGCCGCCCACGTGGCCAGCAGCAGGATCGCCACCATGGTGATCCCCACCAGCCACGGATCGAACAGGAACTGCGTCAAGGTCAGTGCGACCGCGAGGACTTGCCCACCACGGCGACCGCCACGAAGACGAGGACCGCGATGACGCCGACGATCAAGGCGAGCTTGATCAAGCCTGCCAGCATCGGCAGCAGGAAGTTGAACAGCACGAAGAGACCCAGCAAGGTCCCTATGACGAGCATCACGACTCTACCCATGAGAGCCACCGTACGTCCTCGGGACATGATCCGCGAGCCTTACGAAGCGATGACGTACGCCGCACTTCCGGGCACCGCGGCCGTACCGTGAAATCGTGAACACGCGCATCCTGGTGGTCGACGACGATCCGACCGTGTCCGAGGTCGTGGCGCGCTATCTGGAGCGTGACGGGCACGAGGTCGAGTGCGTCGGCGACGGCGCGGAGGCGCTGCGCAGGGCGCTGGCCAGGCCACCCGACCTCATGGTGCTCGACCTGATGCTGCCCAAGATCGACGGGCTCCAGGTGTGCAGGAAGCTCAGGGAACGCTGGCCGGTCCCGGTGATCATGCTGACCGCGCTCGGCGAGGAGATCGACCGCGTGGTCGGCCTGGAGACCGGCGCCGACGACTACGTGGTCAAGCCCTTCAGCCCGCGCGAGCTGGCGCTGCGCGTGCAGTCGGTGCTGCGGCGGGCGCGCGGCGCCTCCGTCACCGGCGGCACCGGGGTCCTGCGTGACGGCGACCTGGTGGTGGACGTGGGGGCCCACGAGGTACGGCTGCGCGGCGAGGAGGTGCTGCTGACCGCTCGCGAGTTCGATTTGCTGGCCCACCTCATGCGCAACCCGCGCCAGGCGTTCAGCCGGTCGGCGCTGCTCAACCAGGTGTGGGGGTGGTCGTTCGGCGACTCGTCCACCGTGACCGTGCACGTCAGGCGGCTGCGGGAGAAGATCGAGCCCGACCCGACCGACCCGCGCAGGATCGTCACCGTCTGGGGGGTCGGCTACCGGTACGAACCCATGGAGGGGCTTTGATGCCGCGCGAGCCCGTGGAGGGGCCTTGATGCCCCGGCCGGGGGACCTGCCCATGATCGTGGCCGTCACGGCCGGGCTGGGGCTGCTCATCGCGCTGGCCGGCATCTGGCTGATGTGGCGGCTGCGCACCAGGTCCATCGGGGTGATGCTGGCCGTGGTCGTGGTGGTCGCCGTGACCGCCACGCTCGCCGGCGTCGTGGCGATCATCAACAAGATGATCATCGAGGGGGCGACCAAGGACTTCGTGCTGAGCGTGGTGGCGGTCGGCGGGCTCGTAGGCCTGGGCGTGGCGTTCGTACTGGCCAGACGGGTGGTCGGGGAGAGCAGGCGGCTGGTCGAGGCGGTGCGCAGGTCGCCGTTCACAGCCCCGGCAGGGCTGCCCGCCGAGCTGCAGACCATCGCGAACACCCTGGAGGAGGCGTACGTGCGGGAACGGGCCCTGGAGGAGGCGCGGCGTGAGCTCGTCGCCTGGGTCAGCCACGACCTGCGCACGCCGCTGGCCGGGATGCGCGCCATGGCCGAGGCGCTGGAGGACGGCGTCGTCTCCGACCCCGAGACCGTCGCCCGCTACCACGGGCAGATCAAGCTGGAGGTCGAACGGCTGTCCGCGATGGTGGACGACCTGTTCGAGCTGTCACGCATCCACGCCGGGGCCCTGCGGCTGTCGCGGGCCAGGATCGGGCTCGCCGACCTCGTCGCCGACACGCTGGCCGGCGCGGAGCCGCTGGCCAGAGCCAAGGGCGTGGTGCTCACCGCCGAGGCGTCGGCCGCCGTGCCCGTCGAGGCGGACGCCGGAGCTCTCGGCCGGGCCCTCGGCAACCTGGTGGTCAACGCCATCAGGCACACGCCGTCCGACCAGAGCGTGGTGCTCAGGGCCGGGGTGGACGCCTCGGGGATGGCCTGCCTGTCGGTCACGGACTGTTGCGGGGGGATACCCGAGGAGGACCTGCCCCGGGTGTTCGAGGTGGCCTTCCGGGGGGAGACGGCTCGTACCCCCACCGCTGACGGAGGGGCCGGGCTCGGGCTGGCCATCGCGCAGGGGATCGTGGAGGCGCACGACGGGGTGATCGAGGTGGTCAACGACGGGCCGGGGTGCCGGTTCGAGATCCGGCTGCCCCTGGTCGGCGGCTGACCTCTCCGTCGCCTCGCTCAGACGCTCCCAGGCTCTTGATCAGGCGCTCACGGCCCTTGAGCAGGCACCTCCGGCCTGTGCTCAGGCACCTCAGGTCCTTGCCCGGGCGCCTCAGGCCTCTGCTGCCCTACCTCAGGCCCTCGCTCAGGCGCTTTCCGGCAGGTCCCGCGGCTCGCCGAACGACTCCGCCATCGCCCGGAACGTCGGGCACGGCCAGCGCCACATGCAGCTCCGGCAGCGCAGTATCGGGTGGGCGGTGTCACTCGTGATGCCCCCCGCGTCGCGCGGCTGGTGCAGATCGAGCAACCGCAGCCCCAACTCGGAGAACCTGAGCAACTCGGTGCGCGCCCCGGCGAGGAACTCCAGGTCCTCGATCGCGAGCCTGGTGCGGATGGGGACGTAGCCTTCGTGGTTCACCAGGCCGCGCAGGCGTCCTGCTTGGTCATGCCATGACGTCGCCTTCTCTGTGCTGATGAGGATGGTCTCCAGGCGTTCTCGGAGCCCTTGGCGCTGAGCGTCTTCCGGTTTTTCTGCGTTCATCGATGCGGGGCCCGTCGGTCGTGCCCCAGCCCCTCCTTCTCCACGAAGCGGTGGCGGTTCCCGTGTCACGCTGTCAAGCTTCGCGTACTCTCCGTTTTCATGGAGCCCAAACGGAGGACAAAAACCTGTGGTTCCCCTATCGGCGTGACAACGTGACCGGAAGCGCTCGCGCCGCTAGCCTGCCCATGTGGAGCTCAAGGTCTCGACTCGATCACATGCCGGGTGCGCACTCGTTGCCATCACCGGAGAAATCGACCTCTATACGGCGCCCCACCTGCAGTCCGAGTTCACTCGGCTGCTGCAGGACGGGCCTAGCCGGGTGGTCATCGACATGTCCGCCGTGGATTTCTGCGACTCCACGGGGATGAATGTGCTGCTCTCGGCGCTCAAGCGGATGAAAGAGCAGGGAGGGGCGCTGGAAGTGGCGGCCCCGCGGCCGGCCGTACGCAAGATCCTTCAGGTGACGGGTCTCGACTCGGTGTTCACCGTGCACGACGAGGTGCCGCAGGAGTTTCTCATCGCAGAGGGCTCATGACGGTTCGTACGTCGCCGCGGAGGCGATGGCCGGAGGGGCCGGCGTCGCCGCGGTGGCGACGTACGGTGAGGGAGTCGCTGCGGAAGCGACGTACGGTGAGGATGGACGCGACGAGCGGTTTTCGCGAAGGCGATGACCGGTTGAAGGCGGACGCGACGAGCAGCTATCGCGGAGGCGATGACCGGTGAGCGGCGACACGGCGGTCATCATTCCCGCCGTCAACGAGGCGGACCGCATCGCGGCCACCGTCAAGGCCGCCGCGGCGCTGCCCGGCGTCGACCTCGTCGTGGTCGTCGACGACGGCTCGTCCGACCAGACCGGCAGGGTGGCCCGCGCGGCCGGAGCCAGGGTGGTGCGCCACAGCCGCAACCGCGGCAAGGCCGCCGCCATGGAGACGGGCGCCGAGGCCGTACGCCTCCTCGACGAGGACGCCACCCCGCGCCACCTCCTCTTCCTCGACGCCGACCTCGGCGACACGGCCCAGGCCGCGGCGCCGCTCATCGCGCCCGTGCGCGAGGGCGAGGCGGACATGACGATCGCCGTGTTCACCACGCGGGTGCGGCTCGGCGGCCACGGCTTAGTGGTCCGCCTGTCGAAGGAGGGCATCCGCCGGGCCACCGGGTTCGACCCCGCCCAGCCGCTCAACGGGCAACGCTGCCTCACGCGAGCCGCGTTCGAGGCGGCGCGGCCGCTGGCGCACGGGTTCGGGGTGGAGACGGCGCTGACCATCGACCTGCTGCGCAAGGGGTACCGCGTCGCGGAGGTCGAGGTGGACATGGCGCACCGGGCCACCGGCACCGACTGGCGCGCCCAGCTACACAGGGCACGGCAGTTGCGCGACGTGGCGCGGGCGCTGGCGGTGCGGGAGCCCGTGGTCGTCCAGAACCTCGACAAGCTCCGGCATCGCCGCTGAGCGGCCTGCCCCTACACTTCCGGCATGCCTGATATCGATGAGCAGGGTCGTCCAGAACCTCCCCTCGACGGCGACGAGCTCGCCACCCTCGTGGGTTACCTGGAGTTCCACCGCGCCACTTTCGCGTGGAAGTGCGCGGGGCTGGACGCGTCCGGGCTCAAGGCCACCGTGGGCGCGTCGTCGATGACGCTCGGCGGGATGCTCAAGCACCTGTCGTACGTCGAGAACCACTGGTTCTCCGTCCAACTGCACGACCGCGAGGGCCAGCCGCTGTGGACCACGGTGGACTGGAAGAGCGACCCCGACTGGGAGTGGCACTCGGCCGCCGAGGACACCCCTGAGGAGCTGCACGCCCTCTGGCAGGACGCGGTGTCCCGCTCGCGGCTGCTGCTCGACGAGGCACTCGCGGACGGCGGCCTGGGCCGCCTGTCCGGGCGTGCGTGGCCGGACGGGCGCAGGGTCAGCGTGCGGTGGATTTTGGTGCACATGATCGAGGAGTACGCGCGGCACAACGGCCACGCCGACCTCATCCGCGAGTCGGTGGACGGGCTGACCGGGGAGTGACGGGCGGGCACCGCGAGCCGGTCGTCCACAGGCAGCCGTGTTGCCGAAGCAGTTGTCCACAGGCAACCGTGTCTCCGCGGCCGGTATGCACTGGCAACCGTGCGTGCCTTTGCGGCAGCCGTCCACAGGTGATCGCTCCCCCGAAGCCGCCGTCCACAGATCACCGTGCTGTCGGAGCGGTTGTCCACAGGTAACCTTGCTTCGTCGGAACGCCTCTCCCGAGTGTGCTGGAATTTCCCGGTGACTTCGCAGACGCACCGCACGCACGCACCGGCCCGAGCGGCAGGGGCCGCCATGGCGGCGATCGGCGTCTCGATCCTCCTGACGATCACCATCGGCCTGCTCGGCCCATCGGCGGTGGTCCCCGCCCTGAGCGGCCCGTCCTGGCAACCGCCCTACTCCCTGAACGCCCAGCCAGAGCCACACCTGGTGATCGCCCTGGCAGCGCTGGCCATCGTGCTCGGCGGCCTCGGCCTGCTGGGCGCCCTGCACACCCTCGGCCCGCCGAGTTCCCCGCCCGCCACCAGCAGATCACGGCTGCCCGACCCGCGATCCCTCGTCCTCCTCGGCTGCCTGACCGCCGGCATCCTGGCGTTCCTCCCTCCCTCCGGATCCGCCGACCATCTCAACTACGCCGCCTACGGCCGCATGGTCACCCTCGGCCTCAACCCGTACACACATGGCGCCATCAACCTCCCGGGCGACCCCATCGCCGACGCGGTGGAGAAACCCTGGCGCGAAGAGCCCAGCGTCTACGGCCCCATCGCCACGGCCGTGCAGGCGCTGGCGAGCTGGATAGGCGGCGACTCACTCAGACTGACCATCTTCATCCTGGCCCTGGTCAACGCCGCCGCCTTCATCGCCACGGCCCTGCTCATCGACCGCTTCACCAGGCACGACCCCGCCACGCGCCTGCGCGCCGCGCTCCTCTGGACGGTCAACCCCCTCCTGCTCTACCAGCTTGTCGCGGGCATGCACGTCGACACCCTCGCCATCGCCTGCATGGTCGCCGCCCTCCTGGCCAGGAGCCGCCCCGTCGGCGCGGGCGTCCTGCTGGGCCTCGGGGTGGCCATCAAGGTCAACGCTGGCCTGGTGGCGCTCGGCCCGGCCTGGGAGCTGCGCCGCCGCCCCGCCCGCCTGGCCCTCATGGCGGGATGCGCGGTCGCGGTGGTGGTCGTGGGGTACGCGATCGTCGGCCCTGAGGCGATCGCCCCGATGACCAGGACGAGCAAGTCGATCTCGCACGCGTCCCCGTGGAAGCTCGTCCAGGGCTGGCTCCAGGCGATCGTGGGCCCTGGAACCGCGTACCGGGGAGAGATCCAGATCGGCTCCCTCCTACTGCTGGCACTCATCGCCTGGACGCTGCTCCGCCTGGCGACACGCAGAGCACTGCTCGGCGCGCACGGAGGTCTGCCCGGCGCACGCGGGAGGTCTCCCGACGCGCACGGAGGTCTGGGCAGCGCACGCGGGAGGTCGCCCGACGCGCACGGAGGGCTACGCGACGCAGACGGGAGGTCGCCCGGCGCGCACGGAGGGCTGCGCGGCGCGCATGGAGGACGGTGCGACGCGCATGGAGGACGGTGCGACGCAGACGGAGGGTCGCCCGGCGGGCGCGGAGGGTCGCTTGGCGCGGGCTCAGGCGGCGAGCTGGAGGCGCCGGTGGTGGCCGTTTGCCTGGTGGTGGCCTATTTGTTCGCCACGCCGTACATCCTGCCCTGGTACGACGGGCTGGCGTTCGGGCTGCTCGCCCTGGTCGCGGCCTCCGCCCTGGACAGGTTCGTGGTCGTGCACCTGCTGGTCCTGTCGCTGGCGTACCTGCCTGCCAGGGTGCAGGAGGTGCCGGTCGATCTCGACTGGCTCGGCAAGGTGCTCAGGCCTCAGCTCGCCTGGGCGCTGCTGGCTCTGACCGCTCTGCTGGTGATGTGGGCGTGGCGAGCTGCAGGGCCCGCACGCACGCCGCCAGCGTCAGCGGCACCGCCACCGTGAGCGCCATGGCAGGAATGGCGATCCCGGAGTCGTTCATCAAAAAGCCGACAAAGGCACACGTCAGCGCGCCGAACAATCCCGCCCTGAACGTCGGCGCCTGACGATAGGCCAGCCCGAGCGCCGCGGCCCCCCACCGCGACGGCCGAGCCAGCACCAGAAACAGGAAGGCCAGCGCCACCAGCGAAAGGAGCGTCAACGACCAGTTCCCCACAGTCACCCCGACCATGGCGCCGAACTTACGCCCGATCACGGTCCACGCCTGACCATCAATGACCTGCTGCACGAAATTCCCCAGGTGCGTCCGCTGCGTCTGCGGCCGCAACCAGTCCACAACCGACAACACCCCCACGATCGCCGCCCCTACCAGCCCCACGATGACCAGCCGCCCCAACGACACCCGTTTACCGGACAGCAACATCAGAAAAACGGCCAGCCCGATCACGAACGCCGGAACGCCCCCGAAGTCCGCCCCCCACGAAGGCCACCCATCCGCGAAGATCGCGAACCCCCCGTACAGCGCACACACCCCGACCACCACAACCCGCGCCACCCCTCTCCCGAGCAGCCACTGAGCCACCCCGGCCAACCCCAGCACAGTGCCCGTGGCGTAGATCGCAAAGGCGATGTTGCTGAACCCGTAAAAACGTCCACCGGTCACGGGCTCGTACCCGGTCACGGCGTTGACCTGCAGCTTCGAGCCCGTCATCACGTCAATCAGAAGGGCAAGCGAGGTGATGGAAGCGACGACGGTGAGAGGGCCGATCACATGCGAACGCCAGGGACCGGCGAAGGCGAGCCCGGTGATCAGGCCGGCGATGGCGAGGATCGTCACGATCACCGACAACATCGGCACGGGGAGCGTCCACCAAGGGACCAACTGGGCCAAGAAGGTGGATACGGCAATCGCACCGCTGATCACGGCCACGACCTGGACGGCTCTGAGCAGCTTGGAAGTGCTCGCGTCCAGCACACCCGCCACCTCCGCACCCCCCACACCCACACCCACACCCGCGCCCACGCCCACACCTGTGCCTGCGCTCGTGCCTGTGCCTGCGCTCGTGCCTGTGCCTGCGCTCGTGCCTGTGCCTGCGCTGGCACCAGCGCCGGTGCTCACCTCTGCGCCCGCACCCCCGTCCGCGCCGGAGCTAGCGTCTGCGCGTGGGCCAGTACCTAGGCCAGCGCCAGCACCTGCACCCACGTCAGCACCCACGTCAGCGCCCACGTCAGCGCCCACGTTCGCGCCGGAGCCAGCGCCCGCTCCCGAGCCCAGGACAGAGCCAGCACCTGCGCCCACGTCAGCGCTCGTGCCCCTGCCCGAGCCCGCGCCTGCTGCCTCCGCGTTGGCGTCCTGTGTCGTTGCCTGCGAGCCGTTGACCTTCGCGTCCGTGCCCCCCGTGCCCTGGGTGTCCCGGCGTGCTGTGGTCGTGGCGGGGGAGCGGCGGCGGCGCAGGCGGAGGGCGAGGGCGGCGAAGGCGTAGAAGAGGAGCTGGACCGCGACCAGCACGGCGAAGAACGGCCCCCGCACCTCCCGCAACACCTGGCTGGCCAGATCCGCGTCCGCCAGCTCTGTCACCGTCTCGGACGTCGTGGCGGGAGCGGGCCCGCCCGGCTGCCAGGATCGGCCGACCACCTGGGGTGCGGCGGGCAGGCCCAGGAGCTGGATGGTGGTGGCGGTGAGGTCGGTGATGGCGACCAGCGCGTCCTGGCGGGTGGAGGTCGCGGTGAGGTGGCCGTGGGGGTACGGGGAACCGTCCGGGGAGGGGCCGGTGGCGATGGCGACGTGGAGGTGGGCGTTCGGGGTGACGTCCGAGACGCCTGCTACCAGGATCGTGGTGTCGGCGGGGAGCCGGTTGATGAGGGCGCCGATGCGCTGGTCCGCCTGCGCCACCGCCGCCTGGCGCGCGGATGCGGGCAGAGGGGTGGGGACGCCGTACTCGTCGAGGGGCTGCTTGAACCAGGCGGTCGCGAGGTCGTCGGCGTCGAGGACGATCAGGTTGTAGGGGGTGGGGTCGCCCAGGGCGTCGAGGGTGGGGGCGTATTTGGCGATATTTCCGGACTTGTCGGCTGCCGCCAGTGCGGCGCCCGGGCCGATCGCGGCCACCTTCCCGCCACTCTCCGCGATGAGGCCGCCCAGGGTGCCGAGCTTGGCGTCGTAGCCGGTCTCCGCCTGGTACGCGGTCAGGGCGGCCCAGTTCGGGACCGTGGCGCCGTCGCCGCTGGGCTGGGGGGTGGGAGGAACTGGGCAGCCCTTGCCTTCCACGCCAGCTCGCTGGCCCGCCGAGATGGTCAGCCAGCCGGCTGTGGGGCAGGTGATGCCACGGTCCGGGGGTGGGACGGCGCGGGTGGAGAGGGAGGCCGACGCGCCCTGGGACACCAGGCGCCACAGGTTGGGGGTTCTGGTCTCGTCGAGGTCGCTCCACTCCAGGCCGGGGACGCCGATGAGGGCCACGCGCCGCTGGGGTGGGGCGTGGGTCGTGGCTGCGGCGGTTGCGGCAGCGGCTGCGGTGGCGGTGTCCGGGGTTGTGCCGGTGTGCCCGTCCACGCCGCTGGTTGTGGCGACGCTCGGGTTCGTGAGTGCGGCGCTGCTAGCGCTCAGGCTCTGGTGTGCGGCGGTGCCGGTGTTCCTGCCTGCGTGTGTGGCGGTGCTCGCGATCGCGCTCGTGTGTGCGTCAAGGCTCGCGTGTGCGGCGGTGCTGGCGTGTGTGGCGGTGCTCGCGACCGCGGTCGTCTGTGCGTCAACGCTCGTGTGTGCGCTGGCGATCGCGCTAGCGCGTGCGGAGCTGCCGGTGCTCGGGCTCAGGTGCGTGGCGGTGCCGGTGTTCCTGCTCGCGTATGCAGTGGCGCTCGCGATCGCGGTCGCGTGGGCGGCAGGGCTCGTGTGGGCGGCGGTGCTCGTGCTCGTGGACGTGGCTGCGGCGGCGTTTGCGGTTGGGCCCCATCCCGGGGGCGGCGTGGCGGCGGTGCTCAGGGCGGGGGTGGCGATGAGGGGGGTCAGGGTGAGGAAGGCGGTGGTGAGGGCGCGGGTGGCGTGGCGGCCGAGACGGGCCACGTACCGGCCCTGAGGCGGGTACGGCGTGGCGTTCGGCATGTACGGACCCCCAGTGGTCTGCCCCTCGATCAACAACAGCCACGGTAACGTGCCACACCGTGACAAGTGGCGAGGTGCGGGTGATCCGGCGGCAGTGGTGGGCGTGGGCGATCGTGGTGCTCGTCGTCGCGGCGGCCGCGGCGCCTCTGGTGCAGCAGTGGCTGACGAACCCCGACGACCAGCGGCTCGTTGACCTGGACGTTTACCGTACCGGCGGGCAGATGCTGCTCGACGGGCGCCCGGTGTACGACTACTACACGCCCGCCCCGCAACTGCTGCCGTTCACGTACCCGCCGATCGCCGCGATGCTGGCCGTGCTGCTGGCGGCGATGTCGTGGGAGACGGCGCAGTGGGTGTGGACGGCCGGGGTTTTCGTTGCGCTGGCCGTGACCGTGTGGTTCTCCTTCCGGCAGGTGCTGGAGCGGGATTCGCTGCGGAAGTACGCTCCGTGGCTTTTTGCGCTGCTCATGGTGATGTGCACGTACCTGATGCCGATCAGGGACCAGGTACGTTTCGGGCAGGTGGACATCCTGCTGGTCGCCCTGTGCCTGGTCGACTGCATGGCCAGGCGGCCGTGGTGGCCGAGGGGGTTTCTGATCGGGCTGGCGACGGCGGTCAAGCTGACGCCCGGCGTCTTCCTGATCTATCTGCTGATCACGCGGCAGTGGCGGACGTTCTTCATGGCGTCGTTCGCGGCGGCGGTGCTCACGTTGCTGCCGTTCGCGGTGATTCCGCAGGACGCGGTGGACTTCTGGTTCTCGGCGCTGCTCGACCCCGAACGGCTCGGCGCGAACGCGGCCACCACGAACCAGTCGATCCGGGGCATGCTGATCCGGCTGTACCTGCCGCAGGAGTGGATGACCTCGCTGATCTGGCTGGTGATCGTGGCCGTGGTGGGGTGGTTCGGGTTCCGGGGGGCGCGGGACGCGTACCAGAGAGGAGACACACTTACGGCGGTCGCGCTGGTCGGGCTCATGGCGGTGCTGCTGTCGCCTGTCGCGTGGATCCACCACCTGGCGTGGGTGGTCGTGGTGCTCGCGGCGATCGTCGGCGACGGGCGGGACCCCGTCAGGCTGCGGGTGGCCGCCGGGGTGTGGCTGTTCTACGTGGTGCCGGTGCCGTGGTGGGGGGTCTCGCTGATCTCCGCCAAGATTCCCGGGGTCAGTCTGGTGCTGGGGAAGATCGTTCAGAACGGGTTCGGGCTGGGAGCGGTGGTGCTGGTGTGGTTGTTGGTGTCCTGGCTTCCGAAACGCCGACAGATCGCTTGACCGAGCCATTACCCTCTGTGCCGTGCTCGTTACCACATGGGTGATCGTGGGTGTCGTCGCCGGAATCAGTGGCGTAATGATCGGTTGTCTGGCGCTGCGCCAGGCCAAGGCCACGGTGGAGGACTGCCAGCGCCTGCTCTCCCGCCAGATCAGTGAGGGCCGGGGCGATCTCAAGGCCGTCAGGGACGTCGCCGTGTGCCAGTACGACGCGCTCGCCGAGATGACCGGGCGGATGTCGTTCTCGGTGGCGATGATCAACGGGCTGGGGGACGGGATCGTGCTGACGTCCATCAACGGGCGCAGCGAGACCCGCACCTACGTGCGGACGGTGGTGGGCGGCAAGGGGCAGCAGCCGCTGTCGCCGGAGGAGGAAGAGGCGGTGCGGGCGGCGCGGCTCGGGCACGGCCCCGTGGTGGCCTGCCGGGCTCCCGAACTGCTCTGAGCCCGCTCAGCCGCAGGTCGCCGGGTGAAGCAGCCGCAGGTCGCCGGGTGAAGCAGGCACAGGTCGGCCGGTGAGCAGGCGCAGGACGGCGGGTGAGCAGGCGCAGGTCGGCCGGTGAAATGGCCGCGGGTGCTGTCCACCTGCGGATAGCCTGTAAGTATGCCCAGACTCGCCTATCTCGGACCGGAAGGGACCTTCACCGAAGAGGCCCTGCGGCTCCTCGACCCCATCGCCGAGCGGCTGCCCTGCGCCACCGTGAGCGCCGCGCTCAACGCCGCACGCTCCGGCGACGCCGACGGCGCGGTGGTCCCGCTGGAGAACTCCATCGAGGGTGCGATCACCACGACGCTCGACGAGTTCGCCTGGGGCGAGCCGCTGCTGATCAACGCCGAGCTGCTGCTGCCGGTGCAGTTCTCGCTGCTGGCCAGGCCCGACACCGAGATTCCGCACATCAAGCGGGTCTACACGCATCCGGCCGCCATCACGCAGTGCCGTGCCTTCATCGCGCGTGAGCTGCCCGACGCCGTCGTGGTGGCCGCCCCGTCCACGGCCGCCGCCGCACAGGAGGTTTCGCTTCCTGGCTCGCCGTACGACGCCGCGATCGCCGCGCGCATCGCCGGGGAGCACTACGGGCTGGTGGAGCTGGCCACCGACATCGGCGACAGGTCCGACACCGTGACCAGGTTCGTCAAGGTGAGCCGTCCCGGGCCGCCGCCCGAGGCGACCGGCTCCGACCGCACCACGCTGGTGGTCTTCCTGGCCGACGACCACCCGGGCGCTCTGCTGGAGATGCTGACCGAGTTCTCCGTGCGCGGGGTCAACCTGACGCGCATCGAGTCGCGGCCGACGGGTGACGGGATCGGGCGCTACTTCTTCCACTTCGACTTCGAGGGGCACGTCGCCGACGCCCGGGTGGGTGAGGCCATCGCCGGGCTGCACCGGATCTGTGGTGAGGTGCGGTTCCTGGGGAGTTATCCGCGGGCTGACGGGGTGGCGCCGAAGATCAAGCGCGGCACGTCCGATCCGGAGTTCGCGGAGGCGGGCGACTGGCTGGCGCGGATCAGGGCCGGGCAGGTCTGAGCGCGGCTGGCGGGTACGTTCGGGCGGGTGCGTTCGGGCGGGCCGGACGCGCGTCCCGCAAGCCAGGGGCGCTGGGCATGGGCGTCCCGCGAAAACGTACGGGAGAAAGCAGGGGCGCGGCGCGTCCGCGCGCCGGTAGCCTTTCCTTGTGATTGACCTGCGTACCCTTCGTGAGGACCCCGACCGGCTACGGGCGTCGCAGCGTGCCCGCGGTGAGGACGACTCGATCGTCGACACGCTGCTCGACCTCGACGAGCGCCGCCGATCCGCGCTGACCTCGTTCGAGTCTCTGCGCGCTGAGCAGAAGAGCATGGGCAAGTCGGTCTCCAAGGCGCAGGGCGAGGAGAAGGCCGCGCTGCTGCAGCGCGCCAAGGACCTCGCGGGCCAGGTCAAGACCGCCGAGTCGGAGGCCGAGAAGCTGGGCGCCGAGCTGGACGAGGTGCTCCAGACGGTGCCCAACATCGTCGAGGAGGGCGCACCGTCCGGCGGCGAGGACGATTACGTCGTGCTGGAGACGTACGGCGAGCCCCGCACGTTCGACTTCGAGCCGAAAGACCACCTGGAGCTGGGCGAGGCGCTCGGCGCCATCGACATGGAGCGCGGCGCCAAGGTGTCGGGCTCGCGGTTCTTCTTCCTCAGGGGCGTCGGCGCGCGGCTGCAGCTCGGCCTGCTCAACATGGCCATGCAGCAGGCGATCGAGGCAGGGTTCACGCCGATGATCACGCCGGTGCTCGTCAAGCCGGAGACCATGCAGGGCACCGGCTTCCACGTGGCCCACGACAAGGAGATCTACCGGCTCCCCGAGGACGACCTCTACCTGGTCGGCACCTCGGAGGTGTCGCTGGCCGGATACCACGCCCAGGAGATCCTCAGCGCCGACGAGCTGCCGCTGCGTTACGCGGGCTGGTCGTCGTGCTTCCGTCGCGAGGCGGGCTCGTACGGCAAGGACACCAGGGGCATCATCCGCGTCCACCAGTTCGACAAGGTCGAGATGTTCTCGTACGTGCGTCCCGAGGACGCCCACGAGGAGCACCAGCGGCTGCTTGGCTGGGAGAAGGACATGCTGGCCAAGATCGAGGTGCCGTATCGGATCATCGACACGGCGGCGGGCGATCTGGGCATGTCGGCGGCTCGCAAGTTCGACTGCGAGGCGTGGATCCCGACCCAGGGGCGGTACCGCGAGCTGACCTCGACGTCCAACTGCACCGAGTTCCAGGCGCGCAGGCTCGCCGTCCGGTACCGCGACAAGGACGGCAAGCCGCAGCACCTGGCGACGCTGAACGGCACGCTCGCCACGACCCGCTGGATCGTGGCGATCCTGGAGAACCACCAGCAGGCCGACGGCTCCGTGGTGGTTCCTCAGGCGTTGCGTCCGTACGTGGGGCTCGACGTGCTGGAGCCCGTGAAGTGACGTGCTGGGGCCCGTGAAGTAGGGCCCACGACACGCGCGTGGTGCGGTAGGCCCGCATCACGCGCGCTTTGAGATGCGGCGCGCGTGGTGCTGCGGTAAGCCCCGGATCACGCGCGCGCTGTTGAGGTGCGGCCGGATCACGTGCCGGTGGGGCGTGGTTCTTGGTCGCCGGAGTTCGCGCGGCGGGCGTCGCTCCTGATGGCGGCGGCGCTCGCCAGCACGACCAGCCCGGTCAGCAGGGCGGCGAGCGCGACCGCGACCCCGTACGAGTCAGGCGTCCCCTCCGCCCACCACGTGAACGGCAGGTAGACGGCCCCGAAGACGAGCGGCGCGGCCAGCATGCCGATCGCGACGGGGGTGAGCCGCGCCTGGCCGACGCCCGCCAGCACGACGCAGCCCACGGCGCCCGACACGGTCAGGAGCAGGCTCGGGAAGCCGATGGGCACTCCGGCGGCGAAGGCCGCGTCCTGCAAGGTGCCCGAGCCGACCAGGAACAGCGCGCCCAGGCAACCGGTGAGCGCGGAGCAGGTGTAGGCCAGGCCGTAGCGGCGCAGCCCGGCCCCCGCGCCGGCGAACATCATGCAGATGGCGAGGAAGAGCGCCAGCCGCCACTCGGGCTCCAGGTCCACGTCGGGGGCCTCGGCGCCGGGCCAGCCGACGCGCCGCCACGCGCCCGAGGTGTCGCGGATCGCGATGCCGTCCGCGCCGTTCGCCACGACGACGAGGTGCCCGCCCTCCTGCGGCACCACGGCCAGCGACTGCGAGCGCAGCCCGGACGGGGGGTCGTACTGCCTGCTCAGGCGCTTCAGCTCGTCACCGGACGGCGCCCACGCCGGACGCCAGGTGGTGCCGCCGTCGTCCGACTGCTCGACGCCCAGCCGGTCCTTGAACACCTGGTAGCACCTGGTGGCCTGGCCGGGCACGCACTGGGCGCTCTGCCCGCTCTGCCCGCTTCCTTCCCGTCCGCCGCCGGGCCCGCCGGTGGCCTGCGTCCAGGTGCGGCCGCCGTCCTCGGAGGTCACTCTGCCGTCGTGGTTGGTGTGGACGTGGATCCTGCTCCCCTCCACCTCGACGATCTCGGCCGACAGCGGCGGGGGCGCGGCGCTGGTGGCGGTGACGGCGAGCACGGCCAGGGGCATCGTCACGAGGATCCGCCAGCGGGCCGAGGAGGGCCGGGCGAGGGTGCGCCGGCGTACCCACCACGCCAGGGCGAGCGCGGGCAGGGCCAGCAGGTCCGTGGGATCCGCCAGGACGCGCGACGGGCCCGCCACGAGGGTCCAGACATAGGACGCGGCCTCCGCGCCCGTCTCCGTCGTTTTCACGACCGTGAAGAGCACACCGGTGAGTACGGTCGCCGTCAGATCGGCCCGCCGCCAGAACAGCAGGGCGAGCAGCGCGGGCGCGACCACCAGCCCGGCGACGTCGCTGAGCTTGCCCGTGACGAACCCGGGCCAGGACTGTTTCAGGAGGTGGTCGTTGACCAAAAGCACGATGACCCCGGCAACGGTCACGGGGTGACACAACCACGCGTACCTCATACTCGAGTCGATGGCTGGGCGTGGCGGCCGGTTCAACAGGTGTGTGAGTCGAGTCACAGCCGTGACCGATCCGTCACCGGCTCCGTGATCTTTCTCACTTCCGGATGTCCGGGACCGCCGTTACGGACGGCCCCGGACAAGCAAAAGACCGGAGCCCGCTGGAAGCGAACCCCGGTCTATCTCGCTACTACAGGTCAGATGGCTCGGACCTGAGAGGCCTGCGGCCCCTTCTGGCCCTGCGTGATCTCGAACTCGACCCGCTGGCCGTCTTCAAGGCTGCGGTAGCCGTTGCCGACGATCTCGGAGAAGTGAACGAACACGTCCGGCGCACCGCCGTCCGGGGCGATGAAGCCGAAGCCCTTCTCGGCGTTGAACCACTTGACGGTTCCCTGAGCCATAAAAGCTCTCCCTCAGGATGTGAATCTATGGGACCCACACCTCGTGGGTCCCGGTGTGTCGTACAGCAAGCACCCGGGGTGGCTCAGACAAAGTCATGCTGGTTTTCACTACGGGATCAGCTAATACAACGCCATCACATCTAACACCATTCTGGAGCGTTGGTGTTCCCGTCCTCAGGAAGATTTCTGTCAGGCGGCATCACCGGGCAAACTGGAACCTGTTATGCAGAGTCTTCCCGCGCCGCGTCTAGTGGCCACCGACCTCGACGGAACCGCCCTGCGCACCGACGGAACCGTGTCTCCCCGGACGGTCGCCGCCTTCAGCAAGGTCGAGGAATCAGGGGCTGTGCTGGCGTTCGTCACGGGGCGTCCGCCCCGGTGGATGGGCGGGGTGGCCGCCGCCGTACGCCACCGTGGCCTGGCCATCTGCGCGAACGGAGCCCTGATCTACGATCTCCATACCGAACGGATAGTGGAATCTCACCTCATCGCCGTGGAGGTACTCGAGGAAGTCGTCGCTCAGCTAAGAGCGAACGTGTCCGAACTCGTATTTTCGGTCGAGTATGAAGCCGGTTTTGCGCATGAGTCCGATTTCCTGCTGGGCGGCTTGGACCGCCGGCTGGGGGCGGTCAGGGTCGACTCGGTGACCGCCAAGCCGTGCGCCAAGCTGCTCGCCCTGCACCCGGCCATGGGCGCGGACGAGCTCCAGCCGGTCGTGGACGAGTTGGTGGGGCATCTGGTGACGGCCACCCACTCCAGCCGCCGGGGGCTGATCGAGATGAGCGCCCAGGGAGTGACCAAGGCCAGCGCGCTGGCGGCGTTCGCGGCTGAGCACGGGATCAAGGACACGCAGACCGTGGCCTTCGGTGACATGCCTAACGACCTGCCCATGTTGAGCTGGGCAGGGACGTCTTACGCGGTGGCCAACGCGCATCCCGACGTGCTGGCGGCGGTCGATCACGTGACGGCTGCCAACGACGATGACGGGGTGGCACGGGTGATCGAGAAGCTCTACCGGTAACCGGGCGCCGTGCCGCGCTGTGGCGGGGTGCTGCGCCACGCGGCCGGCGCCTCCGGCTGGGCCGCGCAGAAGGGCCGTGGCGGGCCGGACGCAGCCGTGCGTGCACCGGGCCGGGCGCTGGCCGTGCTTGGCCGTGCCGAAGCGGCGGGCCGTGCCGGAGTGAGGCCGTGCCCGCCCGGGAAACGGTGGGGCGGCGGGCCGCCTACAGGTACGGGCCGGAGCCGCCGTGCGGGCGCGGGCCCTCGTCGCCAGGGACGCCGGGCAGGGCCCTGCGCATCTGCTCCAGCTGGGCCCGAGCCGCCATCTGCTGAGCGAACAGCGTGGTCTGGATGCCGTGGAACAACCCTTCGAGCCACCCCACGAGCTGGGCGTGCGCGATGCGCAGCTCCGCCTCGCTCGGCGGCGTGCCGTTGTCGTCGGTGAACGGGAGCGAGAGCCGCTCCAGCTCGTCGACGAGCTCCGGCGCCAGCCCGTCCTCGAGCTCCTTGATGGAGGACTCGTGGATCTCCTTCAGCCGCTTGCGGCTGGCCTCGTCGAGAGGGGCCGCGCGCACCTCTTCGAGGAGCTGGCGGATCATGCTGCCGATGCGCATCACCTTGGCGGGCTGCTCGACCAGGTTGGTGACCGAGCGATCTTCTTCGCCGCTATCGCCCTGACCTTGGAAGTCGGGGCCCACCACCACGATGTGGGGGGTGTTGTTGTCCTCAGCATTCATAACACTCACCGTACTAGCAGGATCTTGCCGACGTGCTCTCCCGAATCCAACATTCGGTGAGCTTGTGCCGCCTCGGACATGGGGACCTCCGCGTACACGACGGGACGTACCGCACCCGCCGCGACCAGGGGCCATACGTTGTCGACGACGCTGCGCACGATGACGCCCTTCTCGTCGACAGGACGGGCGCGCAGCGTGGTGGCGTGGACCGACAGGCGCTTGGAGAGCATGGCGCCCAGGTCGATCTCGCCCTTGCGGCCGCCCTGCAGCCCGATGATCACCAGCCGGCCGCCGGTGCGCAGGGCCTGGACGTTGCCCGCGAGGTACTTCGCGCCCATGATGTCGAGGATGACGTCGGCGCGTACCTTGTCGGCGAAGTCCTCCTCGCGGTAGTTGATGACCTCGTCCGCGCCCAGCTCCCTGACGCGCTCGGCCTTCTCCGCCGAGCCGACGGTGGCCACGACGTGCGAGCCGAGCGCCTTGGCGAGCTGCACCGCGAACGTGCCGATGCCGCTGGCGCCGCCGTGCACGAGCAGCGTCTCGCCCCTGCGCAGCCGTCCGACCATGAACACGTTGGACCAGACCGTGCAGGCCGCCTCGGGCAGCCCGGCGGCCTCGCGCAGCGCCACCTTGTCGGGCACGGGCATGACCTGCTGCCATGGCACGGCTACGCGCTCGGCGTAACCGCCGCCGCCGAGCAGCGCGCACACCTCGTCCCCCGGCTTGAACTGCTCGACGTCCGCCCCGACCTCGGCCACCACACCCGAGACCTCCAGCCCCGGGTACGGCGAGGAGCCCGGCGGCGGGTCGTAGAAGCCCTGGCGTTGCAGGACGTCCGCTCGGTTGACCGCCGAGGCGGTCACGTCGATGAGCACGTCCCCGCGCTCGACGGGTGGGTCCGGCACCTCGCGCCACTCCAGAACCTCAGGTCCGCCCGGTGCGACGATCTCAATGGCTCGCATGTGAACCACGGTAGCCGGGCAAAGAAGTTGTGGGTTGCCGGGCTGCGCGGTCAGCCATGGCGTTAATCTGCAAGGTATTTGCTGCCCCTTTAGACCCACCCGAGGGGGAACACGGTGGCAAGACACGATCGAGAGGAATCTCTCGAGGAACAGCTGGCCTGGCTGGATGCGATCAAGGAGACGGAGGAGGCCCCCGTCCCTGTCACCGCCTCGGCCGCTGCCGCCGACGAGCAGATCGCCTCGCCGTACCCCAAGGACCCGTGGTCGCTGGTTCCCCAGCACCACGACACCCCGACGCCGCCGCTGTTCCGCGCGGCCGTCGACTCCGTGTACGGCGCCGAGGCGGCCGAGGAGGTGCCCGAGCGGGAGAGCGAGGCCGGCGAGTGGCTCGGCAGGGCCACCGTCACGGAGGAGCCCGCGGCGCCCGCCGACGACCCCTTCCACACGCCGCTGAAGCCGCTGCCGCGGCCCGACGACACCGACGCCTACCCGTCGCTGTCGTTCACGCCGCCCGAGCAGGCGGCCGTCGAGCCTGAGCGGCCCGAGGAGACGACGTGGCCGCCCTCCGGCGAGGAGACGGCCTGGGTGACGCCTCCCGACTGGCCCCGTCCGGCGACCGAGGAGGCCGGTTCCGGCGCCGCGCAGGAGACCACGGCCGACGAGCCGGTACGCGCGGAGCAGCCGGTCCGTGCGGACGGGTCGGCCCGTGCGGAGCAGCCGGTCCGTGCGGACGACGGGCCGGTCCGCGCGGAGGAGCTGGTCCGTGGGGAGCAGTCGGTTCGTGCGGAGCAGCCGGTACGTGCCGGGGAGGAGCCCGCCGCGCCGGCCGAGGAGAAGGTCGCGTGGGCGGACACCCAGCCGGGCAACGAGCGCCCGTCCTGGGAGGAGCCGTCCGCCCCGGCCAAGGAGGAGCCCGCCACCGCGGACTCCACGCAGGCGGTGGCGCGCGCCGATCTGCCGCAGTGGGCCCAGTCGTCGGAGACGATGCCGAGGAGCGACCGCCCGCATTGGAACGAGCCCGAGGCCCGCGGCGGCCAGGAGCATCGGCTCACGTGGTCGGAGCAGCAGGACCGTTCCCACGGGACCGACCGCCCGTCCGACCGCCAGGAGTGGACGGGCGAGCGCTCCGAGTGGACGGGTGACCGTCCTGAGTGGACCGAGGGCCGCCCGACCGGCGACCGTCCCGAATGGACTGAAGGACGCCCGACCGGCGACCGTCCCGAGTGGACCGAGGAGCGTCCGTCCTGGACGGAGCAGCCTGAGGACCGCCCGCAGTGGACCGAACAGGCCGAGGACCGCCACCAGCACCCCCAGCCCTCCGACGAGCGCCGCCGCCGGCCCCAGCACTCCGGCGAGCACCGCCAGGACCCCGAGCAGCGCACGCAGTGGACCGAGCAGCCCGAGTGGCGTCCCGCGGAACGCGAGATCCCGCCCGCGCCGCGCCGCCGCCCCGCTCCGACCCCGGTCTTCACCGCCCCGCCCAGGCCGCCGGTCACGGGCCGCCCGACCGCCGAGAGCCTCGACCCGGAGTCCCTGCTACGCGGACGGCGTAACGCCCCCTCCAAGGGCTGGCGCCGCCTGGTGTACCGGGCGTCCGGAGGCTGGATCAAGCCCGGCGAGCCGCCCGAGGTGCGCCGCCAGCGCGAGCTGGTCACCAGGGCCCGCACCCCGGTCACGGCCGGCCACCACCGCGTGGCCGTGCTGAGCCTGAAGGGCGGCGTGGGCAAGACCACGACCACGGTCGGCCTCGGCGCCACGCTGGCCCAGATGCGCGGCGACCGGGTCATCGCGGTGGACGCCAACCCCGACAGGGGCACGCTGTCCGACAAGCTTGTCCTGGAGACCTCGGCCACGGTGCGCGACCTGCTCAACGAGCGTGACCAGGTCAAGCGGTACGTCGACATCAGGGCGTTCACCTCGCAGGCGCCGTCGCGGCTGGAGGTGCTGGCCTCCGACCGCGACCCGTCGGTCTCGGAGGCGTTCAGCGGCGGCGACTACCAGGCCGTCTCGCAGGTGCTGGAGAACTTCTACTCCATCTGCATCACCGACTGCGGCACGGGCCTGCTGCACTCCGCGATGGGCGGCGTGCTCGGGCTGGCCGACCAGATCGTGCTGGTCAGCTCCCCGTCCGTGGACGGCGCCAGGGCCGCGTCCGCGACGCTCGACTGGCTGGAGGCGCACCACTACGCCGACCTGGTCAAGAACGCGACCGTGGTGCTGTGCAGCGTCAGGCCTCGCTCGAAGTCCGCGGTGGACATCAAGAAGCTGGAGGCCCACTTCGCGGCCAGGTGCCGGGCGGTGATCCGGGTGCCGTACGACCCGCATCTGGAGGAGGGCGCGGAGATCGACCTCGACCGGCTCCAGGAGCCGACGCGGGACGCGTACCTGCAGCTCGCCGCCTGCGTGGGCGACGGCTTCGCGGGGGTCAGGGAGTGAACGGGCGCGCTGCCGGTGCCGTCGCGCGCCGGCGGCGGCCCGCCGGGCGCGGGGTTGCCGGAACGCCGGCCTGATGACGCCGCCGTAGGTTGGGAGCCCAGGAATTTCTGGCGGAGGGTGTGGGATTCGAACCCACGAGGCCATCGCTGACCTGGCCGCTTTCAAGGCGGCTGCACTCGTCCACTATGCGAACCCTCCTGTGCGGAAACCACGATAGCGGCTGTGGTGACAGGGGTGTACGTTCAGGAGGTGGCGGATCTCAACGTCGAGGTGCAGCGCGGCGGCTGCGACGCGCTCGTGCGCCTCACCGGCGACCTCGACAAGCTCACGGCGCCACTGTTGAAGGACGCTCTGGTGCAACTGTTCACCGAGGGCCGGGTGCAGATCGTCATCGACGCGGGAGAGCTGGAGTTCTGCGACTCCAGCGGCCTGTGGGTGCTGGTGGAGCATCAGCGCAGGGTCGCCGCGCACGCCGGCTCCTTAGGCATCGTGGGCGTTCACGGGGTGCTCCAGCGGGTGCTGGACGTGACGGGGCTCAAGGCCGCCTTCGACCGGGTCGTGCCGGCCGAGATCTAGCGGAGCTGCGACAGCAGCCACCTGGGGCCCGCGGTCTCGGCGCCCAGCCGGACGACCCGCTCCTTCAGCGCCCTGTCGGCGGTGACCACGAGCACCCGCTCCCACGGCTTGACCTGGCGGACGACGTCCACGATCGCGTCGTCGCCGCTGCCGGTGGCCGCGACCACCTGGATGCCCTCCACGGCGGGCGCGCTCCTGGCGGCGCCCTCCACGACCGCCACGATCCGCGGATACCACTGCGCCAGCACGGGATGCGTCAGCCGCACCCCCGCCACGTCGCGCAGCAGCCGCGTGGCCGCCCCGAGGCGGTCGTTCCACCAGCCGCGCTCGGCCCGCGCGCCGACGATGTTGGCCACGTCCAGCACGACCGTCTCCGGCCTGATCGCGCCCTGGATCTCGCTCCAGGTCGCCGCGAAGCCCGGGTGCAGCCTGCGCGAGGTGATCTCGGGCAGCGCCAGCCAGCGCAGCTCGGTGCTCTCGCGGTTGGCGGGCGCCGCGGCCAGCAGCTCGGCCGACTCGGCGATCACCGTCTCGAACGTCCACCCGCCGTGGTCGTCGAGGTAGACGCCCTGCACGCGCAGGCCGTCACCGGCCAGCGCGGCCTCCTCGTGGGCCTCGCGCAGCGCGCTGGCGACGGCGTCCTCGTGGCTGTCGCGGGCTCCGCCGGGCAGCCCCCAGGTGCCGCCGTGGTGGCTCCACCAGGAACGCTTCTGCATGAGCACGTACGGCACACCGGCCTCGTCATGATGGACGACGAGCAGTCCGGAGGCGCCGTGCACCCCCCAGTGCCGGTGGCCTTGACCGCATTCGGTCCACCCGTCGCCGTCCTTAGCCGCCATGGGGCAATTCTCTCAGCCTCCGCCCTTGGAGAAATGCTGGTAGTCCTTGGCCCCCGACCAGTAGCCGCCCCACTCCCAGCCCACCTTGGCGAAGGCCTTGACGACCTTGTCACCAGGATTGATAACACCTTTACCGTTCATTGGACGTTCGGTGAACTTCTTGGCGTTTTGGTGTGCGGTGCTGCCACTTGCGGTGACATATGGGTTCTCGCGGGGATTGATGTCTATTGCCTCCCCGTACGCGTGATTCGACCAGTTGCTCGACCCCGTCGCCTGGCGGCAGTTGAAGGCCGAGGTGTTGTTGGCCTCGATGGAGTCGAAGTCGTCCGCCTTGAAGGCGTCCACCAGCTTCATCTGCTTGATCGGCCAGCGCCAGTCGTACAGCTTCTTGAACACCGTCTCGATGTCGTCGGTGACCGTCTCGCGCACCACCAGCTCGCCGGTGTGCGGCTTGTCGTCGAAGCCCCAGTACGTCAGCGTCACCAGCCGCAGGTCCCGGTAGTGCACCGGGCAGCCGGGGCGCCAGGAGTAGGGAAGCTGCTCGCGGGTGACCTGCGAGACCTTCGAGCTGAAGGCGGGCGGCCCGGTGGAAGAGGGCGTCGCCGGTGCGGGCGTGGGCGATTCTGTGAGCACTTCCTGGTCCGGAGCGGACGTCGCGGGCGCGGGCGCGGCGGACGGCTCTCCCGCGCCGCACGAAACGGCTCCGAGCACCACGAGCGCCAAGGCTGCAGCACGTCTCATCTGGCCACCATATGCGACGTCCGGCCAGGTCAGAGGGCTATTGGCGGACGCGTCGCGCGTACGGAGAATCAGGGCACGATCAGCACCGTGCGGTGCGAGCGTCTGGCCAGGTGGGCCGCCACCGACCCGCGCCAGGGCGAGCGGGAGCGGCCGACCACGATGCCGTCGGCCATGTGCGAGTCGGCGAGCGTCTCCAGCGCCCTGGCCGGGTCGCCGCGCAGGCTGACGAACTGCCACGGCACCCCGGCGCCGCGCAGCTCGTCGTGCAGCTCCCCGGCCAGGTCCGACGCCGAGTCGGGGATGATCGGCGACCCGGCGAAGAACCAGAGCGAGGCGCTGTTCAGCGACTCCACGAACGCGACGAGCAGCGCGGCGTTGTCGCGCCTGGCGAGCCCGGCCGCGTACGCGAGCGCGTTGCGGCTCGGGCCGGATCCGTCGAACCCGACGACGAGCAGGCCGGCGCCGTCCTTGCCGATCTCGAACTGCCCTGCGGGGAGCCGGCCTGCCACAGGCTCCCACCGCGGGTCGGTGCCACTGCCGGACACGGCATGACTCGCGTCAGGAGTCGGCGTGCTTGCCGCGGCGGGCCAGGTCGCGCAGGGCGTCGGCCGCGTAGATCACGAGGGCGGCGAACGAGAGCGCGGCGAGGCCCCCGCCGACCCACAGATCGTTGACCGTCGCGTCCAGGTACTCCTCGCCCCGGGGCTGGTAGCCGACCGCGAACGGGGCCGCCACCAGCCAGAGGCCGGCGAGGAACAGCACGATCAGGGCGCCCACGCCCAGTTTGGCCTTCATCGGTTCTCCTCCACTCCCACCAGGGAAGCCTTGCCGTTCTGCCGGTGCTCGCCGGCGCGCGGGGTCGGGTGCAGGTCCTCACGCAGCGCCTCGACGAGCGGCGCGAGCAGGCTGGCCAGCTCGGCGGACGAGGCCTGCGGCGCGGCGGCCACCGGGACGGGCTCGGGCTCCGGCTCGGGGCGCTGCTTCGGCGCGATGAGGCCGCGCACGACCAGCTCCTCCTGGATGGCCAGCACGAAGGCGATCGCGCCGACGAGCCCCACGACGGCCACCCCGAGGCCGGCGAAGAACTCGGACTGGGTGGCGTTCGTCCAGTCGGCGTCCTCGGGCTGGGTGCCGAGGGCGAAGGGGGCGATCATCAGCCACAGCCCGGCCAGCACGGCCAGGGCCGCCGCGACGGCGCCCACGAACTTGCGAATCATTGCGAGATTCCTCCTGTGACGAGGTCTTTCTGTGGGGGCGTGGCCTGCGAGATCAGAGCGCGCGAGGTGGGCCGCAGCACGTTCTGCACGACCGATCTCGCCCGCTCGCGCTCTGAGCGGTCGTCAGGCGGCGCCATCTTGGCGACGGCGGTCAGGAGCGCGGAACGTTCGCCGTTCACGCGCTCGATCCGCTGCGCGATCAGCTCCAGCAGCAGCCCTGCCAGGACGAGGTCGTCCTTGCTGAGCGGCTTGGCCTCGGGAGCCGCCGGCACGCTCGCCCCGCGCAGCGGCAGCTCCTTGAGGAAGAGCGTGGCCAGGAAGCCGAGCAGCGCGATGGGCACGCCCACCAGGAACACGGTCTCCAGTCCCCGGGTGAACGCCTCCAGCACGATGTTCTTGATCGGCGTGGGCAGCATCTGGATGGCGCTGGGGCTGCCGAGCTTGACCTCGCCGCCGCCGGCCATGTTGATGCCCGCGGCCTTCACCATCTCGGCGATCTCGTCCTTGAGCCGGCTGGTCAGGATGGCGCCGAACGCGGCCACGCCGACCGCGCCGCCCAGCGACCTGAAGAACGACACGCCGGACGTGGTCGAGGCCATGTCACGCAGCTCGGAGCCGTTCTGCGCGGCCAGGATGAGCATCTGCATGGACAGGCCGAGCCCGATGCCCAGCACCGCCACGTCGAAGCCGATGAGCCACTCGCTGGAGTCCACGTGCAGCCGGGACAGCAGGAACAGGCCGATGGCCACGATGAGCAGGCCCGCGACCGGGAAGATCTTCCACTTGCCGGTCTGGGTGACGATCTTGCCGGAGATCACGCCGGCCAGGAACAGCGCCACCACCATGGGCAGCGTCATCAGACCCGAGGCGGTCGGGCTGAGCCCCTTGACGATCTGCAGGTACTGCGGCAGGTAGATCATCGCGCCGAACATCGCCATGCCGACGAACAGGGAGGCGAGGCTGGTCAGCACGAAGGTGGGGTTGCGGAACAGGCGCGGCGGCAGGATGGGGTTGCGCGCGGTCCGCTCCGACAGCACCGCCAGGGCCAGCGAGAGCAGGGCGACCGCGCCCAGGAAGTAGGTCCAGCCGGAGTTCCACTCGAACTCGTTGCCGCCCAGCGTCAGCAGCAGCATCAGCGAGCTGGCGCTGGCCGTGATCGTCGTGGCGCCCCAGATGTCGATCGAGGTGCTGCGCCTGACCTTCGGCAGCTTCAGCACCTTCTGGATCACGATGAAGGCCACCAGCGCGAACGGCACCACCACGTAGAAGCACCAGCGCCAGCCGAGCCAGTCGGCGTCCACGATGAAGCCGCCCAGCAGCGGGCCCGCGACCGTGGAGATGCCGAAGACGGCTCCCATGTAGCCGGAGTAGCGGCCACGCTCGCGGGGGGAGACGATGTCTCCCAGGATCACCTGGGCCAGTGCCGACAAACCGCCCACACCCAGGCCCTGCACGGCACGCGCCGCGATGAGCTGCCCCATGTCCTGCGACAGGCCCGCCACGAGCGACGCCGCGACGAACAGCCCCAGAGCCGTCTGGAAGAGCAGCTTGCGCCCGAACAGGTCGGACAGCTTGCCCCACAGCGGTGTGGAGACCGTCATCGTCAGCATGGTCGCGCTCGCGACCCATGAGTACTGGTCCTGACCGCCTAGCTCCCCCACGATCGTCGGCAGCGCGGTGCCCACCACGGAAGTCGAGATCATCGACGTGAGCATCGCGAGCATGAGCCCGGACATGACCTCGAGGATCTCGCGGTGGGTGTAGGTCCGCTGCTTCGTGGGGGACGCGGCCTGCGCCTGGGCTACCAAGACACAACATCCCCTTCTTACAGTTTTATCCGACTTGAGTATACGCATGTTTACTAGCCGCGCGGTAAGTGGGGTGTGCGTTCAGTAGAGTGCGGGCATGAACCCCCAGGTGACTGAGGCCAGGCCGCGCGACCGTGAGGCCACCCGGGAGCGCATCCTGCAAGCGGCCCGCACCCTGTTCGGCGAGCAGGGCTATGAGCAGGTGACCGTCCGCATGATCGCCGCCGCCGCGGAGGCCAACATCGCCCTGGTGGGCCGCTACTTCGGGTCGAAGGCCGGCCTGTTCGCCGCGGTGCTCCAGGGTGAGCCGACCTTCGGCGAGCTGTTCACGGGCCGTCCGGAGGAGCTGCCCAGGCGGCTGGCGGAGTACGCCGCCCAGCGCATGCAGCATCCCCCCGAGAGCCCGATCCTGCGCACCCTCGAACGATCGGCCTACCATCCGGAGGTTCGGGCGGCGGCCAGGGAGCGCCTGCTCACGGCGGTGCTCGGCCCGCTGGAGGCCATCCTGACCGGCCCCGACGCGCACGGGCGCGCCCGCATGGCCGTGTCGGTCGTGCTGGGCATCGGTGCGATGCGCCGCCGCGTCGGCCCCGAGGAGCCCACCTCCGCCGACGTGGACCGGCTGACCGCCGTGTTCGAGGCGTGCCTGGCCGGTTGAAAGTTTCACCGCTCATCAGGGCGCTGACCTGCGGGAGCGGTGTGGGAAGCGATCCGATGTCTTTGTCGGGCCCCGGAGGGCTACCTAGCATCCGGGGTGCCCGTGGGAGCGCTCCCACCCGACGGACGGAGTTATCCACATGTCTCGCAGAAGGCCCATGTTGGCGGTGCTCGTCACAGCGGCCGCCATGGCCGCGGCCGGCGCGGTCGTCCTGGTCACCCCCAGCGCGCAGGCCGCCGACTCCGCTTTCTACGTGGATCCGCAGACCAACGCCGCCAAGTGGGTGGCCGCCAACCCGAACGACAGCCGCACCCCGGTGATCAGGGACCGCGTCGCCGCAGTGCCGCAGGGCCGCTGGTTCGCCACGTACAACCCCTCGACCGTGCGCGGCCAGGTGGACGCCTACGTCGGCGCCGCCGCCGCGGCGGGCAAGATTCCGATCATGGCCGTGTACGCGATGCCGAACCGCGACTGCGGCGGCCCCAGCGCGGGCGGCGCCCCCGACCACACGGCCTACCGGGCCTGGATCGACGAGATCGCGGCGGGCCTGGCGGGCCGGCCCGCCTCCATCGTCCTCGAACCCGACGCCCTGGCCATCATGACGAACTGCATGAACGCCTCGGAGCAGGCCCAGGTGAAGGCCTCCATGGCCTACGCGGGCAAGAAGTTCAAGCAGGCGTCCTCACAGGCCAAGGTGTACTTCGACATCGGCCACGACGGCTGGCTGTCCGCCTCGGAGGCCGCCTCCAGGCTGGTCGGCGCGGACGTGGCCAACAGCGCCGACGGCCTGGCGGTCAACACCTCCAACTACCGCGCCACGCCCGGCCTGGTGTCGTACGCGAAGAGCATCATCGCGGCGACCGGCGTGTCCAGGCTGAAGGCGGTCATCGACACCAGCCGCAACGGCAACGGCCCGGCCGGCAGCGAGTGGTGCGACCCGTCGGGCCGCGCCACCGGCATCTGGAGCACCACGCAGACGGGCGACTCCGCCATCGACGCCTACCTGTGGGTCAAGCCTCCGGGCGAGGCCGACGGCTGCATCGCCGGCGCCGGGCAGTTCGTGCCGCAGCGCGCGTACGACCTGGCCGTCGCGGCGGGCGGCACCTCCACGCCCACGGTCACCCCGACGGTCACCCCGACCGTGACGCCCACGACGGGGCCGGGTGGGTGCAGCGCCACGTACAAGGTGGCGAGCCAGTGGTCGGGTGGCTACCAGGGCGAGGTCACCGTGAAGAACACCGGCTCGTCGCAGACGAGCGGCTGGCGTGTCGCCTGGACGCTGCCGGGCGGCCAGACCATCTCGCAGCTCTGGAACGGCACCCTGTCCGGCACGAGCGGCGCCGTCAGCGTCACCAACCTCAACTGGAACGGCACGCTGGCAGCCGGAGCGAGCACCACGTTCGGCTTCCTCGTCAACGGGCAGTCCGGCACCCCCGCCACGGTGACCTGTACCGCCTCATGAAATAACGCGCCTTTCGCGGCTGTTGTCCACTGCCAGGTCGAACCGCATCTGCGAAAGGCGCGTACCCATGGCTCTGCCGCTGTCCATCCTTGATCTGGCGCACATCGGCGAGGGCGAGACCGCGGCGGACAGTTTCGCCGCCAGCGTCGCCCTCGCCCAGCGAGCCGAGGAGCTGGGCTACCGGCGCGTCTGGTACGCCGAGCACCACAACATGGACAGCATCGCCTCCTCGGCCACGAGCGTGCTCATCGCCCACATCGCCGCCCACACCCGGACGATCCGCCTGGGAGCGGGCGGCGTCATGCTGCCCAACCACTCCCCGCTGACCATCGCCGAGCAGTTCGGCACGCTGGAGACGCTGCACCCGGGGCGCATCGACCTCGGGCTCGGCCGGGCGCCCGGCAGCGACCAGAACACCATGCGGGCGCTGCGCCGAACCCCCGCCGCCGCCGACACCTTCCCGCAGGACGTGCTGGAGCTCCAGGGCTACCTGACCGGCCAGACCCGCATCCCCGGCGTGCACGCGACGCCCGGCAAGGGCACGGACGTGCCGCTCTACATCCTCGGCTCCTCCCTGTTCGGCGCCCAGCTCGCCGCCATGCTCGGCCTGCCGTACGCGTTCGCCTCCCACTTCGCGCCCACCGCGCTGGAGGAGGCCGTCGCGGTCTACCGGCAGGAGTTCAAGCCGTCGGAGCAGCTCGCCGAGCCGTACGTGATCGCCGCGCTGAACGTGATCGCGGCCGAGACCACCGAGGAGGCCGAGGAGCAGTTCCTGGCCTCCAAGCGGCTCAGGGTGAGCAGGTTCCTCGGGCGGGGGCGCACGTTCACCACCGAGGAGGCCGACATGATCCTCGACTCTCCCGCCGGGCAGCAGCTCGTGCAGATGGCCAAGTACTCGGCCGTCGGGAACCCCGCCGAGGTGAAGGCGTACGTGGAGCGGTTCGCCGAGCACGCCGGGGCCGACGAGCTGATCGTGGCGTTCGCGGCGCCCGACAGGAAGGCCTGGATGCGCTCGGCCGAACTGCTCGCCGACGTGCTGATCAGCGAGCAGCCACCGTCCTGATCGGCGCGAATCCCGGCCGCCGCCCCCCGCCCGTCACTCCTGCTGCGGGTGCCGGAGCTGGTAGGGCCCGGTGGTCTCCGAGGCCGGCGCCGGTGACAGGCCCGCAGCCAGGAGCTGGGTGCGCAGCGAGACCACCGTACGGTCGAGCGCCCGGATCTGCGCCTGCAGCCGGCGGATCTGGTCGCGCATGGCCGTGGAGGCGGTCTGCTCCTCCGCCAGGTCGGAGCTCACCTGGGACGCCTGGCTCTGCATGCGGTTGAGCTGTTTCTCGAGCTGGTCGAGGGCGTCCTCGTAGATCGTCTTGGCGCGCAGGAAGGCCTCGGCGTCCACCTTGGACCGCTCCAGCTCAGCCTGCCGCTCCACCTGGAGCAGCGCGGTCTGGTGGGTCTTCTTGTTGGCGTCGGTGGCCGAGCGGAAGGCCAGGTAGGCCACTCCGAGCGGAACGGCGCCGATCGCCACCTGGATGAGGATGTCAGTCAGCATCGCCGCCTCGCAGGGGCCTGATGACGCCGGTGTAGGCGATGCCGTCGTCGCTGTGCCACGCGTTGACGGTCAGCGCGATGGGGAACTCACTGCCGTCGCGCCGCAGCCCGATCAGCGGGATGATGCGCCCCGCCAGCTCGGACGCGCCGGTGACCCGTACCCTGGCCAGGCCCTCGACGTGCTGGTGGCGCAGGCGCGACGGCATGAGGATGGTCAGCGGCCGGCCGACCGCCTCCTCGGTGCTCCAGCCGAACAGCTTGGCCGCCTGCGGATTCCAGGACTGGATGAGCCCGTCGGCGTCGGCGACGATGACCGCCGCGCCGCCCGTCGCCCGGTCGGCCGCCTCGGCCTCGGGCCAGGTCGCGATCAGCGCGATCCAGCCGCCGAACGCCAGCCAGACGGCCGCGCCGACCCAGCCGCGCGGGTTGTCGCCGTTGAAGGTCGAGATCAGGTACACCAGGCCGTACAGCAGGAGCAGCGCGGTGGCGGCCGCGAAGGCGATGCGGTCCGAGCGCAGGAACATCTGCACCAGGCACAACGCTCCGGTGGCGCACCAGGCCAGCGCCCAGACGTCGAGGGGGGCGATGGCGGCGAGCACGGTGTAGCCCGTGGCGGCCCGCTGCTCGGCCGGGGGGAACGCCAGGGAGGCCGCGATGGCTAAGCACAGCAGGCCCACGAAGCCCAGCGAGGCGCCGCGACGGCCGATGCGGTGGAGGAGGCGGGTGAGATCTCGATTACTCACGGTCGTTAGATTAATGCATATAGTTAGTTTTTGCGGCTGGTTAGTCGCCTCGGCTATGGACGGTGCGACTATCGTGACTCCCTGTATGTGACACCGTTCCCAGATGGCCTGATTTCGCCGGGTGGACCGGCTCGGCGGGGCTGGTTACAGTGACCGCATGACTACAGTGGGTTACGACGTAGAAGCGCTCCGCACCGCGTTCCCCGACTGGTCGTTCTTCTTCAGCGACGAGGGCGTCCTCTACGCGACCAGGCGCGGGGTCCGGCTCGACGACGCCGACATTCTCAAGGGGCTGCACCAGACCGTGAGCGCGAACGACGTGGAAACGGTCGTGGACCTCCTGGAGGACCAGCAGCGTGTGGCAGCGATGTCATAGCACCGGAGGGTCGAAGTCGAAGTCGAGGCGCCGTCGCTGCTCCGCCACGTCGACGTCGGGGTGTCCGGGGCCGAGCACGCGCAGGTAGCGCTGGAGCGTGTCGGCCTTGAGCGACTCCGCCTCGCTCTTCGCGTCGAGCTTGTACAGGTCCACGACCAGGTTCGCGGCCGCCGCGAGCGTCAGGGGGTGGTCGGGGCCGAGCAGCTCGCGCAGGCGGCTCAGCGTGTTCTCGCCCAGCATCCTGGCCTGCTCGACCTCGCCGGTCTCCGCCAGGTCGCTGGCGAGGTTGATCGCGCAGGTCAGGGTGAAGTGGTGGTCGCGGGTGAGCCGCCGGTCGAGGCCCTCCAGCGCCTGGCCGTCGAGGGTCACCGCCTCGTCCGCGCGCCTGTTGACCCGCAGGAGCAGGGCGAGGTTGGTGTCGCAGCCGTACCGGAAGGGGTGGTCGGCGCCGTACATGGTCTGGAACTGCGGGGTCAGCTCCTCCAGCAGGCTCAGCGCCTCGGCCGTCTCGCCGGAGGCCCGCTGGGCGTTGGCCAGGCACAGGCCGGTGGCCAGGGTGTCGGGGTGGTGCATGCCGGCGTTGCGCATCTGCAGCTCGAAGGTGCGCCGCGCCAGCTCCAGCGCCTCGTCTGCCTTGGCGTCGCGGCGCTTGGCGATCGACAGGTCCTTGGCCACGCGCAGCGTCCACGGGTGCTCGACGCCGAGTTGCTCGACGCCGTACTCGTAGGCGTCCTCGCCGATGTCGCAGGCCTCGCGGTACTTGCCGCTCAGCCGCACGACGCGGGCCAGGCCGTTCCAGGACGACAGCACGTTCATGCTGCTGACCCCCGAGCCGGGCCGCCGCTGCAGCCGGAACGTGGTGGACTGCAGCTCCAGGGCTCGCTCGTAGTTGCCGAGCAGCAGGTAGTCGAGGGCCAGGTTGTTCATCGCGCGCAGGGAGCGGCGGTGCTCGGCCCCGAAGACCTCCTCGTGCCGGCGCAGCGAGTCGAGGTCGTGCTGCAGCGCCTGCGCGAAGTCGCCGCGGAAGCGCAGGTCGGCGCCGTGGCTGTTGAGCAGCAGCAGCGTCTCCTCGTGGTCCTCGCCGAGCACCTCGCGCATCTGCGCGAGCAGGCGCTGGTTCAGGTCGAACGACTCGGCGAGGTTGCCCAGCTCGCGGGTGACGATGGCCAGGTGGCGCTGCGCCGACAGGACGTTCTGGTCGTCGTCGCCGCTGGTGGCCCGCCACTGCGAGATGCACCGGTCGACCAGCATCTGCGCCGACTTGAAGTCGCCGGAGGAGTACAGGTAGCGGATCATGGTGAGGGTGAAGCGCCGGATGCGCGGGTCCTCCGAGTGGTCGACCTGCGACGGCGTGATGTGGCCCAGCAGGCCGCCGTAGCGGGGCCAGGCCGCGGTGTCGTCAGGCTCGTACGGGTCCGCCGCGGCGGCCATCAGCAGGTGGGCCTCGTTACGCATGACCACCCGCTCCTCGGGCGGCAGGTCGTCGCGCAGCAGGGCCTGGACCAGCCGGTGGATCTGCAGGGTGCGGCTCGCGGAGTCGATCCTGACCAGGGCGTACCTGCCGAGCTCGCGCAGGATGCGGCTGGTGATGATGGGGTCGGCCAGGGTCTCGGCCAGCTTCGAGCCCTCGGCGAACTCGGGGGGCAGCCGGTCGAACAGGTCGCGCGGGATCGGCTCTGGGCCGAAGAAGGCGCAGCAGCGCAGCAGCTCGACCGCGATGGGCATGCGGGTGGTGAGCTGCGAGACCGACAGCGCCCACGCGGCCGACATCGACAGCGGGTAGTCGGCGGGCTTGTTGGTGCCCAGCAGCCGGGTGGTCTGCTCGTCGAGCAGCCTGAGGTAGTCCTTGACCGAGATCGTGGTCTCGACCTGGAGGGCGCCCGCCTGCTCCAGGGCCAGCGGCAGGTCTCCGAGCGCCTCCGCCAGCTCGTCGGCCTCGGTCTCGGTGATGCCGTGCGGGACGCGCTTGGTGAGGAACTCGATGCTCTCCGCGCGGGGGAAGACGTCGACCGCCAGGGTGTCGACCACCCCCTGCCAGCTGTGGTTACGCGAGGTGATCAGCACGTGGCCCGGCCCTCTGGGCGCGATCGCGTTGATCTCGTCGACCTCGTCGGCGTTGTCGAAGATCAGCAGCCATTTTGCGTACGGCACGCCGCGCCGCAGGGCGTCCAGCGCGGCCTCGGCCGCCTCCTCGACCCCGGTGGAGGGGCCGATGGGCAGCCTTAACTCGCGGGCGAGCCCGGCCAGTGACGACTTCACCAGCATCGGCTGGTCGGCGGGGATCCACCAGACCAGTTCGTACTCCTTGCGGAAGCGGTGGGCGTACTCGATGGCGAGCTGGGTCTTGCCCACGCCGCCGAGCCCGTGCAGCGCGTGCGGGACGACGGCGGTGACATCCGACATCAGCCCTTCGTGAAGGGCGCGCAGCAGGTCGGTGCGTCCCGTGAAGTTCATGTTTCGCTGCGGGACGCGGCCCCAGATGGCGGGAAGTTGTCCGGAGGATTCCGGCGAATAGTGCGAAACCGACACGATTACCGCCTCCGCTGGCCCCGGGCTTTAATTGAGCTTAGACGTCGTGCAGACGCAGGTGAAGGCATAGACTGCCACTCTCGCCAGGACTTCTCAACCGTGCGAGGATGAGTCCGCACAGTTGTCATCCGGCCCGGAGAGTGTTATGGACAGCGCAGAAGGAGAATACGGCGGAGGTCTCATCGACGTCAGTGGATGGAGCCTGAGCGACCTGGACGGGTTGCCCTCCACCCCCTTGACGTCGGCCCTGCGCCGCCTGGTGGAAGAGGCGGGAACCGGCCCCGTGGCGGGTTTTCAGTCGGCGCTATGAATCGCCGCCCTGAGGTCTTAGCCTGAACCAACACCATTGTGTTACGGCAATTTTAATTCTCAGGCACACGATGTGATGTCGGGATGGGCGCGTGAAGGATGCCGACTGGGACCGGCTGGTCCGGCAGTTGCGTCGCGGGGATTGCACGCCCCTTCTCGGTGCGGGCGCGAGTTCCGGTCGGTTACCGACCGGAAAGCAGCTCAGCCAAAAATTCGCCGGCATCTACAAATATCCGTTCACCGACGTGCACAACTTACCGCGCGTCATGCATTACGCGGTCACGGCCAACGGCGACCCGGTGGACCTCAAGCACCAGGTGTGCTCCTATCTGCGTGAGTACAAGCCGCCCGCCGACGACCCGCCTCCTCCGATAGATCCGCACGAGGTGCTCGCGCAGTTCCCGATCAGGACCTTCCTCACCACGAACTACGACGACTTCATGGCCCACGCGCTGCTCCAGGAGAAGTCGTGCCGCAAGAACCCCACGAGCACATCTCCGAAATGGTGGGACACCGAGGAAAAAGAGCCGCATATCGAGCTGCCCACGCATGAGGAACCGCTGATCTACCATCTGCACGGCCGCTGGGACGACCCCGGCTCACTGGTGCTGACCGACGACGACTACCTGACGTACCTGGTCAACATGGTCGAGGCCCGCGCGGCCAACGACCAGCCCCCCTTGCCCAGCACCGTGATCCGCGCGATGACCTCCCATCCGCTGCTCTTCGTCGGCTACAGCCTCCAGGACTGGAATTTCCGCGTCCTGTTCCACGGGCTGCTCAAGGCCATGCCGCTGATCATGCGGCGGCGGCACATCAGCGTGCAACTGATGCCGGATCTCAACGAATCCGTGGCAGACGCCGGCGAGCGCGCACGCGAATATCTCGAGAAGTACCTCAACGACTGGAGCATCACGATATTCATCGGCAGCACGCAGGAGTTCTTCGAACAACTGCGCGGGAGGATGTGAAGGGACGCATGCAAGAGCCGAATCCGCATGTGCACCCGTACGTGGGGCTGCGCCCTTACCGGCGTGAGGAGAGCGCGCTGTTCTACGGCCGCGAGCGCGAGGCCCAGGAGGTCGCGACCCTCTGGCAGGCCACCGGCCTGACCGTGCTCTACGGCGCCTCGGGCGTGGGGAAGACCTCCCTGCTGCACGCCGGGGTGCTGCCGCTGCTCGACCCGGAACGCACCGACGTGCTGCCCGTCGCCCGCATCGGCTCCCACCTGGCGCCGTCGGAGTCGGGCGGCAACCCGTACGTCGTGGCGCTGTTGTCGTCGTGGGACCCCGAGCTCGGCCCGGCGCGGCTGGCGACGCTGACGATCTCCGAGTACCTGCGGCTCAGGCCGGAGCACACCGACCTCTACGGCGACCCCGTGCCCACCCTGGCCGCCATCGACCAGGCGGAGGAGATCTTCCACGGCTCGCCGCGCCTGGAGAAGGAGCGCAAGGCGTTCCTGGAGCAGCTCGCGACCGCCGTTCGCACGCATCCAGGGCTGCACGTCCTGCTCTCGCTGCGCGAGGAGTACCTCTTCCTCGTGCTGCCCTACGAGCGCCCGATCGGGCAGGGCTCGCGAGCGCGCTTCCACCTGCACCCCCTCACCCCGGAGAAGGCCAGGGAGGCGATCCGCAAGCCGCTCGGCCACACGCGCAGGACCATCACGCCGGCCGCCGCCGACCTGCTCATCGACGAGCTGCGCACGGTCAACTTCGTCAACGAGCTCGGCGAGACCTCCACCATCCAGCTCGACACCGTCGAGCCCATCCAGCTCCAGGTGGTGTGCTCGGCGCTGTGGGCCTCGCTCCCGGAGGAGGTCACCGAGATCACCGAGGACCACGCCCGCCTGTACGCCCAGGTGGAGGAGTTCCTCTTCGAGTTCTACAAGCACACGATCTCCGACGTGGCCCTCGAGCACCGGGTGCCGGCCAACGAGATCCGGTTCTGGATGCGCAACGTCTTCATCACCGAGCACGGCACCAGGAACGCCGTCTACGAGGGGTTGAGGACCACTCAGGGCATGCCCAACGAGGTCGTGCGCGCGCTGGAGGACCGCCACCTGCTCCGCGCCGAGCAGCGGCTCGGCATCCGCTGGTACGAGCTCACCCACGACCGCCTCATCGGCCCGGTCTCGCGCTCCGACTCGCCCGAGTCGTCCCTGCGTGAGGCCCGTCTGGCGCTGGAGGAGCAGAACTACGAAGGCGCCAGCAGGCTGGCCGACGCGGCCGTCCGGGCCGCCGACGCGGGCGCCTCCTGGGTACGCGCGGAGGCGGCCGAGATCTTCGCCAGCGTGGCCGCCGCCAGAGGCGAGATCCTCACCGCGCGCAGATACTGTGAGGAGGCGGCGGGCATCTTCGCCGAGCGGCAGCGCTTCGACGGGGTGGCCAGAGCCTTGACCACCGACGGTCTCCTGTGGCTGGCGCAAGGTGACCCCACCAGGGCCATCGAACGCATCAGCGCCGCACTGAACTGGGCGCCGAACGACGTGGCCGCCCGGATCGCGCTGGCGGAGGCGCTGCTGAAATCGGGGACCCCGAAGGCGGCGGACGCGGTCATCAACGGGTTACCTTCAGATCTTGCCCAGCAGACGTGGAAAAAGCTTCGTGATCCGACGTGACTGATTATGCTCGACGGCCATGACACCAGACGCGCGGGCCGGCCGGCCTTGCCTGAGTGGCCTCTAACACTCGACGTGGCCAGGCTCGCCGATGGCGGCTGGCGGCCGACCCCGTTCAGGCAGTTCATCCTGAAGATCCACAGCAGGTGTGATCTGGCCTGCACGTACTGCTACATGTACGAGATGGCCGACCAGAGCTGGCGCTCGCGGCCCCTGCGCATGGCGCCCGACGTGGTGGAGGCGGTGGCGGCTCGGATCGCCGAGCACGTACGCGGCCACGACCTCCCCTCGATCGAGCTGATCCTGCACGGCGGCGAGCCGCTCCTGATGCGGCCCGAGGAGATCGACGGGCTCGTCGGCACCGTGCGTGACACGGTCGACGCGCACGTCGCCGTGACCGTGCAGACCAACGGCGTCCGGCTGGACACGGCCTACCTGGGGGTGTTCGACCGGCTCGACGTCGGCGTCGGCGTCAGCCTCGACGGTGACCAGCGGGCGCACGACCGCAGCCGCAGGACGCCCGGCGGGCGCGGCAGCCACCACAAGGTGGCGGCGGGCCTGCGGCTGCTGACCGAGCCGCCCTTCCAGCGGCTGTTCCGCGGCCTGCTCTGCACGGTGGACCTGCGTAACGATCCGCTGGAGACGTACCGGGCGCTGCTCGAGTTCGGGCCGCCTGTCATCGACTTCCTGCTGCCGCACGGCACCTGGGCGCAACCGCCGCCGGGGCTCGGCGGCGACAGCGGCGACGGGGGCGGCACGCCGTACGCGGACTGGCTGATCGCGATCTTCGACGACTGGTACGCCCAGTCCGCCAGACCGGCGGGCGTGCGCCTGTTCGACGAGATCATCTACCTGCTCGTCGGCGGCAGGTCGGCCAGCGAGCAGATCGGCCTGTCACCCACCGCCATGGTGGTCGTCGAGACCGACGGCGAGATCGAGCAATCGGACATCCTGAAGTCCGCCTACGAGGGCGCACCGGGCACCGGGCTGCACGTGTTGCGCAATTCTTTCGACGAGGTGCTCGCCCTGCCGTCCATCGCCGCACGTCAGATCGGCTGGGCCGCGTTGTCGCCCACGTGCGCCGCCTGTCCGGTCGCCCGGGTCTGCGGCGGCGGCCACTATGCTCATCGCTATCGGCCTGGCAGCGGATTTCTCAACCCGTCGGTCTACTGCGCCGACCTGCTGCGACTCATCACCCACGTCGCAAACACGATCAAGCGTGACATCACAGCACTGCAGAAGGACTTCCGATGAACCTCGCAGAGCACCGCATCCCGGCCTCGGCCTTCGACGAGCTCGCATCGGGCGCAGGCGGGACGGACACCGTGGAGCGGCTGAAGGCCGCCCAGCGCAGCAGGCACCTTCTCCTGCTGCGGGGAGTCCTCGACACCACGCGCGGCGCCGGCGATCCCCGCTGGCCCGCGGTGCGCCGGGCCTACGACCTGCTCGCCAGCGTGCAGGCCACGCATCCGGAGGCGGTCAGCGCCGTGCTCCACCACCCGTCCGTGGGCGCCTGGGCCCGCCACACGATCCAGACGCTCGAAACACCCGAGCAGATGTCCGCCCTGGCGGCGGCCGCCGCCATCCGCGCCCGCTTCGCCTGCGACCTCGACGTCGCCGTGGTGGACGGCGTGCTCAACCTGCCCTCGCTCGGCCAGCTCACCGTCGGCCCCGGCGTCACCACGGTGACCGTGCACTGCTCGGCCGACGGCGCGGAGGTCTCGACAGGCGGCAGATACCTGCAGATCAGCGAGGACGAGCCGGCCTGGCGGCCGTTGCGCCACCTGTCCGCGCGGGCCGCCGACGAGCACTTCGACGTGGTCATCGACGACCTCGACCCGCACCGCATGCCGGGCTCGGGCGCCCTGCGCCACCCCCTGACCCCGCAGGAGGCCGGCCACTGGCAGGACCTCCTCGACGGCGGCTGGGAACTGCTCGTCCGCAACCACCTGCCCATGGCCCAGCAGGTGTCGGCGGCCATCACCGTCTTCACGCCCCTGTCGGCGCCGCCCGACGGGATGTCCAGCGCCACCTCGCGCGAGACGTTCGGCTGCATCGCCATGTCCACGCCGCCCGACGCGCACGCGCTGGCGGTCACGCTGGCCCACGAGACGCAGCACGCCAAGCTGTCGGCGCTGCTCGACATCGTGCCGCTGACCAAGCCCGACGACGGCTCCCGCTACTACGCGCCGTGGCGTCCCGACCCCCGGCCCGCCGCCGGGCTGCTGCAGGGCACCTACGCCTACGTCGGGGTCACCGACTTCTGGGAGCGCCAGCGGCACCACGAGAGCGGCGAGTCGGAGGTCAGGGCCAACGCGGAGTTCGCCCGCTGGCGGTCGGCGGCCGGGCTGGTGGCCCGCACGCTGCTCGAAAGCGGCGCTTTGACCCCGCCTGGGGTGAGCTTCGTGAGCGGCATGGCGCGGCGGCTGGAGGAGTGGGCGCGCGAGCCCGTGCCCGGTGCGGCGGCCACCCTCGCGGAGGGGGCCGCCGACCGGCACCGGTCCCTGTGGCGGGAGCGCAACGCGGGTCAGGCTGGATAACCGTTCGCCGGATAACCGTTCGCCGGCGGCCCGCCCATCGGCGGCCCGGCTGCTGGCGGCCCGGCCATCGGCGGCCCGGCGTACGGTGGCCCGGCTGCGGGAGGCTCGGCCATCGGTGGCCCGCCCATGTACGGCCCGCCTGGTGGCGGGGGTGGCGTCGGTCCGCGGCGGGCCTTCGGCCTGCGCATGACCAGCACCGCGCCCAGCAGGAACAGCAATCCCACCGCCGCCGCCACGCCGCCGATGGCCACGTACGACATGTCGATCGGCGGGTTGGTGGTCGGCGGGGCGGCGGGCCCGTCACCGAAGTACTCATCCCCCTTGTACGGTGCCGCCTCGGTCTCGGCGGCCTTGGCCGAGCCCGCCGCCTTCACAGCCGCCGCCGCGTCGATCAGCCCGAACCCGAGCAGCACGTTGTAGCCGCCCGCCGGCTTCCGCGCGGTCCGCACCAGGATGTCGCGCACCTGCCGTGGCGTCAGATCGGGCTGCCGGGACAACATCAGCGCCACGGTGCCCGCCGCGAGCGCGCACGCGGGCGAGGTGCCGTCCCCCATCGCGTAGCCGCCGCCGTTGTCGGCGGCGTAGATGTCCACGCCGGGCGCGGCGATCGTGTTGTACGTGTGCACCTGCGAGAACTGCGCCCGCGAGCCGTCCGGCCCCATCGCCGCCACGCCGATCACGCCCGGGTACGCCGCCGGGTAGGAGACGACGTTGTTCGCGTCCACCTCCAGCGGGTCGGTGGATCCGCCGTTGCCGGCGCTGGCCAGCAGGACGACGCCCTTGCCGAGGGCGTAGTCGACGGCGGCGGCGGTGAGCTCGTCGTAGTCGCTGCCCAGGCCCCACTCGTCGCTGCCGAGGGACATGGAGATCACCTGGGCGCCCTTGTCGGCGGCGTACCGGATGCCGTTGGCCAGCGCGGCGGCCGCCTTCATGCTCTGCTCGTCGGCGGGGCCGCCCGACTCGGCGGCCTGCTCGGCGCGCTTGCGCGCCGGGTCCTCCTTGTCCCAGAGCACCCGGACGTCGAGCACCTTGGCCTGGGGAGCGACGCGCAGCACGCTGGAGGCCATGGCGGTGCCGTGGTCGCCCCAGTACGGCTGTCCCGGCTTGGCGCCGCCGCCGATGAAATCGGTGCCGGTGGTGACCCGGCCGCGGAACTCCGGGTGGTTGCGCATGACCCCGGAGTCCAGGACCGCGACCGTGACGCCCTTGCCCTGTCCGAGGCGCTGTGCGGCGGGCACCTTCATGACCTGCTGCTCCCAGCCCTTCGGCGCCTCGGCGACGGCCGGTGCCGCGGTGGCCGCCACCAGCCCGGCGACCAGCACGGCCGCACAGGTCAGCGTGCGCATCATGACCCCTCTGAGCAGCACGGCCGCACAGGTCAGCCTGCGCATCACGGTCCCACCTTCCTCGTCTCGGCCTGCACGCGGGTGCCGAGGCTCTCCGCGAGCCCCTGCGCGGTGTGCGCCCACGCCTCGCGGTCCTCCTGCTGCGGGTAGGCCCGCCTGCCCCACGGCAGCGGCAGGTTCCCCGCCCGGCGGCCGTCGGCCGGTCCGGCGGTGACGGCCACGTACATGGGGGTGCCGCCGACGCCCCAGCCGCCGTTCCCGGCGCGCGCGGCGTCCTTCCACTGGGTGCCGGGCGCGGCGAGGGCGCGTACGACGTGCTCAGGTTTGTCGTCCGCCTCGCTCATGATGTCCTGCAGCCCCTGCTGGGGGTACTGGTCGTCGCGGAAGGCGATCAGGGCGACGGTGGCGGCGGTTCCTCCGGTGTCGTCCAGGTACGTGGCGCGCAGGGCGGCGACGCAGCCGCCCTTGTCGGCGGCGCCGGCGAGCGCGCCGGAGAGCGCCTGCTGGCAGGAGGTGCTGGAAGAGATGGCGGCCCTGGTCCAGCCGCGTTCGTCGTTCGGGTCGCGGTAGGTCTTGTCGGGGTGCTCGCGGCCGAGCCGCGCGGGGAACAGCGTCTCGACGGGCACGTTGCGCCACAACTGCTTGCTGTACTCCGGGTTGTGGATGACCTGCCGGCTGTTGGACCAGGCCTTGGCGATGAACGCGCCGCCGCCCAGCAGCGGCAGCAGGCCGACGCCCGCGAGTACCAGCCCCACGATGATCCGCCAGGGGCTCCGTGGCGGACGCTGAGGTGGAGGCCAGGGGGCGTGCTGGGGTGCTGGTCGAGGGGGATACATCCCCGGCCCGGAGCCGGACGGGGGGTACACCATCGTCTCTCCTGTCGTGCTTCCTTTTGGGCCCATTTGATCTATTTGAGCGTTCTGACCCTACAGGCACGACAACCTGGTGAAACCCGGTGAGGGTGCCGTGAAACCGGCGTCCCCGACAGTGAACGCATGAACATCGCAGAACCCGGACGTACCGGGGGCGCCGATCTGGCCGTACGCACGGCGGGGCTGGCGAAGTCGTTCGGCGAGCACCGGGCCGTGGACGGGATCGACCTGGAGGTGCGCCCCGGCGAGATCTTCGGCGTCCTCGGCCCGAACGGCGCCGGCAAGACCACCACGCTGCGGATGCTGGCCACCCTGCTGACGATCGACGCCGGCCAGGCCGAGATCTTCGGCGTCGACGTGGCCGCCAACCCGCACGTGATCCGCCAGCTCGTCGGCGTCACCGGACAGTACGCCTCCGTCGACGAGAACCTGACAGCCCGCGAGAACCTCTGGCTTTTCAGCCGCCTCCAGGGCATCGCCGCGCCCCGCGCCCGGCGCATCGCCATCGACCTGCTGGGCCAGTTCGGCCTGGAGAAGGCGGCCGACAAGCCGATCGCGCAGTTCTCCGGCGGCATGCGGCGGCGCCTCGACCTGGCCGCCAGCCTGATCACCCGGCCTCCGCTGATCTTCCTCGACGAGCCGACCACCGGTCTCGACCCGCGCACCCGCGGCCAGATGTGGGACACCATCCGCGGCCTGGTCGCCGACGGCTGCACGGTGCTGCTGACCACGCAGTACCTGGACGAGGCCGACCAGCTCGCCGACCGCGTCGCCGTCATCGACCACGGCCGAAAGGTCGCCGAGGGCACCCCCGACGAGCTGAAGACCACGGTCGGCAACTCCACCCTCCAACTGCTGCTCGCCGACCCCGAGGAAGTGCCCGCCGCCGTCGCGGTCGTGCGGCGCGTGCTCGGCTCCGAGCCGGTGCTCAGCCCCGAGCAGGGGCGGCTGAACGTCGCGCTCGACCAGGCCGACCTGACCGCGGACGTACTGATCGCGCTGCGCACGGCCGGGGTGTCGATCACCTCGGTGAGCGTCGCCAAGCCCAGCCTGGACGAGGTGTTCCTGGCCCTCACCGGCCACGAGACGAACGAGGACGACCGATGAGCAGCACCATGATCGCGCCGAGCGGCGAGACGGTCCGGGCCGCCGACCGCGTGGCCGCCGCCCGGCGGCACGTCACCCTCGGGGAGACGGTCGCCCAGACCCTGACGATGGCGTGGCGGGCGCTGAAGAAGATGCGCCGCAACCCCGAGCAGTTCTTCGACGTGGCCCTGCAGCCCATCCTGTTCACCGCCATGTTCGCCTTCATCTTCGGCGGCGCCATCGCGGGCGACGTGCAGAGCTACCTGCCCCTGATGATCCCCGGCATCCTCGCCCAGACCGTGCTGACCACCTGCATGGCCACCGGCACCCAGCTCCGCGAGGACATGGAGAAGGGCGTCTTCGACCGGTTCAAGTCGCTGCCGATCGCCCGGATCGCGCCGCTCGCCGGCCCGATGGTGGCCGACCTGCTGCGGTACACGATCGCGGCCACCCTGACCTTCGGCATGGGCCTGGTGATGGGCTACCGGCCGGGCGGCGGGGCGGGCGGCGTGCTCGCCGCGATCCTGCTGGCGATCTTCACGGGCTGGTCGCTGGCGTGGGTCTTCACCTACGTGGGCACGATCGCCCGCAGCGCCCAGGCCGTCCAGGGCATCTCGATGATGATCCTGTTCCCGCTGACGTTCCTGTCGAACGCGTTCGTGCCCGTCGAGACGCTGCCCGGCTGGCTGGCCGCGTTCGTGCGGATCAACCCCGTCTCACACCTCGTCACGGCCGCGCGGGACCTCGCCAACACCGGGACCGTCAGCGGCGCGGTGGCCTGGACGCTCCTGGCGTCCGTGATCGTCATCGCGATCTTCGCGCCGCTGTCGGTGCGCAGCTACAAGCGGCACCTGTGACCGCAGCCCGTCGCGTACCTGCTTGACGAGACCGCGCGCCTCGTCGAGCAGGTCGAAGCCGCGCCGGTCGCCGTAGTGCTCCCGCAGCGCGGCGAGCACGCCGGGCGCGGCCCGTTCCGCGCGCCGCTCGATCCGGTCGAACGCCATGCTCGGCATGGTGCCGTTGTAGGCGAACCGCTCGGCCAGCACCAGCAGCCTGATCGCGTCACGGGGCGTCATCACCTCGCGCAGCAGCCCCCAGGCGCCCAGCCCGAAGAGCATCGAGCCGCACAGCGGGTAGTCCAGGGCCGGGTTGTGGACGGTCAGCACGTCGCGGCCCAGCACGGTGGCGAACAGCTCCTCGCCGTACTGGACGTGCGCCTCCTCGCGGGCGTGGTAGGCGTACGCCGTCAACGTGACCGCCTCCGCCACGATCGCCCACGGCGGGCACTCCGACGCCGGCAGCCCCGGCAGGCGCAGATCCCGCGACCGCTCGACCGCCTTGCGGTAGGCCGCCAGCGCGGCGGCCGTCTCGCCCCTGGCGTACGCCATCTCGGCCGTGCACAACGAGACCATCGCCACCCCGCCGAGCACGACCTCCTTCTCGTTGATCCGGTCGATCACGGCCAGCTGCTCCTGCGCCGCGTCCAGGTCGCCGTCGGCCAGCGCGGAGGTCAGCAGCACCGCCCTGAGCTGGGTCTCGTCGTCGGCGGCGCCGAGCCGGCTGAGCACCGGGATCGCGACGCGCGCGTGCCCGACCGCCCGCCCGCGCTCACCGAGCTGGATGTGCAGGTGGGCCAGCACGGCGTTGATGATCGCCACGAACCACGGGCCCTCCTCCCCGCTGACGTGCGCCAGCGTCCACTCGGCGGCCTCGATCGCGCCGTGGATGTCGCCCGCGTTCTCCAGGACGTGCACGCTCGAGTGCGCCGCGGCCAGCGCCACGTCCGGGTCGGCGCTGCGGCGCAGCTCGGCCAGCCGGCGGTGCATCTCGGCGCCGTCGTCCGTGTGGCAGGCGAGCGCCACCGTGACCATCGCCGCCACGCGGGAGTCCGTGGCGTCGCTCGCCGGCAGCGTGCGCAGCAACTCGCGCAGCGGGTCGTCACGGCGGTCGTTGGCGATCATGATGTTCATCAGCGTGACCAGCAGGGCGACCCTGGTCACCTCGACGAGCTCCGGCGGCGGACGCCAGCCGGTGACCACCTGGTTGATCGCGTCGCGGTGGGCGATGATCCGCAGATGGTCGCCGCGGATCGACCACAACGTGCCGATCCCCGCCAGCAACTGCACCGTCGTGACCGGGTCGGACTCGCCGAGCGCCTGGCGGAGCAGGTCGGCCAGGTTGCCCTCCTCGGCGCGCAGCGCGTCGGCCGCCTCGAACTGCCCCCGGCTGAACAGGTCGGCGGCGTGCTCCAGCGCGTACCGGGCGGCCCAGGCGCGCTGCGCCGCCCGCGCGGGCGCCTCCTCGCCGGCCTCCCTCAGCCGCATCCGGCCGAACTCCCTGACCGTCTCCAGCATCCGGTACCGGAGGCCGAACGCCGTCTCGCGGACGCTCAGCATCGACTGCTCCGTCAGCGCGTCGAGAGCGGACAGCGCGTCGGGGCCCAGCACCTGCTCGGCCGCCTCCAGCGCGAAACCGTCGCCGAACAGCGACAACCAGCGCAACGCCCGCCGCTCCCGCTCCGCCAGCAGGTTCCACGACCAGTCGATCACCGCGAGCAGCGTGCGGTGCCGGTCGGGCGCCGTGCGGTTGCCGCCGCGCAGCAGCCCGAACCGGTCCGCCAGGCGCCGCGCGATCTCCTCCACCGACATGACCCGCACCTTGGCCGCGGCCAGCTCGATCGCCAGCGGCAGCCCGTCGAGCCGCGACACGACCTCCCCGACCACCCGCTCGTCGATCCGCACGCCCGGCCTGGCCGCCGTGGCCCGCTGCCGGAACAGCTCCACGGCGTCGCCCGCCGGCAGCTCGCCGAGCGGATAGGCGCGTTCGGCGGGGATCGACAAAGGGGCGCGCGAGGTGGTGAGCACCCGCAGGTCGCGCGTCGTCACCGTCAGGAACCCGACCAGGTCCGCCACGGCCTCGATCACGTGCTCGCAGTTGTCCAGGATCAGCAGCGCAGGAGCCTGGTCGAGCTGCTGCGCGATCCGCGCGCGCACGTCCGCCCGCTGCTCGGCGGTCAGCGCGTTCCGCCCGCCCACCGAGTCGCGCACCCCCAGCGCCGAACCCACCTCGCCCACCACGCCCTCCGGCGACGAGACGCCGACCAGCTCGATGAAGTGGGCGACCGGCTGCGCGGCGTTCCTGCCCACCACGTGCGCCAGCCGGGTCTTGCCCAGCCCGCCGGGGCCGATGATGGACACCACCCGATGGGTCCGCAGCAGCGCGTGCACCGCCCGGATGTCGTCGTCGCGGCCCAGCAGCGAGGAGCCGTCGAACAGGATGCCCTCGCGCACCGGCCGGTCCGCGACCAGCAGCTCGGCGTACACGCGGGCCAGCTCAGGCCCGGGCTCGGCGCCCAGGCGGGCCACCGTGCCCGAGCGGTAACGCTCGTAGCGCTCCAGCGCCGCGGCGGCCCCCCGCACGGCCGCCTCGCTGCGCAGCAGGCAGGCCAGCAGCTCCTCGTCGTGCGGACGCTCGCCGGCGACCTCCTCCAGCAGCGGCAACGCGCCCTCGTGCGCCCCGCCGCGGCTGCGCGCGATCGCCGCCACCCGCCGCGCCTCGGCCGCCCCCCTCACGGCCACGCCCTTCAACTCCGCCAGCGGCCCTTCGGCCCCGTCAGGACCGCCCGCCACCAGCCCCATCGCCAGCCCCATCGCCAGCCCCATGGCCAGCTCCGCACGGTCGCGCGCCGCCGCCACGTCGTCCTCGCCCAGCGCCGCCCGCGCCTGCTCCACCAGCACGCCCAGCAGCAACGCGTCCACCTGCTCAGCGGGCAGCCCCAGCCGATACCCGCGCGGAATCCGCTCCACCACGTCGGCGCAGGTCGCCGCCCTCGTCCTGGACACCACCACCTGCAACGCCTTCGTCGGATTGGCCGGCGCCTCCTCCGGCCACAACTCCTCCACCAGCCGATCGTCACTGACCCCGGCGCGGCCGTGCAGGGCTAGCACGGCCAGCAAGGTGTGCGCACGATCGCCGACCACGCGGACACCCTGCCAGCGGACGCCGTCCAGCAGGATCAGAGCAGGGGACACCCCTTCAGCTTACGGATCGGGCTGGGGTAGGGCTCTTTCCTCACCCGACCGACGAGCCGCCCGCGCCGCCCGGCTTCTCCTCCGCCGAGGCCTTCGAAGCGGCTGAGATCGCTTACTGGGAGCTGCCCGATGCTCTTGTCCTTGACGGTCGTCACTCACGATCCCACGCAGCCGAGATCGACAAGGCGCCGGTCGAAGTCACGACGCACCCTCAGCCACCGCCGGAACCCTGCCCTCATCCACCAACGGCTTCAAGTGTCTAGCCAGAAACCGACCGATACCGGGCTGCCGCCAGATCCTCGGCAAGGTCCTTGAGAGACAGCTCGGCGTTCAATACGCTGACCACTTCCTGCGTCAACGGACGCAGCTCGTAGACGTGCCGCACCGCATCAAGGGCGATGGGCACCTCGTGGTAGTCCTCCGCGAACCGCCGATACGCCTCCGGCGTCGGGTCGGCCAGACGCGCGAACAGGTACCCCGCCCCGTCGGGGTCGCTCAGCCCGTCCGGATACTCGATCTCACCCACCTGCCAGCCGTCATCCTCGGCCGCGCGCCACATGCATGCGGTCACCACCGGCATGCCGTCCTCATCACAGAACGCCGGCTCCCGCACGTAGTGACCGAAGATCTCGGGGACGGAGTCGAGCACCCCCGGCCAGGGGCCGTCGTTACCGTACGGGCTCATGAGCGCCTCGTGGCCGAAGCCCCGGATGTAGGCGCCCGCCGCTGAGAAGACGATCGCGTACTCGTCACCTGAGCCGTTGCGCATCGAGGCCAGCTCCTCCCCGGGGGGACCAGCCTGTGTCGAAGAAGTGGTAGCGGTCGAAGTCTTCTGGGCTCAGGATGGCGTCCAGCACCGCCATGGAGCGGGACAGGTCGCGGAGCTGGGGGATGGCGGGCAGCCGGCGGGCCACGTCGTGAGCGGTCATGAGCGCACGATAGACCGAGCCGCTCCCCGAACTTCACAAAGGCAGCCACGACGTTCTTCGGCTCCACATTCTCGGCTCGCGCGGGATGCGGCTTGATCACTGCGTCAGTCAACCGCGCAGGCGGGAGCGCGGTCAGGAAGGCGCTCGATGCCGAAGATCCGTCACGGTGACGACTCCAGCAGAGGCCGCGCCGACGCACCATTCCCCGTGCAGCTCTGACGCATCTGGCGGAGTGAGCGCTGCTCCTCGCCCGCAGTACTCCGGATCGAGATAGACGAAGATCGAAGTCTTGGTCTCGTCCGACGCGGTGAAGGACGTCACCGGCGAAGGAGAGGTACCCGGCCGCAGTTCCTGACGTGCGCCCCGCCTGCCTTCCTGGACCTCGATGAGGACCCGTTCACTGACGGCGGCTACAGAGCGCAGACCCCACCAGCGTGGCCGGTCGAACAACACGTCCATGGGCTCCCGGCAGAGACGACCCTGCTCGAACGTGACGACAAAGTCGAGGCCAGAGCGGATCTCGAGGTGAACATCGCGATGTTCGCCGCCTTCGAGATGGAGAGCATCCTCCACTGCCGCTCGCAGCACGCGGCTGGGGAATTCCGGCCTATCCGGCCCGATGCCGAAGTACATGCCGGGGCGACGCCGAATCGATTGATCCCCTGTGAGCACGGTGATATCGGCAGCGTTGTATTTGTGACCCTCCATCTCCTCACCCTATGTAGGACGCAGCCGCTGGAACCGCCAGATCCTCCGGCGCACAAGCCCACGTCCACCTGTGACGCCTTCTGTCATCCCCGGCTGGCAACATGCCGGCATGATCGCGACTGCCGCCGACTACGCCTGGTTCACCTACGGCTGGTTCATCTACGACGAGTACACCGATCTCCGGGAGGCATACTGTTTCACTCTCGTTCGGGGGCTGACACCCGAGCAGGTCCTGGCCCGGACCGCGGCCGAAGACCTCCCGCCCATGGGGCTGAAGGAGCTGATCAAGGCAGGGGTGTCCGGCCTCGGTCGGTCCCGCTCCGGGTATGGCCACTTCTTCGGGGTCGTACCCACCGACGACTGGGCGTTCATCGTCGAACCCAACGGTTTCATGGGCGTTCTCCCCAGCATCGCCGGACGGCTGTCGGCGGGCACCCGGCTGGTCTCCCATTTCCGCAATGTCAACGGGCGGGACGACTTCCTCTGGATGGAAGACGGCCAGGAGCGTCTGGCCTTGGAGCCGAGCTGCTCCGACCTCGGCTCCTACACCAAATGGGAGGAGGAATTCAGCGAGATTGCGCGGCAGGTCAAATTCGACGATGCACACAGCAGTGAGTCGTTCTTCGCGATGGCCGAGTACCTGACCGGGGTCAAAGTGACGGCGGAATTGCTGGAACGGTCGGTCTACCTGTGTGGGATCGCACATGAACCACAGCCTCAAGTTAACCGATCCGGGTCCATGCCCACGTGATCCGCGCCGCTGAAGCTTCCGCAGCGCATACCTTCCGCCCGAGCCCCGGCTGCGCGACCGATGAGATGTCCTGGACGGCTGCTAACGTCCGGCTCGTGGTGGAATTGGGGAGAGGAATCGGGGACGTGGCGGCCATGCCGTTGCGTGGCGGCGGGTTCGGCGCCTGCGTGGTCCTGGGGACGGCCGGCGAGCGAATCATCGTGGGTGCGCTCGACTGGCACTCCGAGTTCTTGCCGAAGCTGGAGGACCTGCGCTCCGCGTCCACACTGATACTCGATCACCATGCGCACGTGGCGCATCCGGCCGTCATCTCCATCGACCGTGGCGCCGCCCCACCTTCCGACTGGCGCTGGCTGGGCACTCTCGACGGAGTTGAGGCAGTTGAGGATTGCCTGAGCTTCAGCGGATGGGAATACCTGCCGGATCAGGTCGACGCCCAGCGTCGCTGGAACTTGTTCGTCTCCGAGGCGGCCAAGACCGCCCACCCGTCCATGACGGTGGAACTCGACTTCGGAGGCGGACCGCACGAGTTCCCCGCCAGAATCGAGAACCTCGACTTTCGCCTACTGGCCGTCCTTCCGCAGGAGGGGCCGCCTGATTGGTCTCAGTTGGACGGCCTGCCGATGCTCCGGGGGCTGGTCTGGGAAGGATCCGATCGTGGCCTGACCGCGGCTCTCGGCCGGCGCCCTGGCGTCTCCGCGCTGCGCTGGGAGAATCCACCGTCCGTGGTCGACCTGTCCGGCACGGGGGTCACGTCCCTGTGGATCAGCGGAACCTGCCCTCGCCGATTGCTCCTCCCCGGCCGGCTCGAACGTTTGACGTTCCTCGACCACACCGGCGAGCTCCCCGAGGTCGTGGCCGAGGCCGACGGTGCGCGCATCGGGCTGTTCATCATCGCGCCGGAGCCGTCCGTCCCGTCTGGGCTGCGCTCGGTCCGAGACCTTGAGTTGAGCGTCGGCGGCGCCTTTTCTGCCTCGTCCTTGTCCACCTTGGCCGCGCTCGAGGTCCTGCGGATCGACTGGACGGCTCCTCCCGGCGAGCTGACCGATGCTGAGAAGCTCGCCAGCCTCCGCTCGCTTCGCAGCCTTGAACTCAACGGCGCCTACGCACTGGAGGCCGACACGCTTCCCGGCACCTGGCCGGCGCTCCGCTCGCTGCACGTGGACGGAATCAGACGCCCGACGGCCGAGCTGCTCAAGGCCCGCTACCGCGGCTCCGGGCTGGACCTCGCCGTTCGAGGTGTGAAGACCGATGAGTGGCTGGCCGCGTACCTGACCAACCCGTTTCGCGACTGGGTGGAAGACGACCGACGAGCCGCGACCGTCGCCTGCGAGGCGTACGACACAGCACTGTGCGCGGTCAGCAGCCTGAACGGTGCTTTTCCGGAGGAGGCCGAAGCGGCTCTCCGCGCGTTCATCGAAGCGCTCAACGTGATGGACGAGCGTCATGACGGCTTCATCGACACCATCCGACGTGAGGAGTCCTATGACGCGTTCCACGACCTCGGCCGACGCGCGGGTATCGACCCGGCCCAGGCCGATGAATGGTTCGATGCCTGGCGCGACTTCTAGCTGAGCCCTCAGAACGCCCGCGTTGGCAGGATCTCGGGATCGTCCTGACAAACACTAAGGCCCGCTCCCAGAATCTCTCTGGTAGCGGGCCTTTCGTATGTGCGCGGCCGGAGGTACTCGAAACCCCAACCTTCTGATCCGTAGTCAGATGCTCTATCCATTGAGCTACGGCCGCTCGCTGCGTAAACAAGCATAGCGGGTTCTGAGGAGTGCCTCGAACCAGAAACGGCAATCATGGTGTCGCCGGTTCGGGGCTCGGGGCGTTCGGCCGGTGGTCGGTGGCGGGTGTGTGTGGTGTTGACCTGGGGTTGAGGGGGTGGGGCGGGCCCCCGACGCGGGTCGGGGGCCCGTGATGATCTAGGCGTCCAACCGCTTGGCCAGGCGCTCGATCACCAGCGCCAGATCGGTGAGTCTGCGGTGGACGGCGTGGTGCTGGTCCTGGATCTGGGAGCGGAACTTCGTGAAGTGGTCGTTCGACTGCCTTCGGAAGCCTCCGATCTCGTCGTTCAGGGCGGAGAGGTCCTGGGTGAGTTCTGCCTGGAGGTTTCTGATGGCGGCGTTCGGACTAATGGCCTTCCTGGGGATTGCCGGGGTGTCGGGTTGCATGTCCTCCAGCGGGGTGCAGTTCTGGGCCGGGACGTTCATGCGCCGGCGCCTTGCCCTCGTGCGGCGGCGGCCGGAGGCTGTGCTGCCGGAGCGCGCGCTTGCTTCGAGGGCGTCCACACGGAGTTTCAGCTTGCGAATCTCCGCCTCTATATCCACGTACCCCTACCCTTGCGGTAGTCGGAAGGGCCCCTCGGTCCGGGTGTGATCGGAGCTCGGGTCCCACGTACTGTGAGCACATCGTCGCAATGAGTGCGACGTTGTGGGAACCCTTAGGGGCCTGCGGGGTGGGGTTTTATGCCCTGCCGGTGTTGTTACCTCCTCGCTGGGGCGAGATCTGTTCCCGGCGGGCTGGTCGCTAAGGGTGCGGTCCGGGCGAAGGGCTTGTAGGGCCGCAACGGCTGCGTCTGTGGGTATCTGGGGCATTGCGGGCTGGGGACCGTTCAGCTGGGGGCGGGCCTCGGTGCGTCACGCGTTCTCCTCTTGAGCTGCTGCCTGTGGATAAGTCGCTGCCTGCGGCTACATCGAAGGGTGTATCCACAGGAAGACTTTCGTAGGAGGGAGGAGCGGGCGCGAGGTGGTGGGATGTGGGCATGAAGCAGGTGGTGCTGGGGGCCGGGCTCGCCTTCGCGGTCGGGGTGGTGCTGATCGCGGGCGGGTCCCATCTCGAACGCGGTGTGCCCACGTGGGTGCTGGTCATACCGCTGGCGTTCACCTGCGCGGGGGTGCTGGTGCGGCAGCGGGCGCCGCTGGCCTCTCTGGGGCTGGGAGTGGTCGGCATCGTGATGGACGGGTTCGTGGGGCCCTCTCTGGGGACGGTCCTGGTCTTCACCGACAATTTGTACGCCGCCGCGCTCTACGGGCCGGCACGGTTCGCCCGGGTGCTGCTCGGGATCGCCGGGGCGCTGGCCGTGGTGGCCGGGGCCGTGGCGGGGTTCCTGTATGAGGACTGGCGGATGCTGGCCGTCATGGGAGTGCAGGCCGGGCTGGTGCTCATCACGCCCGTGACCACCGCGGTGGTGCTGCGGGAGCAGCGCGATCGGGCCGCGGCCGAGAGGATGCGTGCCGAGCAGGTGGCTCGCCTCGCGGAGTTGGATCGGCAGGCCGCGGTGGCTGCCGAACGGACGCGGATGGCGCGTGAGTTGCATGACATGATCGCCAACCACTTCAGCGCCATCGCCATTCAGTCCACCGCTGCGCTCTCACGTAAGGATCTCGATCGGGAGACCGTACGGATGGTGATGGAGTCCGTGCGGGAGAACAGCGTCAAGGGGATGGCCGAGATGAGGGCCATGATCGGGCTGCTGCGGCAGGACGGCGACGAAGCGGAGAACGAGGCCACCCGGCCACGCCTGGCCGATGCGGAGACCCTGGTCGAACGGGTGCGGCGGGCTGGGATGGCCGTGGAGCTGCGGGTCGAGGGGGAGGCTCGGGAGCTGCCTGCGGCCGTTGATCTTGCCGGGTATCGGATCTTGCAGGAGGCGTTGACCAATGCGCTCAAGCACGGGGGGTCGCCTGTGTCGGTTGTCGTCGGTTATGAGGGTGCGCGGGTGCGATTGAGCGTTGAGAACGCGCTGGGGGAGGAAGGGGGCGAGGCGGGGCTGCCTGGGGCTGGGGCGGGGTTGATCGGCATGCGGGAGCGGGCCTCGCTGGTTGGCGGGGTTTTCGACGCCGGGGTTGTTCGGGATGGGGCGCTTCGGGATGGGGCGCTTCGGGATGGGGTGGAGGTGGGTGGCGGCGGGGAGCGGTGGCGGGTGCTCGTGGTTCTGCCTACTGCTGGGGGCGAGGCGGCGGGTGAGGATGCCGGGGATTCGCTTGGGCGGGGCGTGACAGGCAGGTTCAGCGGGATGGGTGGAGGTGGCTGGTGACCGTCAGGGTGCTGGTGGCGGACGATCATGCGGCGGTTCGGGTCGGGATCGTGCTGATTCTGGGTGGGGCGGATGACATCGAGGTCGTGGGGGAGGCCGGGGATGGGGAGCAGGCCGTGGCCATGGCTCGGGAGTTGCGGCCCGATGTGGTGTTGATGGATGTGCGAATGCCTCGGCTGGATGGGATCTCCGCTACTCGGGAACTGGCCGGGGTCTGCGATGTGCTGATTCTTACGACGTTCGATGTGGATGAGTATGTGTTCGGGGCTTTGCGGGCGGGGGCGGCTGGGTTCTTGCTCAAGAACGCTGAGGCTGAGGCGTTGATCGAGGCGGTGCGGGTGGTGGCTCGGGGGGATGGGCTCATCGCGCCGGGGGTTACGCGGAGGTTGATCACTGCTTTTGCCGAGCAGGCGCCGGTTCGGCGGGAGGTGGATGAGGGCGCGGGTGGGGTGGCTGGGCTGACGCCTCGGGAGAAGGAGGTGCTTGCTTGTATCGGGCGGGGGTTGTCCAACGCTGAGATCGCCAGGGAACTGGACATGGCGGAGGCTACGACGAAGACGCATGTCAGTCGGGTGTTGAACAAGCTGGGGTTGAAGAGTCGGGTGCAGGCGGCGATCTACTACTCGGAGGGGCTGTAGGGCGTCGTAGGGGTTGGGGGTGGGTAGGTCGGGCTGGCCGCTGAGGGGCTGGTGAGAGGGTGTTGATGCGATGGCAATCGTGGGTGCCTAGTCTGATCATGACTAGAGGGGTAGACCAAGCCAATGAGCGCAACGCCACCACCTCCGCCGTCCGAGGAGCCTGACAACGGGTCAGGGGCTGGGGCGGTGCCAGAAGGGGAACCGGAATTCCTGCCGCCGCCTGGGAGGGGGCGGGAGGAGGGCATGTCGTCGCCGAGCGGCCCGGCGGAGGGTACGCCGTCTACGGGCGGTCCGGCGGAGGGTACGTCGTCTACGGGCGGCCCGGCGGAGGACATGTCGTCGCCGGGCGGGCGATCGGAAGACATGCCGTCTACGGGCGGGTTGCCGGGAGGCAGGCTGACTGTGGGTGGGGAGTCGGAGGGCGCCTCGTCTGCGGGCGGCGGGCCGGAGGGGGCTGCGTCTGTGGGCGGGGAGTCCGCGGGCGCGGTGTTTGAGGGCGCGGTGTCTGAGGGCGCGGTGTCTGAGGGGAGGGGGACGGGCGGTCTGCCGCCTGCGGGTGGGAGGCCGGAGATCGTGCCGCCTGTGGGTGGGGAGTCGGTCACTGCGCCGCCCCCGCGTGGGGAGCCGGTGATGATGCCGCCTCCGTCCGGTGTGCCGGGGCCTATGTCGTCGGCGGGCCGTGGTGGAAGGGCTGGCTCGGGGGAGCAAGGGGCTGGGCATGGACCCGGGCCTGAACCTGGGGGCGGGGCTGGGGCTGGGCAGGCTGGTCGGCCGTCGTTCTTGCCGCCGGACAGTGGGGGTGGGTCTGGGCAGGGTGGCGCTGCGGCTTACGGTGGCGTTCCGGGGCAGGGTGGTCCGGCTCGGGGTGGTCTGGAGCAGGGTGGTCCGGCTCAGGGCGCCGCAGGGCAGGGCGGTCCAGGGCAGGGCGGACCGGCTCAAGGTGGGCAGGGCGCGGGGCAGGGCGGGCCAGGGCAAGAGCAGGGGCCGGGGCAAGGGCAGGGAGCGGGGCAGGGGCAGCAGCCGTCGTACGGAGGGCAGCCGGCGTACGGAGGGCAGCCCTACGGTCAGCAGCCGCCCCACACACCCACCCCGACCTACGGCCCTTCACCACACGACCAACCGGGCGGTTATCCCCCACCCCCACCCCCGAACAGCAACTCCACAGGCATGCTCGTCGGCATGCTGTTCGCCGGCCTGGCCATCTACAGCCTCCTCAACGCCATAATCGGCTTCTTCATCTTCTTCGCCGCCATGGGCGCCACCGGCAGCCCCACCCCCTACCTGGCAGCAGGCGCAGCCCTACTGGCACTGGTAGGGCTCGGCGCGGGCATCGGGTTGTGCTTCGTGCGCAAGCCGTGGAGCCGAGGCCTCGGCCTGGGGCTGATGATCGGGTGGGCGCTGTGGTCGATCCTGTCGGCCGGGATCTGCACCGGCATCAACCCGAGCCTGTACGGCTGACAAGCCATGCCCCTTCACGAGATCTTCGTAGGACTGGGTGTGGCGGTGGCGGCCGTCGTCTTCGTCCGGGAGGCGCGCAGGCGCGGCGCGTTGAACGAGCAGTCGCTGTTCGCGGTCGCCGGCGCGCTGGTGGGCGGCGCGATCGGGATGCGGCTGGCGGGCTGGATGGAGACGCTGCAACTGGACAGCCTGTGGTTGTACGGGTCGCGGAGCATCCTGGGCGGCCTGACGGGTGCGTACGTCGGGGTGCTGGTGGCGAAGCGGATCATCGGTTTCAGGGAGCGGACCGGGGATCTGTTCGCGCCGGCGGTGGCGCTCGGCATGGCGGTGGGCAGGATCGGCTGCCATCTGACGGAGGCGCCAGGCAGGCCGACGGACCTGCCGTGGGGTGTGCACGCGCCCGCGACGACCCCGGAGTGTCCCGGTTGTCTCGCGGGCCAGGCGATGCACCCGTCGTTCATCTACGAGATCATCTTCCAGCTCGCCGCGTTCGCCGCGCTCGTCTGGGCGCGCGACCGGCTCACCAGGCCGGGCGAGCTGTTCACGCTGTACGTCGCCGCGTACGCGATCTTCCGTTTCCTCGTCGAGTTCACCAGGGCCAACGAGACGATCTGGCTGGACCTGACCAGGCCGCAGTGGTTCCTGATCCCGGGCCTGCTGCTGCTCGCCGTCAGGCTCGGGTACGGCTGGCGGCGCGGCTACTATGCCCCCTTGTTCACGCGAAAGGTCATGACATGAGCGCAGGGATGGGGCTGCGAGGCGACCGCATCCTCAGGTACGTCAACGCGTTCTGCCCGAAGTGCCACGGCCGCGACCTCGACAGGGTCGAGCGGCTCAGCGGTTACCTGGCCGAACGCGACGGCCGCGTCTGGCTGGAGCGCGGGTGCCGCGAGCACGGGCTGGTCCGCACGCTGTACGACGAGGATCCGGAGATCCTGAGCTACCTGGAGGAGTGGACGGCCCCCACGAAGCAGCACGTCCCCGACGTGACCGGCAACTTCGACCCGATCCCCGCCGCCTACCTGCGCGGCCTGCCCGAGCTGCAGACCCAGCACACCTGCATCCTCCTTGAGGACATCGCGGAGACCTGCAACCTGCGCTGCCCCACCTGCTTCGCCGACAGCTCGCCCGACCTGTCCGGCGTCGTCCCGGTCTCCGACGTCCTGGCCAACGTCGACCAGCGACTGGAGCGGGAGAACGGCAAGCTCGACGTCCTCATGCTGAGCGGCGGCGAGCCGACCCTGCATCCCGAGCTGAAGACGCTGCTCGCCGAGCTGAGCGCCCGCCCGATCACCCGCATCCTGATCAACACGAACGGCGTCCTGCTCGCCAAGGACGACTCCCTGCTCGACCTGATCACCGAGCACCGCGAGCGGGTCGAGGTCTACCTGCAGTTCGACGGCACGTCGGCCGAGGCGTCCCGGCACCACCGGGGCGGCGACCTGAGGAGGATCAAGGCCGAGGCCATCGAGCGACTGTCGGCGCGCGAGATCTTCACCACGCTCGTCATGACCGCCGCCCTCGGCGTGAACGACGGCGAGATCGGCGACGTCGTACGCCTCGCGCTCGACACTCCGTACGTCGGGGGCGTGTCCCTGCAACCCCAGTTCGGCTCCGGCAGGTCGGCCGCCATCGACCCGGACGACCGCCTCACCCACACGGGCGTGCTCAAGCGCCTCGGCCCGCAGACCGACGGCCTGGTGACCTGGCGCGACCTGACCGCCCTGCCCTGCTCGCACCCCCACTGCTGCTCGGTCGGCTACCTCATCCGCGACGACGCCCGGCAGTGGCGCTCGCTGACCGCGCTGATCGGCCACGACCGGCTGAAGGCGAACCTGGGCCTGGTCTCCAACCGCATCGCCGACACCGAGCTGCCGAAGGAGCTGCGCCTGGCCGTGCAGGAGTCGCTGCTCGGGCTGCTCTCCGAGCAGTCGTCGCTGTCGCATCCGCAGGTGGGCGACCTGTGGCGGACCATCTGCGAGAACTGCGACCTCGGCGTGTCCACCCTGCTCGCCCTCGCGTCGTCGGCGCTGCCCGGCCGGCGCAGGAAGCTGCGCAGGATGCTGGGGGAGCGGGTGGTGCGGCTGACGGTGAAGCCGTTCATGGACATCTCGACCATGATCGAGGAGCGGCTCACGCAGTGTTGCGTGCATGTGGGCACCCGCGCCGAGCAGGATCAGTGCGCGCCGTTCTGCGCGGTGCAGGCCTGGCCGCAACTCTCCAAGCAGCGACTGTCGGCGGTGGCCAGGTGAAAGACGGTGCCAGGTGAAAGACGGTGCCAGGTGAAAGTCGGTGCCAGGTGAAGGACGGTGCCAGGTGAAGGACGGTGGCCAGACGAAGGACGCCAAGGAGCCGTACGACCCGCTGCGGCTGTGCGTGTACGCGACGGTCGCCTTACTGGCGTGGCTCCTCGGCCCGTGGGCGGTGCTGGCGTTCGCGGCGCTCGGCTTCGCGGGCTACTGGAAGGCGCGGCGAGCCGGGCTGACCCGAAGCAAGTGCTTCCTCCGGGACACCCGGCTCGTGCTCGCCTACCTCGGCCTCCTCGCCCTGGTGGCGGTGGCCGCGATCATCGTCTGATCGCTTCCACGTTCAGCACCGTGTACTCCTCGCCGCCGCCCCGCGTTCTGATCTCGCAGGCCCGGTCCTCGCAGTGCCGGTAGAACTCCGCGTCGGCGTCCCAGAAGAGCAGCGGAAAGTCCTGGATGCGGCCCACGTCGTGCTTGCGGGGCAGTTCCTGGAGCTCGGCCCACAGGTCGGCGTCGCCGTAGCGGTCGTGCTCGCCGCGCTCGGGGACGGCGGCGACCAGGTCCTCCCGGTGCCGGCGGCGCCACGACCTGATGTGCAACCGCACCATGGTCGTGCGGACGTACCCCTCGGGGTCGTCCTTGTTGCGCACGCGGGGCCAGGCGTCGCCCAGGCGGGCCAGCGCCTCCTGGACGAGGTCGGCCGCGTCGTCGGCGTTGCCGGTGAGCACGTAGCCGTACCGGAGCAGCGCGTCGCCCCGGGCCCGGACGAACTCGTCGAATTCCTCCACGAACCCAGGGATCGCGTCACACGGGTTTCTGTTGCACGCCTATTCGGCGGCCACGTACAGGCTGAGGGTCTCGGCGACGCAGGCCGGCCGCTTCTCGCCCTCGATCTCGATCGTCATCTTCAGGCTGGACAGGTATCCGGCCGGGGAGTTCTTGACGTCGGTCAGCTCGCCCACCGCCCTGATCCGCGCGCCGACGGGGACCGGCTTGTGGAAGCGGACCTTGTTCAGGCCGAAGTTGACGCCCATCGCGATGCCCTCCACCTTGATCAGGGAGAACATGAACGAAGGCAGCAACGACAACGTCAGGTACCCGTGGGCGATGGTGCCGCCGAACGGCCCCTCCTTGGCCCGTTCCACGTCCACGTGGATCCACTGGTGGTCGTCGGTGGCGTCGGCGAAGGTGTTGACCTGCTCCTGAGTGACGGTGCGCCACTCGGTCGGGCCGAACTTCTCGCCGACGGCCGCCTTGAGTTCCTGTACGTTCGCGAAGGTCCGCATGGCCCCGAACGCTATTGCGCGGACGGGACGGCTGCCAAGTTCAGTACCTCGTAAGTGCCAGGCTTCCTGGTCCTCCAGTAGATGAGCGTGCTGGGCTCGCCCGCCGCGCCGAGCGCCACAGTCCTGGCGTCGATGGTGGCCGTCGAGCCGGTCGCGAGGTCGTACACGCCGTCCCGCAGCGGTACGAAGCGGTTGAGTATCGGCGCCATCGACAGCGGTTCCGGATGGCCGAAGACGCCCTTGACGTCGCGGAGGTCGCTGCCGTCGATCCGCTGCGCGAAGCCGCCTCCGGCGTGGCGGCCGAGGCACCAGTGCGGTCCGCAGCGCACCCCCTTCGCGCCCGGCCTGCTGTCCACCTCGTGCGAGGTGATGAGGGTGAGGTCCACCAGCACCGTCTGGTTGCGGTCGCCCAGGTCGGGACCGGCGGGCGCGTCGCTCGCCCACGGCCATCTCAGCAGGTGCAGGCCGTCGGTGGCGGTGATCTGGTCGGGCACGCCGCCCGCCAGAGGGACGCGCCAGACGCCGCCGCTGCGTTCGGACCAGATGACCTGGTCGCCGTTGACCGAGATCGCGTCGAGGTCGGAGCGGTCGCCGGACAGCTCGGTGACCGGCCTGGCCTTCCCGCCCGCCAGCGGCGCCGTCCAGATCTCCAGCGCGGACTTGCCGGTGGACGACTGCCAGACGACGTTCCTGCCGTCGGCGGCCACGGACCCGACCATGAACCGCCCCGACCTGGGCAGCTCGGCGACCGTCCGGCTGCCGCCCGACGCGGAGTCGTAGACCTCCAGCACGCCCTGGCCCTGCGGGCCCGGCATCCTGGACAGGACCAGGATCTGCGTCGGGCTGATGCCGGTGAGGGGGACGCGGTGCGTGCCGCCCGGCCCCTGCATGGCGAACGTGAAGACGGCTCCGGGCCACAGCTTCCCCGCGGGAGCCGACTTCGGAGTCGTGGCCACGTCGCCCTCGTCCGCACCGCCACCGGACAGGACGACGCCCCTGATACCCGCGCTCAGCACCACCACGGCGGTCGCCGCCGCCAGCACGCGCAGCCGCCGCCGGGTCCTGCGCCGCCTGCGCGACGCCACGCCCGCCAGCAGGCCGCCGCCGTCGTCGGGAGCGTGCTCGCCCGCCGTCCGCAGCGCGCCGATCAGCTCGTCCTCGCTCCTCATGGCCGCTCCCCCTTCCGCACCGACTCGCGGATCGATGGCTTGACGCGCAGCGCGTTGAGGGCGTGGAACGCCTGGCTGCGCACGGTTCCCCGGGAGATGCCGAGCAGCTCGGCGATCTCCTTGTCGGACAGGTCCTCGTAGTAGCGCAGCACCAGGACGACCCGCTGCCTGCGCGGCAGCGTGGCCAGTTCCCGCCACAGCTCGCCGTACGAGTGCTCGTCGGTGTACGAGCCCTCGGGCAGGTCGTCGGTCAGGTGCTCCCTACGCCGCCCGCGCCACCAGCTGATGTGCTGCCTGGCCATGGTCGTGCGGACGTAGGCCTCCGGGTTGTCCTTGTTGCGGACCCGTTTCCAGGTGTCGCTCAGCTTGAGCAGCGCCTCCTGGACCAGATCGGCCGCGTCGTCGGCGTTGCCGGTGAGCACGTAGCCGTACCGGAGCAGGGCCGGGCCCCGTGCCCGGACGAATTCCTCGAAGTCCACATCTCCTGGACGCATCATCGGCATCGGCCTGTTGCAAAGATCTTTACTCGAAACCATCGCATGAGTGTTCGAGTCCGCGCTACAGTTCTAGGTACCGCAATCGAACAGAGGTTCGGCCTGGTGGAAGGGGGTGTGTCCGATGACGGTGCTCGCGCCCGCCCCTGCTCGGACACGCCGTAGCACTTTCTTCCCAAATCTAAGACGGCCGCTATATCCGGCAATAAAGTCCGAGAGCGTGGACCCTGTGCGAAACCCCTACGCTCCAGGCGCCGGGCAGCGCCCGCCGGAGCTCGCCGGGCGCGATCGCGAGCTGCAGCAGTTCGAGGTCGTGCTGGAGCGGGTGGCCCGCGGCCGTCCCGAGCGCAGCATGGTCGTGACCGGCCTGCGGGGAGTGGGCAAGACCGTCCTGCTCAACACGTTCAAGTCGATGGCCATGCAGCGGCTGTGGGGCACGGGCAAGATCGAGGCCCGGCCCGACCAGTCGATCAGGCGGCCGGTGGCCGCCGCCCTGCACATGGCCATCCGCGAGCTGGCGCCGCGGCACCGCGCGCCCGAGCGCATCGAGGAGTTCCTCGGCGTGCTCAAGGCGTTCGCGATGCGCGACCCAGCCGCGGCCAAGGGCACCTCCCACTGGTCGCCCGGGATCGAGGTGCCCGCCAGCCGCGGGCGCGCCGACTCGGGCGACCTGGAGATCGACCTCACCGAGCTGTTCGTCGACGCCGCGAGCGTGGCCACCGACCTGGCGGTGGGCATCGCCCTGTTCATCGACGAGATGCAGGACGTGCAGGCCGCCGACGTCTCCGCGCTGTGCGCCGCCTGCCACGAGCTGTCGCAGAGCGGCGGGCCGCTGATCGTGGTGGGCGCCGGGCTGCCGCACCTGCCGAGCGTCCTGTCGGCCAGCAAGAGCTACTCCGAGCGGCTCTTCCGCTACGCGCGCATCGACAAGCTCGACCGGGAGGCGGCCGATCTCGCGCTGATCCTGCCGGCGCGCGAGGAAGAGGTCGAGTTCACCCAGGACGCGCTCGACGCGCTCTACGAGGCGGCCGACGGCTACCCGTACTTCGTGCAGGCCTACGGCAAGGTCGCCTGGGACCTGGCGCCGCGCAGCCCGATCACCCTCGAGGACGTCAAGGTCTCCGCTCCGGAGGCCGAGGAGGAGCTGGCGGTCGGGTTCTTCGGCAGCCGCTACGAGCGGGCCACCCCGGCCGAGCGCGACTACATGCACGCCATGGCACAGATCGGCGACGAGCCGGTGCCGACCGCGGAGGTGGCCGACGCCCTCGGGCGCAAGCCGTCCAGCCTCTCGCCCGCCCGCGACAGCCTCATTAAGAAAGGGCTCATCTACAGCGCCGAGCGTGGCCTGATCGCGTTCACGGTGCCGCACTTCGGGAGATTCCTGCGCGCTCAGCCCATCTGAGCGACGCCCCTAGACCTCTATTGGGCTGTCTAGTGGGGAAGCTAGACAGCCCAATAGAGCTATATCCGCACGCGTGTAGAGCGTTGTATAAGGCTCTATAGCGTCAGGCCGATACGGGCGTATATTCCGGCAGAGACCCGCTGTCCTCCTGCGCTCCCACCACCGCCATCCGCACCGCCGGGCGCCGCCCGGCCAGGTAGACGGCGAAGACCACGTCGTCGCCGTCGTGGTTGCGGTAGGCGAAGAAGCGCCAGCACAGCTCCCGCCACGTGTCGTACGGCTCCGCCGAGGTCAGCTCGCCCCGGTGCGCCCGCCAGGTGCCGCTCGACCTGAGCCGCGACAGCGTCACCGACTCGGCGGGGCCACGGCGCTGCTCGCAGGGGGCGCGGTACCGTACGCGGTCGATCAGCTCCTCGATCTCCGGCGACAGCAGCAGGAGCACCGCCGCGCCGGCCGCCAGCAGCCACGACGGCGAGATCGCCGCCGCCCAGCCCGGCACCGGCGCCCAGACCGACACCGCCGCCATCCCGGTCAGCACGAGCGTCCTGGCCACCGAGCGCAGCCCCACCGGCGCCGAGCTGACGTCGCCGAAGCAGCCGCATCCCGCATCTGGCCGCCGCCTGCGCAGCTCCAGCAGCACGTACGTGGACAGCGCGAAGAACGCGACCGTCCCCCACCGGAACAGCGGATGCGTCGTGAGCAGCAGCCCCGCGGCCAGCGTCAGCTCACCGGCCGCGCACACCAGCAGCGCCGGGCCCTGGATGCGCTCGGGCACCAGCACCGCGGGCCCCAGCCTCGACAACCCGCCAGGCTCGCCCTTCGTCGCGACCGTGAACACCTTGGCCGCCGTGCCCAGGGCGAGCATGACGATCAGGAGCGGGAGCTGCGATTCCAGCACGCGCGTCACCCCCATCCGATCTGCGCGTTGAAGCATCCCTTGACCAGTTCGCCGCCCAGCTCCACGTAGGAGGACGGCGACAGCTCCGCGATCCGCCCGCGCGGCGAGGTGTCGCACTCCACGCAACGATCGCAGAACCGTCCCGCCATGCACCCGCACGCCACCACGGGCACGTTCGAGGAACGGTTCGAGCACACGTTCCTGACCTGCAGCAACGACCCCACCGAGAGGTACGGCAGGCCCGCGCACGACACGCCCGCCTGGGCGCAGCCGGTGTCGGCACGTTCCAGCATCGGGTACGCCGCGCCCCGCTCCTCCTCGTCGAAGGTGTCCGACCAGGTGGCCGCCCCGGAGATGCGCGTCTGCTTGTACGCGGGCGGAGGCGGCGGCACGGACCGAGCCGGATAAGGCGGCTGCGAGGTCGCTGGCAGCAGGGCGAGGCTGGCCCCGTCACGCCGGACGCCGATGGCGTCGAAGAGGTAGCCGGGCTCGAACTTGGGATGGCGCACCTGCAGCCGTCCCGACGAGCGGTAGGGGATGACGACCGTGCGGTGGCCGCGGTGCGGGCCGCAGTCGAGCTCGACCGTCAGGTCCTTGCGGCCCTCGATGGACAGGATCGTGCCCGTGATGCGGGTGGTGTCGGCCCAGATCCGCTCGATCACGCGGCCGTCGCGCAGCGCGCGCATCAGCACCATGGAGCCCAGGGGCAGGTCGGCGGGGGCGACGTCGGCGCCGTGCCAGGCGGTGGCCCACGGGGCGATCACCAGCCGTTCCTGGGCGCCTGAAGGGGTCTCGATGGTGATCAGATGCGGGCTGACGTCCAGCACCTCGCCCACGACGGCGCGCAGCGGCTCGCCGTCCACCGGGTCGGGGCCGGGAACGCGACTCTCGCGGCCGAGCGCGGCCGCGGCGAGCACCCGGCGGCGCTCAACGCTCGGATACCCCATCCGCCCCTCCCTCGCTCGGGTACTAGATTCACATGACTTGGGGGCGGCTCACACCGTAGTGGTCCAGAACGGAGCAAAATACGCATCCCCGGGGAAGTGCCTTCACCTACGGCGGCGTACAAACCACCACCGACCTTGACGGACCTTTATCCTCGGCGGGCCGAAACCTGAATTGAGGTTCAGGCCTAATAGGGCATCAGGCTGCGATTCTGGCCACGATGCAGACCACCGGCTGGGAAGACGAGTTCCGCGAGTACGTCACGGCACGCGGTCCCGCGCTGCTGCGTACGGCCCATCAGCTCACCGGGCATCCGCTGGACGCCGAGGATTTGTTGCAGAGCGCGCTGACCAAGACCTACCAGGCCTGGGAGCGCATCGAGGACCGCGGGGCGCTGGACGGCTACGTGCGGCGGGCCATGGTGAACATCAACATCTCGCAGTGGCGGCGGCGCAAGCTGGAGGAGTATCCGTCGGACGAGCTGCCCGAGCAGGTGAGCTGCGAGCCGGCGGGGACGTCCGAGGTGCACGAGGCGCTCGAACAGGCGCTGCGGGAGCTGCCGGAGCGCATGCGGGCCGCGATCGTGCTGCGCTACTACGAGGACATGACAGAGCCGGAGATCGCCAAGACGCTCGGGATCAGCGTCGGCACGGTCAAGAGCACGGTGTCGCGGGCGATGGCCAAGCTCAGGACGGCGCTGGAGCTTCCCGCTCCTTAGGGCACGTGTTCTCCGTGGCGCCGGCCGTGGCGCAGGGGCGCACCACGTCCCTGATCTTGCGCAGGCTCTTGAGGAACGCCTCCAGCTCGCCGGCGCCCAGCAGGCCGGTGAAGCACTCCTCGATGTCACGCAGGTGGTCGGGCAGAACCGATTCCAGCCGCTCCCTGCCCGCGTCGGTGAGGGCGGCGTAGGAGGCGCGGCGGTCGCTGGCGCACGCCTCGCGCCTGACCAGCCCCTCACGTTCCAGCCTGTCCACAACCCGCGTCACGCCGCTGGTGGAAAGCTCGGTCTGGGCGGCCAGATCGCTCATCCGCAGCCGCTGCTGCGGGGAACGTGCCAACCGGATGACGGTCTCGAAGTCGATCTCCGACAACCCCGCCGCGCTCAGGACCGGCTGGAACCGGTTCATCAACCCGGAGTGGACCTCGGTCAGCAGTCCGATGGCCGTCAGCCGGGAGTCGTCGAAGTTCATCACGCTCATACCTTATCCGACGATAGTTGACGCGCGGAATATTCCTCATGTAGAAAGTTGTTGCCGCAGACATCCGCACGACAGCTACTCACCTTCTAGGAGAACCCCATGACCACTCGCACCTGGGAGTCCCTGACCATCCCGGCCGCCGGCGCCTACAACCTCGACGTCGCCCACACCACCATCGGCTTCGTCGTCAAGCACATGATGGTCAGCAAGGTCCGCGGCCACTTCGGCGCCTTCAACGGCTCGGTCACGATCGCGGACAACCCGCTCGAGTCCGCCGCCGAGCTCACGATCCAGGCCGAAAGCATCGCCACGGGCATGCCCGACCGCGACGGCCACCTGCGCAGCGACGACTTCCTGGCCGTCGAGAAGTTCCCGCAGATCACCTTCAAGAGCACCCGCGTGACCGGGCACTCCGGCGACGAGTTCACCGTGGTCGGCGACCTCACCATCCGCGACGTCACCCGCGAGGTCGAGCTCACGGTCGAGTACGGCGGCACCGGCACCAACCCCTGGGGCCAGCAGGTCTGGGGCTTCTCGATCAGCACCGAGTTCGACCGCGAGGACTTCGGGCTGACCTGGAACCAGGCGCTGGAGACCGGTGGCGTGCTGGTCGGCAAGAAGGTCAAGATCGAGATCGAGGGCGAGGCCAACCCGGCCGCCTGACCCCCTTGTGCGTCCGGGTGGGTTATCCACAGGCTTGAAGCCCGCTCCAGCTCTGGGCGGGCTTCTTCCACAGGGGGTTACCCACAGGCTGTTGATAACTCTTGGTGGGGGCCACTGGGGGAATCGCTTTGCTGCCTCGGCAGAAGGCCGGTACGCTGTGCTGAGCCGCGGTGGCTCCTGGAGGATTCGCCTAGTCAGGTCTATGGCGCCGCACTGCTAATGCGGTTTGGGTTTACCGCCCATCCGGGGTTCAAATCCCCGATCCTCCGCGCGAGAGAGGCCCTCTCCCCGTTCTCGGGGAGAGGGCCTTTCGATCTTTCGCGATGGGAGAGCTGACGTGGCCGGAGCTGGGCACGGAAATCATGGCCCTGTCGTGTTGATCTTCTCATCAAGACCGGCGCTGGTCAGCGGGGCCGGCGGTACCGCAGATAGACGATCCCGTTGCTGGAGGCGGTGCTGGAGACCAGGTCGAGCTGGTAGGACCTGGGGACGCCGTCGAACAGCCGGGTGCCCTCGCCCGCGACGTAGGGGAACATGCTCACCTGGAGCTCGTCGATCAGGTCGAGCCGCATGAGCGACCGCCAGAGCTCGACGCCGCCCCAGACGATGATGTGGCCGTCGCCGCCCAGCCTGAGCTTGTCGATCTCTTCGGTCGTGTCACCAGCGGCGATGGTGGTGTTGGCCCAGTCGGCCGTCTTCAGGGTGCGGGAGAAGACGACCTTGCGTCCCGCGTTCAGGATGTCGGCGAACGGGTGGTCGGTGGAGGTGGTCATGCCCTTGGCGATGCTCTCGTAGGCGGTGCGGCCCATGGCGTGGGCGTACGCGCTCTGGAGGAAGTCGAGGTGCGCGCGGTCGTCGGGGTCGCGGTTCTCGGGCAGGTCGAAGCAGAACTTCCAGAAGTCGATGCCCTCGTCGGCGAGGAGGCCGTCGAGGGAGTAGTTGAACACTGTCGCTATCAGCTTCCGCATGATCGGGCTCCGCGGTGTCGGGGGTGTTATTGGCTGATGTTTGGACGACACTGCTGCCCGGAAGTCATCGGTGCCCGGTTCGGTGGATCTCGTGTGTGACGCGATCAAGGCAGCTCGCCGACTGGGGCGACGGTATGCGTTCCGTCGCCCGTACACGTCCACACCGCCAGTCCGCCTTTTATCCGGACGCGCAGGCCGCGATCGTGTGTGGCGCAGACGGGCCAGGCCTTCCAGATCAGCTCCATGATCACTTCTTGGGTGGCGTCGGCCACGCTAGCCAGCGCCCCCTGGGCGTCGGCTCCCGCGGCGGGTGGGATGCCGTTGCCGTGGTAGCCGTCCTGGAACTCCACCCAGGCGTGACCGCTGCCGTCCCAGTCGGGTGTGGACAGCCGTAGCGCTGTCGTGATTCCTGAGGTGCGGACGTCGCACTTCACGACTTCGAGCGCGTGCTCCAGCGCCTCCCACCTTCTTGGTTCGAGGGCGAAGGTCGGCTCGAAGCGGGTGTCGCTGAGCAGGCCTTCGGCCAGCCGGGTCAGGTCGGCAGGGGGCAGGCGGGTGATGCGGTGGTTGAGGAGTTCCTGTGTGGTCGGCGTGGTCACGCCCCATTCCTCCAGCAAGGCGGCCAGTTCCAGGACGGGGGCGGCGTCCAGGCCGCCGTCACGCAGTGCCGTGTAGATGCGGGCTCTCAGCTCGTCGGCCACTTGCTTGGCTTGCTCTTCGGAGTGCACGCCGCAGTGTCGCCCACCTCGTCAGCTCGTGCAATCAAAGCAAGGCGTTCGCGTCTTTGTGGAGATCCTGCTCGCGTACGGTGACGGGGCGGCTACGCTCGGGTCATGGGTCGCATACCGTTCGAAGCCGTTGGAGTGGGCACGCCGCTTTTCGGCGTTCAGTGGCGGAAGACGAGTGCGGAGCGCAGGGCCGCTCATGAAGTGATGGACTTTCTCGAAGAGCGCAAGCTGCTCTTCTTGGATCCGCATGTCGATGATGTGGAGCGCTGTGTTCGCTCGGCTCTTGAGATTCGGGCCTTCATCGCCGAACAGCTTGAACAGCATGATGTCGGGCGGGAGCTTTCCGTCACGTTGAAGTCGATGCGGGCCGCCTGCCGTCGGTTCGTGGAAGTGGCTGGGCCACGAGGTGAGGGCTTTGGCTCTCCGACGAGTGTTGTGGGGGCCAGGCGGCTTGGGCTGGCGCTGGGTGATCTGCGGTCCCAGATGGGCTTTTACGTGGCCGCGATGGCTACTCAGTATCTGATCGAGATAGATGACGATCTTTCTGTCATCCTTCCGCCGCGTCCCCACGACCAGGACGAGGACGCCTGACCACCTGTCACGGCGGGTTTCTGGCGGGATTGGTGAGCAGTATCACCCGGTCCGCCTCGGCGTCGAACGCGAGGTCCGGATGGTCAGGGGAGTGCTCCGCGCTCATCAAGACGGTGACCGGCCTGGCTTTCCCGCCCGCCAGCGGCGCCGTCCAGACCTCCCTCGCGGGCTTGCCGGTGGACGACAGGATCGGCCAGACGCGTAGCGCCGGGGTGACGGCCAGTTCGGGCGCGCCTCCGCCGTCGGCGCTCGCGACCATGGCGGCGGCTGAGACCAGCTCCGCGGGCTCGCCGCCGACCGAATAGGCATGAGGCCACTCCCGTGCCTGGATGAGATTCAGCAGGGCCTGCCAGTCCTCGGCCGTCGTCTCTTCTATTACCACGTCGGGCAAGGATCCGTTGAGGTCGGGATCGAAGAGATCCTTCACCTCGTCCCACAAGAGGTCCGGCACGATATTCGTCCATTCCTAGTAGTCGTCACGGGGGCACCTGGGCGGTCGAATCGCTCTTGACCTGGAGTGCGCTCAAGCTCCTAGCGTCAACACCGACCGCCTGAAGCGTCAACCGGTAGCTGACCACCAGCGACGACAGGAGAAGTCACGTGAGAACCGTGCAGCTTGGCCGTACCGGCGAACAGATCAGCCAGCTCGCCCTCGGATGCATGATCATGGGCACCGTCACGCCGGAGGACGAGGCGGTGACGATCCTGAACAGGTACGCGGAGGCGGGCGGCAACTTCCTGGACACCGCCGACTGCTACTGCTGGTGGGAGAGCCAGGGCAGTTACGGCGGGGAGAGTGAGGAACTGGTCGGCCGGTGGCTGGCGAGGAGCGGGCGGCGGGAGGACGTGTTCCTCGCCACCAAGGGCAGCGCCGTCGTACGGAATCTGGATCTGGTCTGGAAGGACGGCCGGCCGGAGTGGGACGCCGCCTACCGGAACTTCGTCGGAGCCGGGGCGAAGACGTTGCGCGACGCGATCGACGGCAGCCTGCGGCGGCTCGGCACCGATCACGTCGACCTGTACTACGTGCACGTCGACGACCGGAGCACGCCCCTGGAGGAGACGCTGGAGGCGCTCGCCGGGATCGTGCAGGCGGGCAAGGTCCGGTACATCGGCTGGTCGAACGTGCGGACCTGGCGGCTGGAGCGGATCCGGCAGTTGTGTGCGCAGCATGGCTGGCCGGCGCCCGTCGCGTTGCAGCAGCAGCACTCGTATCTGCGGCGGCGTGCCGGGTTGCGGCATGTGTCCATCGTGGACGACGAGCAGCTCGACTATTTGCAGACGCATGACGATCTCACGCTTGTGGCGTACTCGCCGATTCTCAAGGGGATTTACGACGATCCTGAGAAGCGGAGGAACCATGGGGTGATGAGCGCGTACGACGGGCCGGATGCCGAGGCTCGGGCTGCGGCGGTTGTCGAGGTGGCGGCGGAGGTGGGGGTGACGCCGAACGCGCTGGTGCTGGCGTGGTTGATGCAGCAGTCCTCGCCGACGGTGGTGCCGTTGATCGGGCCGCGGACGCTTCAGCAGTACGAGGCGGCGTTGCCGGCGCTCGACGTGAAGCTCACGGAGGAGCAGGTTGCCCGGCTTGACGCCGCAGGCGCCTGAAGGGCGGGCGTGGCGGTCCGGGGTGCGGGGTGGAGGTGCGTGGTTACGCTGAGTTATGCGGATGGCGCGGATCTCGGTGCTCGGGCTGGCGCTCGCGGCAGGGGCCGTCGACGCGTTGAGCTATCTGGCGTTCGGCGAGGTGTTCACCGCGAACATGACGGGCAACGTCGTGCTCCTCGGCCTGGCGCTGGGTGACGGGCGGACGGAGCACGTGATCAAGTCGGGGGTGGCGTTCGCGGGGTTCTGTGCCGGGCTGGCGGCGGGGTTCGTGCTGGTCGGGCGCGGGGCGGGTCGTGCGGGTACGGTGCGGGGCCCCGCCGTCGCGTTGGGCGTGGAGTTGGTGCTGCTGGTGGGGATCGCCGTGGGGTGGATGGCGCGGGTGCCGCGTCCCGGGCTGATCGCGGGGGCGGCGGTGGCGATGGGGTTGCAGAGTGCGGTCACCCGGTGGGCCGGGGGATCGGGGCTGTCCACGACGTACGTGACGGGCACGGTGACCGGGTTGGCCGGGCAGGTGATCGGCCCGCGGAGCCGGGACGGTGGTGGGGTGGCGCGGCCGGTCGGGGTGGTGCTGGCGCTGGTGACGGGGGCCGTGCTGGCGGCTGTGGCTTTGCGGGTGCATGGGTTCGTGGCCATGTTGATCGCTCCGGTCGCCGTGGCGGTGGCGGCGGGGTGGTGGGGCGTGTCGGTGCGGCGCGGTGGTCGCGGGGCACGTTCGGAGGCGTGACGGGCTACAGGCTGTTCAGCATCGCGGAGAAGATGAGGAGGGCTTCTTCGGTCAGCAAGCACACCGCGCCGATCGCTGCGCCGGCCGCGACGCCGATGAGGCGTTGGCCGCGGGGGCGTCCCGACGTGATGGCTGCCCCGAGCGCCATTCCCGCGGTCATGACGAGGACGGCAGCGACGGCACCCACGATGAGCAGCCTGGAGGTCAGCATGTCTCGAAGGCCCCAGGCGAGCAGCACGTACCCGAGCAGGGTTGAGAGGGCCAGGATGGCGAGGCCTGAGGCCCCGTAGAGGTGAGATCGTGAGGCGCCCATGCGGGAGATGATCGCAGACCAGCGCGGGCGGTGCTCGGGTGTGGGTGGGTGCACAGTGCTCGGGTGTGCGTGGATACACGGTGCTCGCGTGTGCGCCGGGCGCGGCGCTAGCGTGTAGCGGTGAAGCAGCCGTCAAGGGCAGGCGGTGAGCAGCCGCCGAGAGCAGGGGGAGAGTGGCACATGCGGCCTGCCTCGGACGCGGACCCTTCACCACCGACCGCCCTGTCCGAAGACCTGCTGGAACGCCTCATCGAGGCCGACGAACGCGCCCCCGGCCCCGAGGAGCACGACCTGACGGCCGTGGGCGACGAGTTCATCAGCCGGGAGATGTTCCAGCGCCTCACCCGCCTGATCGGCCTCCCGATCAACATCCGCCGCAACAAGGCGGCCACCGCCCTGTCGGTGGCGTTCATCAGCTCCTGGCCGTACCTCCTCAACCTCCTGCTCTGGCCGCTGCCGTGGGAGCTCGCCTACCGCCACTCGGCGGGGAACCTGTTCGCCGTGGGCGCCGTGGTCATCTGCGTGACCACGCTGTCGGTCGTCTGGTTGTCGTACGAGACGGCGTGGAAGATCGGCAAGGCGATGTCGGAGCTGGTCGCCGCCCCGGGGGAGCGGGCGCGGCTGCGGGAGTGGCTGCTCATAGGGCCGAGTCTGTGGCGGCAGTTGAGCGTCGCGCTGCCGATGGCCGGGGTCGGGGTGGCGCTGGCCGTGGTGGCGTTAGGGGACGAGGGCGGGTCGTGGCCGTCGAAGGGGCTGCTGTTCCTCATGGGCGGCTGGCTGGGGTTCCTGACGGGGAACATGCTGTATTGGCTGCTGGCGGTGGCGTTGATTCCCGGCCGGTTGATGCGGGCAGGGAAGTTGCGCATGGCGTGGATCGACCCGGCGAGCACGCCGGCGGTCGGGGATCTGAGCCGGTTCTACGCGTTCATCGCGGGTGGGCTGGCGGTGACGGTGCTGGTGTCCGAGGTGGTCGCGGTGGTGTACGCGACGTGGCAGCAGTCGGAGGCGGCGAGGGACCTGGTGGTCGCGTTGCCGGTGATCTCGGTGGCGATCGCGCTGTACGTGGGCGTGTGGCCCTTCGTGGTGATCTCCCGGATGGTGCGCCGCCAGATCGACCTCACCCTCGATCCCGTACGCGCTCACCTGCGGCAACCCCCGGCTGCCCTGCTGACCAGCCCCGGGTTCGAGGAGCTGGTGAAGGTCTACCAGTACTTCATGGGGCTCAGGACGCTGCCCTTCAGGACGTCCGCTCTGCTCCAGTACGTGGCGGGCATCGCGGCCTCGCTCGTCGTCTTCTTCGTGCAGCGGTATCTGGCGATGGAATGACCGGAAAGATCATGTACTGTCTCGTCTCATGCGGATGGGCTCCTTGATCGTGCCGCTGACGTCGAGGTCCTGCGCATCTACGTCGAAGACGTCTCCGTCTGCCTGGACAAGGCGTGGGGGCCGCTCGTCAAGCGGGCGGGGCCGCCGTAACAGCGTCTACTGCGCGAACACCAGGACCGTGCACACTACGGGCTGACCGGGGAGATCGACAGGCCGATGTGGCTGGACGCGCTCTCCGCCGGCTGGGCCCTGCACGTGCAGAACGTCGCGGGGGTCACCGGCGCCGTGGCGAAGGCCGTGAAGAAGGCGTCCAAGCGGGACCTGCTCGCCATGCGCGCGAAGCACACGCTGCAGACGCTCTGTCTGACAGGGGCCTTCACCGGCAGCGTCTGGGACTCGCTCGGTCATTCGAAGAGGAGCGGGCACGAGAGTTACATCAACCGGGACGCCCGTTACGGCGATGTCCCCGGTTTCGGCACGGCGGCGAACCGCGCGTACTGGACGCGCAGGGGGTTCGAGGCCGAGTCGCCGTCGGCCTGCAACACCTTCACCGCCCCGGCCGCCAGAGTGAAGTAGCGCGGCGCGCCCGGGGAAGGACGCGCCGCGCGGTCGAACAGCCGGAACCAGCCGGAACTAGCCGGTGGTGAGGGTGAGGCCGTACGCGCCCAAGGCCTCGTTGACGGGCTGGTGGTACGTGGTGCCGCCGGTCGTGCAGTTGCCCGAGCCGCCCGACGTCATGCCCTGAGCCTGGTTGCCCGAGATGAACGAGCCGCCGGAGTCGCCGGGCTGGGCGCACGCGCTGGTGCGGGTCAGGCCGGTGACGGTGCCCTGGGCGTACCGGACGGTGGCGTTGTGCTGCTGGATGGTGCCGCAGCGCCAGCCGGTGGTCGAGCCGGAGCGGCAGATGGAGGCGCCGACAGAGGCCTGGGTGGAGCCTCGGACGGTGACGTTCGCGCCGCCGGAGCCGCGGACGTACGGCGTCACGGTGTTACCGGGAGCGGCCACCCAGGCGTAGTCGTTGCCGGGGAAGGACGAGCCCTGGAAGGTGCCGGTCGGGCTGGTCGTCCTGGAGCCGGCCCGGCCGCAGTGCCCGGCGGTGACGAAGCCGGGGGTGGTGCCGCGGGTGACGGAGAAGCCGACGCTGCAGCGGCTGGAGCCGATGTAGTACGCGGCGCCGCCGATGATGTTGATGAACGTCGTCGGCTGCTCGGCCGTCGCCGACACGACGACCGCGCTCCTGTCCACGCCCGCCGCCGCGACGAGGGCCTCGGCGGCCTGGACGGTGGGTGCCTGGACGGAGACGGTGTTGGTCTTGACGTCGACGAACCACAGCGACGCCTTGGCCGTGGCCCGCCTGGGGGCCGCGTCGAGCTGCTGCATGACGCCGTTGAGCTGGGCCAGCGAGCGCTGGACCACGACGGGCTGAGCGCCCTGCGCCTCGATGGACGGTGCGGTCGCCGGGTCCGTGGTGGCGACCATGAGCTTGGAGGCGTCGTCGTTCAGCCAGGCTCCGCCGAACGAGTCACCCAGTGCGGGGGTGAGGCTCGCCTCCGCGGCGGCGGCGCGCTCCTCGTTGGCGAGGCGAGTGATGACCTGTGCCTCGGAGAGGCCGAGGTCGCGCTCGAGCGCGTCGATCATGGAGGGGGGTGCGGTGGGGGGAGCGGCGGCTTGTGGCGCCGTGTCCGCTGCTGCTGGGCTGAGGGGGGTGGCCAGGCAGACGGCGAGGATGGCTCCGCCTACCAGCGCACAGCGTTTACTCAACATGTGCACTCCTCGGGTGGGGGTGCTGTCAAGCTAACGGTTGCTTCGTCGCCTGCTTAGATACCAAACAGGCACTATTTCGGTGTTATGGACCCTTTACGGTCCTCGACCCCAATATGAAATTTTCAGCCTTTAAGGCGGAGGCTCTGATGGGTGGGTAAGGTGCCGTGGCTGGAGGTGTTCTCTGTGCGTAATGGTGTTCGTCATCTGCTCGGCGCCGGCGCAGGACTGCTGGCCGCACCGCTCATCGCGGCGGGCCTTCTCTACTTCGCCAGCGGCCGGGCCCTGGCCCCCTGGATGGCCGCCGCCGCGCTCGGCGCCACGATGGTGCTGGTCGGCGCGCTGTCCGGGTCGCGGATCTCGCCGATCGCCTCGCTGGTGCCCGGCCTGGCGCTGGCCGCCGTGGCGGGGCTGGCGTACGTGCCGGCGGTGTCCGTGGCGGGCCTGCTGCCCGTCGAGTACGCCGAGCCGTACACGAGGCTGGCCGGGACGTGGGCGCTGCCCGTGGCCTGCGTGCTGCTGGCCGCCTCGGTGTTCCCCGCGCGCTGGCGGGCCCGGGCCGTGCGGCCCGAGCCGCCGGCGGAACCCGAGGAGGAGGTCCCCGAGCCGCCGCCGCTGCCCAAGCGGATCCCCTCGCGTTACTGAGCGATCAGGGTTTACTGAGCGATCAGGGCTTACTGAGCGATCAGGGCGATGATCAGGTACGGCAGCGCCAGCAGGGCGAACGTCATCCCGTGTGACACCTGCGACGACACCGTCCCGTACGCGGTGTAGACGCCGAGCGTCACCACGTTCGTCCCCAGGCCGGCCACCGAGGTCACGGTGGCGCGCGCCTTGCCCGTGATGCGCTCCTGCAGTCGTACGTCGGCCAGCACCTGGGCGAGCTGGAACGCGCCGACGGCCAGGGCGATCGCCACGAAGCCCGCCGGGTGCCCGCTGAGCGCGCCCCCGGCCATGGCCAGCGCGGCCAGCCCGAGCAGCACGGCGTACCCGCGCGTCCGGAGCCGTTCGGCCGGACCGGGCAAGTCCCCGGCGCTGGTCGGCGGGGGCGGGTCGGTGGTGGGCGGGTGTGAGGCGGTAGCAGGCTGGTGTGGGTCGGCGGTCAGTACCCGCGCGTCGCCAGCCGATCGTGACAGGAGGCTGTCGGCCGCGCCCGCGAGCAGGCCGCCGGCCGTGGCGCCCACCCAGACCAGGAGGATCAGCAGCGGAATCGTCGCCTGGGCCACGCCCGTCTCCTCCCCCAGGAACGGCACGTACTCCTCCAAAGCCCCCCAGATCGCCGTAACGAAAGCGACCAGCAGCACCACCCGTAGCACCCCAGGATCCGCCCTGGTCAGCCGGAGGCCATCACGCAGGGTCGCCAGATAACCCGGTTCCCCACCGCCCCCGGGCGAGCGGTGCTCGGGCAGGGTCAGCGCCGTGACCGCGCACAGGACGCAGGCCAGCACACTGGCCACCGCCACGGCCGGATACCCCCCGGCCGCGAACACGGGCGAGGCAAGACCGATGGCCGCCGCGCTACCGGCCAGCCCGAGGGCGGTCGCGCGACCCATGACGTGCGCGTACCTGCCGGACAGGCCGCGCCGCTCCAGTTCCTCGTACGCGAGCGCCTCGTAAGCCCCGGACACCAGCGCGTCACCGGCCCCCCACAACACGAACCCGGCCGCGAACACCCAGTAGGACGGGAACGACACCCACAGCGCGAAGCCCGCACCGCTGAGCAGCGGGCCGAGGAACAGCAGCAGCCGACGGGAGACGGCGTCGGCCAGGGCGCCCGAGGGGATCTCCAGCACCATGCCCGTCACCGACCAGATGACGAACAGGGTGGAGACCTCGGCGACGGAGATCCCGGTGTCGGTGAACAGCAGCGCGTACACCGGATAGATCAGGATGAATTCGCTCAGGAACGCGTAGACGTACAGCGAGATGACAAGCATGAGACCTTCCAGAGGGACGAGTGGGGGCTCCGAGTGCTTGCCGTCTCGGAGGCCCGCGTCCACCTCTGGTGAGCGGGGCGGTTATGGATCAATGTCGCCAGGTCATGTGACCGAGTCTAGGGGTTGACGTCCCCGATGCGCGCGCGAAAATCGCGGCGCTCCAGCGCTCGCAGCGTGGCCGTCATGAGCTGCTCCAGCGGGACGGGCAGCTCGGCGTCCAGCTCGCGTACGGCCCGCTCGGTGGCCGCCCGTTCGGCCTCGATGAGGGGCAGCGCGGCGCGGGCCCGCTCGGTGAGGTGCACGATGCGGTGGCGGGCGTCGGCGCCCTTCTCCAGGGCGGCGAAGCCGCTGCGCCGCATCTGGACGACCGTCTGGCTGGCCGCCGAGTGGGTGACGCCGATCTCCCTGGCCAGGTCGCGGATGGACAGCGGGCCCTTGGCCACCAGCGTGCGGACGACGGGCGAGTAGCGGGGACGGTAGTCGGGCAGGCCGTGCTCGGCGTAGAGGTCGGCGATGGCGCCGTCCATCAGCTCGTGCACGTGGCGCATCAGTGTGCCCAGGGCGATCACGACACCAAAGTAACAGTGCTGTCGGGCTCCTCCTCCCCGGGCAGCGGGATCCACTTGTGGGACCACTTGACCAGCTCGTCCAGCACGGGGCGCAGCTCCTGGCCCATCTCGGTCAGGTGGTACTCCACCCGCACCGGCGAGGTGGCCAGCACCCGCCGCTCGACGAGGCCGGCGCTCTCCAGCTCGCGCAGCCGCCTGGCCAGCATCGTGTCGTTGATGCCGGGGATGGCGGCCTTGACGTCGGCGTACCGGTGGGCGCCCTTGAAGATCATGTGGATCACGGCGCCGGACCAGCGGGCGCCGATCAGCTCTAAGGCGATGTGGAAGCGGGTGCAGACCTGGTCGAGGCTCATGCCTCGCAGTCTAGCGTTTGCTAAGGAATCTGTAGTTACTCAATAATGTTTAGTAGCCGCAGCCACCTCACCATCACTTCGCTAGGAGTCGTCATGGACAAGCCCGTCCTGCAGATCATCGTCGCGAGCACCCGCCCCGGCCGTGCCGGTCGCGCGGTCGCCGACTGGGTGCGCGCCAAGGCCGAGGCCTCGGGGCTGTTCGAGGTGGAGCTGGTGGACCTGGCGGAGGTGAAGCTGCCCTTCCTGGACGAGCCCCACCACCCCAGGCTCAAGCGGTACGTGAACGCGCACACCAAGGAGTGGAGCGCCACCGTGGACCGGGCCGACGCGTACGTGTTCGTGACGCCCGAGTACAACCACAGCTTTCCCGGGGTGCTCAAGAACGCGCTGGACTACCTGCACCACGAGTGGCAGCACAAGCCGGCCGCGTTCGTCAGCTACGGCGGGGTCTCCGGCGGCACCCGGGCCGTGGCCGCGCTGCGGCACGTGGTCAGCACGCTGCGGATGGTTCCTGTCATGGAGGGCGTGATTATCCCGTTCGTGCCGCAGTTCCGGGACGAGGACGGCAACCTGCGGCCCAACGAGGTCATGGACGGGAGCGCGGACGCCATGCTCGCCGAGCTGGCCAGGTACAGCGGCGCGCTCGGCGCGATGCGGCAGTCGGCCTGAGCTCCACGACGACACGGGCGCCGGTGGGCTGGGCTACGCTGCGGGCGTGGCGCTGGCAGTGTGTGTGGTGGTCCGATACCGCAAGGCGGTGACGTACGGCGTGCACGCGCTGCTCGCCGCCCTCGACACCGCGGAGGTCGAGCACGAGCTGCGGCTCGGCACCACCCCCGAGGAGACCGCCGCGCACATCCTGGCCACCGACGCCGACCGCGTGCTGGTGCTCTGGTCGTTCTACTCGCCGGACGCCGAGGCCATGGCCGCCGAGCTGGCCGAGGTCCGTGAGCGCAGCGGCGGCAGGGGGCTGCACATCGCGGGCGGCGTGCACGCCACCGCCGAGCCCCAGCAGGTCATCGACGCGGGCTGGGACCTGGCGGGCATCGGCGAGGGCGAGTCGACGATCATCTCGCTCGTCCGGGCGCTCCAGGAGGACGCGCCGCTCACCTCCGTCCCCGGCCTGGCGGTCAAGGACGCGGACGGCGTCGCCCTGCGCACCAGACCGGCCCCGCAGCTCCCGCTCGACGCGTTCCCCTCATTCGTCGGCAGGAGCGGGCCGATCGAGATCACCCGGGGCTGCCGCTACACGTGCCGCTTCTGCCAGACGCCTTTCATGTTCGGCGGGCAGTTCCGGCACCGGTCGGTGGCCAGTGTGCGCGAGCACGTGCGCGGCATGGTCGAGCGGGGGCTGCGCGACGTGCGGTTCATCACGCCGACCTCGCTGTCGTACGGCTCCCCCGGGCCCGAGCCCGACCTCGGGGCCGTGGAGGAGCTGCTGGCCGGGGTCAAGGAGGAGCTGCCGCCGCACGGGCGGGTCTTCTTCGGCAGCTTTCCCTCAGAGGTGCGGCCCGAGCACGTCACGCCCGAGGCGATGCGGCTGCTCAAGCGGTACGTCGCCAACGACAACCTGATCATCGGGGCGCAGTCGGGGTCCGATCGGGTGCTGGCCGCGTCGGGGCGCGGGCACGACACCTCGCCCGTGCGCGACGCCGTCAGGATCGCCGTCGAGCACGGCTTCCGGCCGAACGTGGACTTCATCTTCGGCATGCCGGGGGAGACGGAGTCGGATCAAGCGGAGTCGTTGCGGCTGGCGGGCGACCTGGCCGATCTCGGTGCGCGCATCCACACCCACACGTTCATGCCACTGCCCGGGACGCCGTGGCGGGACGCGGAGCCGGCGTTCATCCCGCTGGCGACCATGAGTGAGCTCGACCGGCTGGCGCAGCGCGGCGACGCCTACGGGCACTGGCGCAGGCAGGCCGAGCACGCCGTACGGCTGGCCGAGACCGCCAAGGCCTACCCGCGCAGGACCCGGCGTCGCCGCGCCACCGACTGACCCCCGGCAGCGGCGAGTCAGGTGGGCCGGGGCCCGTCGTCCTCGTCGTCCAGCATGCGCAGCGCCCGCTCGAAGGCATCGCTCACCGGCCGGAGCGCGTGCGAGAACGCGTTGACGAGCGGGCCGAAGATCTCGCTCACCTCGGACATGAGGTCGGGACTCTTGTTCTCGGGAGGCGCCCACCGCATGGCGTCGGCGCTCAGTGTCTCCCACTCGTCGACGACACCGTCGATGGCATCGAGCACATGATCAGGATCGCTTGGCATGACCGTTTCTCCGTGAAAGGGCCGTTATGTCCACGGTACGTCATGCCGGGATCGACACGCCCACGCCACCACGGGTCTGTGCGCCGTAGCGCTGCTTGTCGGCGTCCAGGTCGAGAGGACGGATGTGCGCACGCGCGGACAGGATCTCCTCGGTGAGCAGCGCGGCCGGCACCAGCCACGACACCTCGAACTCCAGCCCGTCGGGGTCCTTGGCGTACAGCGCCTTGGTGGTGCCGTGGTCGGAGGAGCCGACCAGCGCGCCCAACTCGGCGAGCTTGGCCTGCACGCGCTCCAGCTCCTCCAGGGTGTCGACCTCCCACGCCAAGTGGTACAGGCCGACGGAGGTGCGGCCGGCCGGTGAGGGGGCGGCCTGCTCGCCGATCTGGAACAGGCCGAGGTCGTGGTCGTTGGAGGAGCCGGGGGCCTGGAGGAAGGCGGCCCCGCGCATGCCCATGACGACGTCGAAGCCGAGCGCCTCCCGGTAGAAGGCGACGCTGCGCTCCACGTCGCGGACGTACAGAACCGCGTGATTGAGCCGTTGCACCGGCATGATGTGCCCCTTTCCCCGGAGTCCTCCTCCAAAATAGTTGAACGCGCATCTACCTGGCGATGGCCGGATCGGGACGGATCGACACGCGGGCTGGAGTAGCGCGCGAACTGTCGGGCCGAGGCCGTAGCGTTCTCCGGGTACCCGACCGAGGAGAGGCGATGCACGACACTGACGATGCACTGTTCAGGGTGGTTCACGGGGTCGCGGGGCGGTTCGCCGGGCAGCCCGTTCCCGTGGTGATGGAGGCCTTGCTGCGCCATCTGCCCCAGACTTCGGGTGTCGAGGCAGCGGACATCAGGAAGATCGCTGAGGAGATCAGCGTGGGGCGCGATCCCTCGGGCTTGTAGCAACCGCTTGTGAACAACTGATCGCCAGGGGAGCATCGGACTCATGTACGAGCCAACCCCTGACGATCGATTCACGTTCGGTCTGTGGACGGTCGGCTGGCAGGCACGCGACCCCTTCGGGGACGCCGCCCGTGCGCCCCTCGACCCGGTCGAGAGCGTGCATCGGCTTGCCGAGCTGGGGGCCTACGGCGTCACCTTCCACGACGACGACCTGCTCGCCGTCGAACCCGATCGCGAGCGGGCGGTCGCGTCCTTCCGGAAAGCGCTTGCGGAGACTGGGCTGAAGGTGCCCATGGCCACCACGAACCTGTTCACTCACCCCGTCTTCCGAGACGGCGCCTTCACCAGCAACGACCGTGACGTGCGCCGATACGCCCTGCGCAAGGTCATGCGCAACCTCGACCTGGCCGCCTCGCTGGGCGCCTCCACCTACGTGTGCTGGGGCGGCCGCGAGGGGGCCGAGTCCGACGCGGCCAAGGACGTACGCGCCGCGCTCGGCCGCTACAAGGAGGCCATCGACCTGCTCTGCGGCTACGTCCGCGAGCGCGGTTACGACCTGCGCTTCGCCATCGAGCCCAAGCCGAACGAGCCCCGCGGCGACATCCTGCTCCCCACGATCGGCCACGCCCTGGCCTTCATCGGCGAGCTGGAGCACCCCGAGATGGTCGGCCTCAACCCCGAGGTGGGCCACGAGCAGATGGCCGGGCTGAACTTCGTGCACGGCATCGCCCAGGCCCTCTGGCACGGCAAGCTCTTCCACATCGACCTCAACGGCCAGCACGGCCCCCGCTTCGACCAGGACCTGATCTTCGGTCACGGCGACGTGATGAGCGCGTTCTTCCTGGTGGACCTGCTGGAACACGGCGGCTACGACGGCCCCCGCCACTTCGACTACAAGCCTTTGCGCACCGAGGACGCCGCGGACGTGTGGGTCTCGGCCGCCGCCAACATGCGCACGTACCTGATCCTGCGCGAGAAGGCCAGGAGCTTCCGCGCCGACCCGGAGGTGCGCGAGGCGATGCGGGCCTCCCGCGTCGAGGAGCTGGGCCTGCCGACGCTGAACCGCGGCGAGACGCTGGCCGATCTCGCGGCCGACGACTTCGATCCCGAGGCAGCTTCGGCACGCGGATACCATTTCTCCCATCTGAACCAGCTTGCGCTGGAGCACTTGTTAGGAGTTCGTGGGTGACGCTGGTCGCTGGGGTCGATTCCTCCACGCAGAGTTGCAAGGTCGTCATTCGAGACGCGGAGACGGGAGAGCTGGTACGGCAGGGCCGTGCCGCGCACCCGGCGGGCACCGAGGTGCACCCCTCCCATTGGTGGGCCGCGTTGCTGCGGGCCGTCGAGGAGGCCGGTGGGCTCGACGGGGTGGCCGCCATCAGTGTGGGCGGGCAGCAACACGGCATGGTCTGCCTCGACGAGTCCGGAAATGTCGTACGCGACGCCCTGCTGTGGAACGACACCCGCTCCGCACAGGCCGCCCTCGACCTGATCGCCGAGCTGGGCGGCCCCCAGGCGTGGGCCGAGGGCGTCGGCTCGGTGCCGGTGGCCTCGTTCACGGTGACCAAGCTGCGCTGGCTGGCCGAGCACGAGCCGGACAACGCCCGCCGCACGGCGGCCGTCTGCCTGCCGCACGACTGGCTCACCTGGCGGCTGTCGGGCGCGCTCGCCTCCGGTGTGCCGTTCTCCGCCGCCGCCTGGGCGGACGCGCCGCTGCCTCCGCTGTCCCACCTGGTCACCGACCGGGGTGACGCCTCGGGCACCGGCTACTGGTCGCCCGCGACGGGCGCCTACCGTACGGACCTGCTCAAGGCCGCGTTCGGCGCCGTCCCGCTGCTGCCCAAGGTGCTCGGCCCGGCCGACGAGGCGGGCGCGGCCGTCGCCGGAGGCGCGGGCCCGATCCTGATCGCCCCGGGCACCGGCGACAACATGGCCGCCGCGCTGGGCGTCGGCGCCCGGCCGGGTGACGTGGTGGTGTCGCTCGGCACGTCCGGAACCGTGTTCGCCGTCGCGGAGACGCCCAGCGCCGACCCCACGGGCGCGGTCGCCGGGTTCGCCGACGCGACGGGCCGGTTCCTGCCGCTGGTGTGCACGCTCAACGCCGCCCGCGTCCTGGACGCCGCCGCCCGCCTCGCCGGCGTCTCCCTGGACGAGCTCGGCTCGCTCGCGCTCCAGGCGCCCGCGGGAGCCGACGGCCTCACCCTCGTCCCCTACCTGGAGGGCGAACGCACCCCCAACCGCCCCACCGCCACCGGCTCCGTCCACGGCCTCACCCTGGCCACCTCGACCCCCGCCCACCTGGCGCGGGCCGCCGTCGAAGGCATGCTCTGCGGGCTGGCCGACGCGCTCGACGCGCTGGCGCTGCGGCCCGAGCGGGTGCTGCTGATCGGCGGGGCCGCCCGCTCCGAGGCGGTGCGCCGGATCGCGCCCACGATCTTCGGGGTCCCGATCACGGTGCCGCCGCCCGCCGAGTACGTCGCCGACGGCGCCGCCTACCAGGCCGCCACCCTGGTGACGGCTTCGCCCGACTGGCGGTCGGGGGAGACGGCCGTTTACGAGGGGGAGGCCGTTCCGGCGATCCGCGACCGCTACGCCCGCGCCACGACACACATCCTGGACTGACGCCGCTCCCCCGCCCCCGCCCCGCGTGGTGGGGGCCGTGCGCGGTGCGGGCCGTGCGCGGCTGAGTTATGCCCGGCTCGGCTGCGGCAGGCACAGCCGCGGCAGGAGCACCGTGCAGCGGGGCGTCGCGTGGCGGGGCGTCGCGTGGCGGGGCGTCGCGGGGCGGAGGCGCTGCGTGGCGGGGCGGGGCATTGCGCTGCGTGGCGGGCGTTGCGCTGCGTGGCGTGGCGGGGGTTGCGTGCGTGGCGGAGGCGTCGCGCGGCGGAGACGTCGTCGTGCCCGGCGCTGGTGCTGGTGGCGGCCCCGCGTGGTGCGGCCCGCGTGGTGTGGCCGTGCGCGGCCGGGCGCTGGTGGTGGCGGGCGATCGGCCCGGCGCGCCGTCCGACCCCCGAGGACCGCGGCGGTGCCGTAGGGGGCCGGCCGCAGATGACTCAGGGACGGGTCAGGGTCGGGTCGGGGACGGGACCGGATGCCAGGAAAAGGGCAGGCCGGGAGAGTAAAGGGCATGACCGCAGTGAAGAGGCTCTCCCCCTGGATCGCCTGCGCTTCGATCCTGTTCTCGGTGGTCGCGGTGGTGGCGGGCCAGTTCGGCCCCGACCCCTACCTCGACCCCATGAACATCACCATCAGCGAGTACGCCGTGTCCGACCGCGGGGGCGTCACGGAGGTCGCGATGGCGGTGCTCGGGATCGGATCCCTGGTGCTGCTCATGGGGCTGCGGTCGGCGGGAGCGCCTGTGAAGGGGGCTCCGCAGTGGTTGCTGACGGTGTGGTCGGGCGCGCTGCTGGTGGCCGCGCTGGTCCCGACCACACCGATCGGCCAGGACCTCGATCTGGCGGCGCAGATTCACCGGTACGTCTCGATCGCCGCGTTCGTCAGCCTTCCTGCCGCCGGTGCGCTGCTGGTGCCCAGGCTGGCCTCAGACGCCTCCTGGAAGCCTGTGGCGAGGGTGGTGGAGTGGGTGGCCCTGGCGGGGGGTTTCGGGCTGCTGGCGATCACGTACGTGGCCATGCCCGGCGAGCGGGTGATGATCGGGCTCGTGGAGCGGTTGCTGCTGGGGGCCGAGGTGGCGTTGCTGGCGGTGCTGGCGGGATGGCTCGTTCGGCTCACGTGGCAGCGAAGCGCCGCACGAGCCGCCATGGCCGCAAATTTCCCGACATATCACAGATTTATCGCTAGTCGATCTTAAAAGCATCTGTTTCGGTGCTATTCTCTCCCGCGATCTTCTATCCGGGAGCAGGTGTCATGGCATCGGGCAGATCCATCAGATTCAAGATCTCGACGCTGCTCGTCATCCCCTTGATCTCCCTGATCGCGCTCTGGGGCTTCGCCGCGAGCACCACGTCGGGAGAGGCGCTCAACCTGCTCAAGGTCGAGACCATCTGGACGGACGTGATCAACAACGCCGACGGCCTCGTCGGTAACCTCCAGACCGAGCGCCTGGCCTCCGCCGAGCGGCTGGCCGGCGCGGCGAGCGACCCGGACGCGCTGGCCAAGGCCCGGTCCAAGGTGGACAACAACAACAAGACCCTGCGCCAGCGGGCGGCGGGCGACGACGTGCAGTCGGCGCTCACGGAGGACATGAAGACCCAGCTCCAGACGGTCTTCCAGGCGATCGACCGGCTGCCCGACATCCGGCGCAAGGTGGACGACCGGCGGCTCACGCCCGGCGGCCTCGTCGAGGAGTACGCGAAGATCTCCGACGAGGTGCACCTGCTGTACTCCCGGCTGACGGTGAGCACCGACCTGGAGCTGGCGCTCCAGGCGCAGGGCCTGATCAACGCCGACGAGGTGCGCGAGCTGCTGGCCCGCGAGCACGCCCTGATCGTCGCCGCGAACGGCCAGGCGAGCATGCACGACGTGCACCTGCTGGCCGGCATCGACGGCACCCGCAAGCACCTGTTCCCCAAGGCCCTGGCCAACCTCGACACCGACCTGCGCGCCCCGTTCGAGAAGCTGTACTACTCGCCCCGGTACGTCACCATGGAGAACCTCCTGGAGGGCTACATCGGCGGCGAGTCGCTGGACCTGGACCTCTGGCAGGGCATCTCCGACCAGGTGCAGAAGGAGTACCGCGAGGCCATCTGGCGCACCGGCGACAAGCTGCTGGCCAGGATGGAGCCCGCGGGCGTGGCCATCGTGGTGCGGGCTGGGGTCGCCGGCGCGCTCGGCCTGATCGCGGTGATCGCCTCGATCGTCATCTCCATCAGGATCGCCCGCCGGCTCACCAGGGAGCTGGGCGCGCTCCGCCGCACCGCGCTGGACCTCGCCGAGATCAGGCTGCCCGACGTGGTCGCCAAGCTGCGCAAGGGCGAGCCCGTGGACATCGCCACCGAGGCCCCGCCCATCACGGTCAGCCAGAAGTCGACCAGCGAGGTCCGCGACCTGGCGACGGCGTTCGACAGCGTGCAGTCCACGGCCGTGGACGCCGCCGTGGAGCAGGCCAAGTTGCGCGAGGGCGTCTCCGAGGCGCTGCGGAACCTGGCCAGGCGCAGCCAGTCGCTGCTGCAGCGCCAGCTCAGGCTGCTGGATGAGATGCAGCGCCAGACCGAGGAGCCCGAGGCGCTGGAGCGCCTGTTCAAGCTCGACCACCTCACCACCCGCATGCGCCGCCACGCGGAGGGCCTGGTGCTGCTCTCCGGCGGCGCGGCGGGCCGCAGGTGGCGCGGCGTCATCCCGATGGAGGACGTGCTCAGCGGCGCCGCCGCCCAGGTCGAGGAGTACACCCGGGTCCGGGTCTACCCGATGCCCGAGGCCGGCGTCTCCGGCTCGGCGGTGGCCGACCTCATGCACCTGTTCGCCGAGCTGATCGAGAACGCCACCACCTTCTCCTCGCCCAGCAACGAGGTCTCCGTGCACGGCGAGATGGTCGGCAGGGGCTTCGCGGTCGAGATCGAGGACCGTGGCCTGGGCATCGACGAGGCCACCCGCAGGGTCATCAACGAGCGGCTGGCCAGCCCCCCGGAGTTCGACGCGTCGCAGACGGAGCGGCTCGGGTTCGCGGTGGTCGGCATGCTGGCCGCCAGGCACGGCATCAAGGTGACGCTCAAGCCGTCGCCGTACGGCGGCACCACGGCCATCGTGCTGGTGCCCGCCACGCTGGTGGAGCCGCTGGCCATGCCGGTGCAGCCGGTGGAGTTCGAGCCGGTGTCGGTGTCGGTGCTGCGGCCGGACGAGGACACCACGGGGCCGGGCGAGCTGCCGCGGCGCGTGCGTACCAGCAGGAGGAGCACGAACGGCGCCGCCACGTCACCGGCGGCGCTGCCGCAGCAGGCGCCGCCGCAGGACGACGCCCCGCCGCGGCAGTTGCCGCGCCACGACCGCCCGGCGTCCCTGCCGCAGCGGGACCGCCCGGTGGGGCTGCCGCAGCGGGAGCGGACCCCACAGCGGGAGCAGCCGACGGGGCTGCCTCAGCGGGAGCAGCCGACGGGGCTGCCGCAGCGGGAACGGCAGACGGGGCTGCCGCAGCGGCGCATGCAGGAGCCGCCCGCCGCGCCACCGGCCGAGGAGCGTTCACCTGAGGAGACCAGGGCGCTGCTCTCCTCACTCCAGTCAGGCTGGCAGCGCGGACGGCAGGAAAGCGACCAGGATGGGGGATCTCAATCGTGAGCCGCGAGCACGAGTGGGTTGACGAGGAGGCCGGGCCGGTCGTGCGGCCTTACGCGGTCGCGCGCGGGCGCACGAAGTCCGCCTCCTCGGAGGTCGACCTGCTGGCGATCGTCGTCTCGACGGGGCTGCCGGCCCCGTCCAAGGCAGAGCTGGGCGCCCAGCATCGGCGCCTGCTGGCCTGCGTGGCAGGCCAGAGCAGGCCCGTCGTGGAGGTGGCCGCCGACCTGGGCCTGCCCGTCGGTGTCGTCCGGGTGCTGCTGGGGGACCTGCTGGAGCACGGCCTGGTGACCGTGCGTCCGCCGCGTGACAAGGCCGCCACCCCGACGGAGAGCCTGCTCCGCGAGGTGATCAACGGCCTCAGGGCGCTGTGATCGGCCGTGCTCAGTTGGCCGAAGTGAGCGTCCGCAGCGAGTGCTCCACCAGCGTGATCATGACCTCCTTGGCCGAGGTCCTGCGGCGCACGTCGCAGAGCATGACCGGGACGTCGTCGTCGAGGTCGAGCGCGATGCGCACGTCGTCCACGCTGTGCCGGTCGGCGCCGTCGAAGCAGTTGACGGCCACCACGAACGGCGTGCCGCGCTGCTCGAAGTAGTCGACGGAGGGGAAGCAGTCGGTCAGCCGCCTGGTGTCGGCGATCACGACCGCGCCCAGCGCGCCGTAGGACAGCTCGTCCCACATGAACCAGAACCGCTCCTGGCCGGGCGTCCCGAACAGGTAGACGACGAGCCCTTCGCGGATCGTGATGCGGCCGAAGTCCATCGCCACGGTGGTGGTGGTCTTGGCCTCGACGCCGTCGAGGTCGTCGACGCCGATCCCGCGGTCGGAGAGCACCTCCTCCGTGCGTAGCGGCTTGATCTCGCTGATCGACCCGACCAGGGTGGTCTTGCCGACGCCGAACCCCCCTGCGATCAGGATCTTGAGCGCGACGGGGTCCTCAGAGAGCACGGAGTCCATTGATCACTTCCTTGAGAATGCGCTCATTCGACCGCGCCCCTCCGGCGGAGGGCGACGTCACCGAGATGAGTCCGTGGTCACGCATGTCACCGAGTAACACCCGGACGACACCGACGGGCAGGTCGAGCTCGACGGCCAGGTCGGCCAGCGAGATCGGTTCACGTGCCGCCCGCAGGATGAGTTGCTGTTCGGGCCCGAGCTCGCCAGGGGGATCGCCGATGGCGCGCACGGTGGCCACGAGGTCGAACGCGTCTCCTGATGAGCGTGTGCGACCGCGAATGAGAGCATAAGGCCGGACGACCGGTCCCGCCTCCTCATCGAACCACTGCGGGCTATCGCTCATGACGCTCCAGCGCGCGGGTTGGTGGTGATGTGCTGGCCCACCCGCTTGACCAGCATCGCCATCTCGTAGGCGATCTGGCCGACGTCCACGTTCGCGTCGGCGATGACGGCCAGGCAGGTGCCCTGGCCGGCGGCCGTCACGAACAGGAACGCCGACTCCATCTCCACGATGGTCTGGCGCACGTCGCCGCCGCCGAAGTGCCGCCCGGTGCCGCGGGCCAGGCTCTGGAACCCGGCCGCCACGGCCGACAGGTGCTCGGCGTCCTCGCGGGTCAGCGCCTTGGAATGACCCACGGCCAGGCCGTCGGTCGACAGGATGACCGCCTGGCGTACGGCGGCGACCCTCGTGGCGAGGTCGTCCAGCAGCCAGTTCAGCTCACCGGTGTTGGTGCTCGGCGCACTCATGCGTCCCCCTTACTCATGGGCCCCTCCTCGGAGGCTTCTTCTCTGGCGCGTTGCGTTCCCCGCTGGAAGGCGGAGAACAGGTCGCGAACCTCGTCGGGAGAGCGTTCGGCCGGCTGCTCGGGCGCCGGCTCTGGCTCAGCCGGCACGTTGAGCTGGGGCGCCAGGTTGGCCTGCCGGACCCGCCTCGGCAGCCCCGCGTGGGTGCCGGAGCTCACGACCGCGAGCGCCTTCTTCCTCGTCCTGTTCGGCAGCGCGGCCTTGCCGTCGCCGCCTGCCGCCTCCAGCGCGGACTGCTCGGTCACCGCCGAGCGCGGCACCAGCACGATGACCGTGGTGCCGCCGAACGGCGAGCGGCGCATCAGCACCTTGATGCCGTGCCGCTGGGCCAGCGTGGCGACCACGAACAGGCCGAGCTGGTCGCTGTCGGCCAGGTCGAACTCGGGGGGCGCGGCGAGCAGCGCGTTGAACCGCGCGTACTCGGTGGCCGGCAGCCCCAGCCCCTTGTCCTCGACCTCGACGACGTAGCCGTTGCTGACCAGGTCGCCGCGCACCTGGACCACGGTGTCGGGCGGCGAGTAGATGGTGGCGTTCTCGACCAGCTCGGCCAGCAGGTGGGTGACGTCGGCCGCGGCGGTGCCGTCGATGGCGCCCGCGGGCATCGTCTCCACGGAGACCCTGGTGTAGTCCTCGATCTCGGCGACCGCGGCGCGCACGATGTCGATCACGGGCACCGGCTTGCGCCAGGCCCGTCCGGGCGCGGCGCCGGACAGCACGATCAGGCTCTCGGCGTGCCGCCGCATGCGGGTGGTCAGGTGGTCCAGGCGGAAGAGCTCCTCCAGCCTGTCGGGGTCGTGCGTACGGCGCTGCATGCCGTCGAGCAGCGCGAGCTGGCGGTGCAGCAGGCCCTGCTTGCGCCGGGCGAGGTTGAGGAAGACCTGGCCGACGCCGCGCCGCAGCGCCGCCTGGCCGACGGCCGCCGTCACGGCGGTGCGCTGCACGTACCCGAAGGCCCTGGCCACGTCGGTGATCTCAGCGGAACCGCTCACCTTGATCGACTTGGCCTCCTTCCGCACGTCGACGTCCTCGCCCCTGCGCAGCCGCGCCACGATGTCGGGCAGCCGCTCGCGCGACAGCTCGACCGCGGCGGTGCGCAGCCCTGCCAGCTCTCCGGCCAGCCGGCGACCGAAGCGTACAGAGATGATGATCGACGCGAGCACGGCGATCAAGCCGAGACCGCCCGCGATGGCGATCTCCACGACGGTGCCGGTGGCGGCCTGCGACGTGCGGGCGGCCAGGGTGTCGGAGGAGGTCTTGCCGAGGTCGTCGAGGCGGCCGGTGAGCTTGTCGACCGCGCGGTGCCAGCCGTCCTCGTCGGGGGGAGGCGCGCCGGTCTTGATGACGCGCGACTCCATGGTGGCGAAGGTGAGGAACGGCTCGGTGGCGAAGATCTGCTCGTACGGCCTGCGCAGCGTCACTTCGAGCCCGGCCAGGCCGCGCGAGTGCAGGAACTTCCTGGAGGCCGCGTACTCGGTGAAGGCGGCCGTCTCCTGCGGGGTGAGCCGCTTGTCGGCCAGCGCGCCGATGGCCAGCGCGTGCTCCCTGGCGATGTACTCCCTGGCCATGCCCATCGCCTGCAGCGACGACGCCTGCTGGAAGATCTCCAGGTCGGAGACGGAGATGAGGTGGTCGTAGAGCTGGAAGATGGCGTCGAGCACGCGGTTGTACTCGGTCAGGCCGACCAGGCGGGAGCTGATCCCGTTGTCGATGTCCGACCGGATCAGGGCGAGCCTGTCGAGTGCCATGTTGAGGTTGTCGAGGGAGCGGCTGAGGTCTTCGCCGACCGCGCCGCCGGCGTCCGTGACGGCCTGCCTGAAGTCGGTGACGGCCTTGTCGGTGCGGGCGCGCTGGCCGCCGAGCACCTCGGTGAGCTTACGCGTGGTGAGCGCCTCGGCGGAGCGCACGCGCTCGGCCTGGAGCTGTAATCCCAGGTCGGTGGAGGTGACGCCGATCGTGCCGTAGAGCGTGTTCGCGCGGAGCAGTGACTGCGCGTCGCCCATGGTGAGGTTGAGGACGAAACCCCAGAGCGCGCTCAGAGACAGGAGGGGTAGCAGCAGCAATAAAAAGATCTTGAACCGAATTGGCCGGTTTCGCGAGCCCATGTCCCAACCTCGAGTCGGGGGCATTTCCACACCTTGTGTAAATACACCTCCGGAAGATCGCACAGGAGACTAGCACCGATTATGCTTCCGGCGCAGTGGGAGGAACACGTTCATTACCGTGATTATTGGGACAAGATCCCCCGATCGCGACGATCCGTGGCCACTGTCGTCCACAACCACCCGATCGCGACCAGCGAGATCACGATGAGCCCCGTCCAGTTCAGCACCGTGTACACGTGCACCTGCCAGTCCGTCACGTGCGGCACCCGGCCGATGCGCAGCAGCTCGAACTGCCACGGCCGCCCGGTCAGCACCAGCGTGACCGCGATCGCGATGGCGCTCATCGAGTCCCACAGCGCGTGCAGCAGCGAGACGCCCAGATAGGTCAGCAGGACCGGCCCCGTCAGCCGGCCGCCCGCCCGGAACAGCGCCCCGCCCGTGATCGCGGTCCACAGGCCGTGCCCGACCGGGGTCAGGATGCCGCGCAGCACCTCGGTCTCCACGAGCTGCGTCAGCGACAGGCCGTCCGCGGTGAACAAGGCGTTGAAGGCGTACCCCGCGCTCTCGAAGGCGGCGAAGCCGAAGCCCACGGTGGCGCCCAGCACCACGCCGTCCCTGGTCACCCGCCTGGCCACGTGCCGGGTGACGAAGATCAGGGCCGCCAGCTTGACGCCCTCCTCGATCAGGCCGACCAGCACGTACACCAGGACCGACGGCCGCAGCAGCCAGCTCTCCAGCAGCGACGCGCCCAGCACGCCCAGCACGCCGCCCACCACGAACGCCACGAACAACCGCTCGACCGTCACCTCGGGCGAGCGCCCCCGCCCGTACGCCCACACCACGAACGTCACCGGCACCAGGAAGCTGCCGAACAGCACCACCGTCGGCACCAGGTTGGAGTTGCCCGTCCAGGCCGTCACCACGACGGTGGCCAGCCACAGCACGAGCCCCGTCAGGAAGATCCGCAGCCACAGTGCCTTCATCGGGGCCCTCATCGCGTCAGCTCCTCGACGGCCTGCAGAGCCGCGACCACGGCCGCCTCGCCTCTGGCGGCGGGCACGGCGTCTGAGCCCGCGATCGCGATCCTGCCGAACCGCCCCCGCGCCGCGTCCGACGGGAACGGCCCGTCCGGGTAGAACGCGTGCCACGGCCGGCAGTACTCGGGCGCCAGCGCGTGACCCCACCGGTGCACCGTGATCTCCGCGATGCCCCCGCCAGGGTCGAAGCCGACAGGCCCGAGCAGCCGGGCGAGCTGGTCGCGGACGGTGTGCTCCAGCGTGCTGTACGGCGTCATGAGCAGCTCCCGCCTGCCCGCCGCCGACCCCGCGCCAGGCCCCAGCTCCGACCGGCACGGCGTGGCCAGCAGCCGCACGGTGTCCGGAGGCGTGAACGCCGAGGCGCACCAGTACGCGCCCGTCCACCGCACTCGCCGCACGCCCAGCCGCCGCCACGCGTCCGCGTCGCGCAGCCGCACGGTCGCCTCCAGCAGCGGCACCCGCGTCGCCTGCCGCAGCGCCCGCAGCCGCTCCGGCGGCAGGTCGGGCATCAGGTACGGCACCACGGCGCTCCAGCACGCCAGGATCACCGCACCCGCGGCCACGGTGAGCACCTGGTGCCCGTCGAAGTAGCCCACGGTCGCGGACCCCGCGCCGTCCCGTACGGACACCACCGGGCTGGACGCCCGCACCCGCACCCGCCCGTCCAGCGCGGGCACGGCGGCTGCGGGCGCGGCCCCGTGCCGGCGGCTGCGCACGGTCGGCGAGTTGAACCTGGAGGGCTCCTCGCCGAGCTGCAGCCCGGCGAACCCCGGATACCCGGTGCCCCAGGCGTCGATCGCGCCGAACGCCCGCGTGTCGTACCCCCACTCGGCGCTCGGCATGGTCCGGCAGAACCGCTCCACGTCGGGATGCGCCCCGCACACCTCCCGCAGGAACCCCGAGTACGTCAGCCCCGCCAGCCGCTCCTGCTTGCCCTCGGCGGGGACGCCGGGGAACCAGTCGGGCGGGTCGTCGTGCAGCAGGCGCAGCTCCCGCCTGGCCCGATCGGCGATCGGCAGCCGCTCGATCCAGCCGGGGGAGCCGGTCGCGACCAGGGTGTCGGACCCGAAGCTCTCCGCGTCGCACATCACCGCGTCGAAGCCGGTCGGCGCGGGCTCGCGCTCGTCGAGGCGGTCGTGGTTGTCCAGCAGCAGGACGCTCGCCCCCGGGCGGCGGCGCAGCCACTCGGCCGCCGCGCCGCGCCCGCCGCGCCCCCCGCCGACCACGACGAGGTCGTAGCTCTCGCCCGTCGGCACGGGCGGGCCCGCGCGCTCCCAGAAACGGCCGTCCCGCAGCGCGTGCGCGACGCTGAGCGCCTCACTGGTGTCCCCGCGCACCGTGAAGGGGCGTGCGGGGGTGAGGGGCTTGTGGGCCGCGCTGCCGGCCACGCAGCTCACGGCGATGCCGTCGAAGAAGTCCCTGCGGGTGATGGGCACGTCCATCCCGAGCGCGCGCGGAGAGAAGCTCATGCCGCGATCATCAGCAGCCGGGAGAAAAGCCGCATCAGGACGCGCAGGGCCTCGGGAAACATTTTGCCCGCCCTATTACCGCGCGGCCGATTTGACGGGTGGCGCCACCCTCGCCCGCATCGGCCCAGGTAGTCGCCCTGAGTAAGGCAAGGTGGCGAACCGGGAATCGCTCGTGAAGCCGCTGAATACCGCGAATAGCGACGTTACTCGGTGGCGCGGGCCGCGCTTGCTCTAGCGTTTTGTGCAACGTCCATGCTGTGAAAAGGAGCGGCCATGCATAAAGCCATTCCCAGTATATTCCTGAGCACTCTGGTCATCGCCGGATGCTCCTCAGCGGAGGAGCCCAAGGCGCCCGCCGCCTCGGCGCCGCCGCAGGCGTCGGCCGAGAGCGCCAAGCTGCGCGCCGCGCTGCTGCCGGTGCCCAAGGGGATGAGCGTCTCCTACGGGCCGGAGATCGGCGCGTTCGGCGCGCTGAAGTCCACCCAGCAGGGGATGGAGGCGGTCCGCAAGGCCAGGGCGCAGCACCCCGAGTGCGCGGGGGCGGCCCAGCTCGACGCCGCCAAGCCGGAGGTGGCCAAGTCGCCCGCCGCGGTGGTCGCCTTCTCGGCGGCCCGCGGCTCGATCACGCAGGCGGTGGTCTCGCTGCCGTCGGCGGCCTTCCCCGAGCCGCTGCCCAAGCAGTGCGCCGACTACACGGCCGACGTCGGCGGGACGAAGGTCACGTACAAGACCAAGACGCTGGACATGCCGGCCAAGGGCGACCAGTCGCGGGCCTACCTGACGACGGCGGCGGGCGACAAGAACAACGCGCAGATCGGCTCGGTCATGATCAGGCGGGGGAACGTGATCATGAGCATGCTGGTGGTCGGGCAGCGGGTCAAGCCGCAGGGCCTGTACGAGCTGGCGAACCTGGCCGACCAGAACCTCGCCCGCGTGAAGGCGTAGCCCTAGCATCGGCAGGCCCGGTGTCCAGGTCACCGGCACCGGGGTCCGGCCGGGACGCGCTAGATGAGGACGTGGTCGTCGGGGCGGCCGACGAACGAGAACTGGGCGTTCCTGGTCAGCTTGATGTGGTCCGCCTGCCAGGTGTGCATGGCGGTGTCGGCGCTGCGCCAGTAGACGAAGTTGAACCGGTCGGCGGAGTAGATCTTGACGCCGTCCTCCTTCAGCCGCCGCACGAGGTGGGTGTCCTCGCCGCGGGTGATGTCGGCGAACGGGTAGGCGCGGAACAGGTCCGCCTTGCCCAAGAACGTGCCGCCCTGCACCAGCCACGAGTACCGGTGCTCCAGGCCGGGCAGCCGGAGCATGGTGGTGTTGCTGCCCTCGAAGTAGGCGTAGTGCGCGCCCTTGCCGGTCAGCTCGGCGTCCGAGAAGTCGAAGGAGCGCACCAGGTCCGACAGGTAGTGCTCGCCGTACAGGTTGTCGTCGTCCATCTTGGCGATCAGCTCGCCCTCGGCGGCGGCGATGCCCAGGTTCATGCACGCGCCGAGTGACAGCGAGGCGTCGGCGGGCAGGACGGTGACGTCCGTGATGCCCGCCATGCGGGCCTTGTCCGCCACCACGACGGGGTCGATGTCCAGCCCGTGCAGCACCATGACGAGCTGCAGCGGCCGGTGGAGCTGCTTGGCCACCGAGGAGATCGCGTGCTCGATCTGGGAGGCGCGGTTGGTGGGCAGCACGACGGTGATCGAGCGCGACCGGGGCGTCACGTGGTGGCCGAGGTCCTGGAGGATCTGGTCCACGCGGTGCGAGAACAGGTGCTTGTCGAAGACCTCGCGCATCGCCAGGTGTCCCATCCTGGCCCGCAGCTCGGGGCTGTTGATCAGGTGCAGCACCTGGTTGTAGGACTCGATCGGCTCGCGCGCGATCGGGATCAGCTCGCCGAACGTCTCCTCGATGGCCCGCGACCACCCGGACACGACGGGGGTGGAGCAGGCGGACAGCTCGAAGACGCGCCGCGCGCACATGGTCGGCGAGTCGAGCACCGAGTTGACGTTGAGGAAGACCTTGTACATCCGGTACGCGGCGAGCATCTGGTCGTAGGGCAGCTCGCCCACGATGTGCGGCCGGTACTTCTCCGGCCAGGCGTACTTCTCGTCCACCTCGCCGTTGCGCGCGAAGATGTGCATCCCCAGCTCGCGCACCGGGTCGAGGACGGTCTCCATCTGCTCGCGGCGCTCGGGGTGCTTGTCGCGGAAGTACATGCCGGCGAAGACGACGTCGTGCAGGCGGCCCTTGTTCTGCTGGATCGGGTTGTGCACGCGGGGCTGGGCGGCGAACTGCAGCACGTCCACCCGGTCATGTCCCAAAATTTCCCGATATTTCGGCAGCATGTCACCGTCGCAGGTGAACACGTAGTCGAACAGCTTGGCCGTGTCGATGAAGAAGTCGAAGTTCGGCGGGTCCTCCTTGTTCCAGAAGACCGTCGGGATGCCCTCGCTCCTGCACCACGCCACCAGGTCGCGCAGCGGGTCCTTCGGAGCGTTCGTGCCGGTCATCTGGTAGCGCCAGCGGCCCTGGTTGCCGTGCCAGGCCGACTCGCAGAACAGCAGGTCGGGCCGCTTCTCGGCGAAGATCTCCGGCCAGTCCTTCAGGCCGAACTCGATCTGGTCCCACTCGTAGCGGAAGGCCATCCTGGAGAAGTCGTCCAGGATCACCGCGACCTTCAGATCGGGCCGGTTCACCGGGCCGTTCGGCCACTTCACGGCCGGCACCTCGACCTGCGGCGGCCGGTTCCCGGCGGCGGCGGTCGCCAGGCTCACCGGGATGGGCGCCTTGGGCGCCTTCTCCTTGGAGCGCACCGCCTCGACGATCCTGCCCGGGCTCTTCGAGCCCAGCGCCTCGCCCAGCTTGAACGTCCGCTTCGCCTGCGTGGCCTCCAGCTTCCAGTTGGCGTACGCGGCCTTCGCCTCGGCGATCTCCAGCCGCCGGCGCAGCTCCCTGACCTCCGCCTCGTACCGCTCGACGAGCTTGCGCTCCTCGGGCAGCCAGTTGACGGGGCCGAGTCGCTGGTAAGTGGGCTGTTCAGGGGTTTCGGCCATGGTGGTACGCCAATCGCTTCAGCAGAGGTAAGTCATAGTACGGCGGATACCGCCATCATTCGGGGCGTTTGCCCTGAGAAGCGGGCGCCAGGTTGTCCCCCTTGAGCCAGGCGGCGATCACCGTGGCGATGCGCGGCCCCGACTTGCCGTCCCACAGCACCGGCAGCTCGCCCGCGGGCGTCGCTGCGCCGTCGGCCAGCGCCTTCTCCGCCGCCGCGGGCAGCAGGGCGGGCGTGACCAGGCGGTTCGTGCCGTGCGTGATCGTGATCGGCCGCTCGGTGTTGGGCCTGACGGTCAGGCAGGGGACGCCCAGCATGGTCGTCTCCTCCTGGACGCCGCCGGAGTCCGTGACGACCAGCGCGGCACCGCGTACGAGTGAGAGGAAGTCCACATAGCCCAGCGGGTCGACCACCTTGATCGACTCGCCGTCCACGAGCCCCGCCTCCGCCAGCCGCGCCTTGCCGCGCGGGTGGATCGGCACCACGATCGGGACCTGCCGCGAGACCTCCAGAACCGCGTCCACCAGCTCCCTGGCGGCCTCCGGGGTGTCCACGTTCGCGGGGCGGTGCAGGGTGGCGACCGCGTAGCGCTCCGGCAGGCCGAGCCGCGCCACCACCGTCGCCGGGTCGAGCGTCGGCAGCGCCGAGAACAGGCTGTCGATCATCGGGTTGCCCACCAGGTGCACCTTCGACGCGGGCACCCCCTCGTTCGCCAGGAACGCCAGCGCCTCCGGCGAGGTGGCGAAGAGCAGGTCGGCCAGCGCGTCCGTGACGACCCGGTTGACCTCCTCCGGCATGCCCCGGTCGAACGAGCGCAGCCCCGCCTCCACGTGCGCCGTCGGCACGCCCAGCTTGGCGCAGACCAGGATCGCGGCCAGCGTGGAGTTGACGTCGCCGTAGACCACGACCAGGTCGGGGGCGTGCTCCTGGACGACCTCCTCCAGGCCGACGAGCAGCGCCGCCGTCTGCTTGGCGTGGCTGCCGGAGCCGACCCCCAGGTTCGCCACCGGCTCGGGCAGGCCGAGGTCGGCGAAGAAGACGTCGGACATCAGCGCGTCATAGTGCTGACCAGTGTGGATGATGCCCTGCCGCACGCCGAGCTCGCCGAGTGCCCGCACCACCGGGGCCGCTTTCACGAAATTGGGACGAGCACCCAATACGTGCAGGACCAGGGGGTTCTCCCTCATTGGCCTCGCCTTTCATAGCGGAAGGGAAAAAACGCTGCCTATGGTACGGTCCCACCGTGGCATCCGACGCCAGTCGTCAAGACTCCTCCCGTTCAGCAGACAGGGTTTCCGCGAAGTCCGCCCGTGCCGGCGTCGGTGGGCTTCTCAAGGGATTCGTCCAGCACCCGATCATCGTCTCCCGCGTGGTGATGACGAAGGTCAAGTCAGACCCCGTGCGCGTGGCCCAGGCCGCCGCCGACACCCTCCCGCCCAAGTTGCGGCCCTTCGTCGGCAGCGTCGCCTGGCCGGCCGCCCGCCGGGCCCGGCGCATCGTGCGCAAGTTCGGCATGCGCGTGGTCAAGGGGCCGTGGAACGAGGCCAAGGAACACTGGGACTCCGGCCGGGTCACCGAGGCGGCCGCCGTGCTGGAGGCCCACACCAAGTACCCGTTCGTCAAGCGCAGGGCCGCCTACTACCGGGGCGAGCTGGCCGCGATCAGCCCCGACCCGATCCCGCCGGGGCCCAAGGTGGCCATCCTGAGCCGGGTCCAGAACCGGGTCCTGCACGTGGTCACCAACGCCCTGCCGTACACGCAGGCCGGCTACACCGTCCGCACCCACCGCATCGTCACGTCGCAGAAGGCCGCAGGCATCGACCCGCACGTGGTCACGAGCTGGGGCTGGCCGATGCTGCAGGGGCACGCGGACGCGACGCCGTTCGAGGAGCTCGACGGCATCCCCTACCACCGGCTGCTGCCCGAGCCGCACCGCGAGATGCCGTTCGAGACGCAGGGCCGCATCATCAGGGGCGCCGACCGCGTCACCAAGCTGGTGGCCGAGCTACGGCCACAGGTGCTGCACGCCGCCACCGACCACCGCAACGGCTCCATCGCGCACGCCGTGCGCGACAGGACGGGCACCCCCTTCGTGTACGAGGTGCGCGGCTTCCTGGAGGAGACCTGGGCCTCCCGCGACCCCAAGCGCATCGGCAGCCAGCGGCACGTGCTCCAGCGCGACCGCGAGGCGTTCCTGATGCGCGAGGCCGACGCGGTCGTCACGCTCGCCGAGACGATGGCCGCCGAGATCGTCGAGCGCGGCGTGCCCAGGGAGAAGATCCACCTGGCGCCCAACGCCGTGGACGACTCGCTGCTGACCGCGCACTACGACGGGGCCTCCTTCCGCCGCGAGTACGGCATCGCCGACGACGAGATCGTGGTCGGCTCGGTGTCGAGCATCGTGGCCTACGAGGGCTTCGCCACCCTGCTGCGGGCCGCGGCGCTGCTGCGTGACGAGCGCACCCCCGTCCGCGTGCTCATCGTGGGCGACGGCACCGAGCGGCCCAACCTGCTGGAGCTGGTCGAGGAGCTGGGCCTGAACACCGCGATCCTGCCCGGACGCGTCGGCCCCGACGAGGCGCTGCAGGCGCAGGACGCCATCGACATCTTCGCCTGCCCCCGCGAGGACCTGCGCGTCTGCCGGCTTGTTACGCCATTGAAACCCGTCGAGGCGATGGCGCTCGGCAAGCCCGTCGTGCTCAGCGACCTGCCCGCGCTGTCCGAGCTGGTCGGCTCCGACGGCGCGGGGAAGCTCGTGCCGGCAGGCGATCCGGCCGCGCTGGCCAAGGCGATCGCAGGGCTGCGGGAGGACCCCGCCAAGCGCGCCGAGATGGGCGAGGCGGGCCGCGCCGAAGTCGCCGCGAAGCGGACCTGGAGCCGCGTTGCCGAGACTTATCAAGCCCTATACCGCTCGCTTGCCGAATGATGACCATGAATCTTCCTCCCAGTTGTGACGGGTTCGGTCGCATTAGGCGTGAGCTAGGTGGACTTGAGATAACCTTTGCGACCATGAAGTGTTGTTTCCGGCTCCCAAAGGCACAGCTGTGACAGAAATCGACTTGACTGTCATCGGCCTGGGCTACGTCGGCATGCCTCTCGCCAAGGAGGCTGTGGCCGCCGGCCTGCGGGTCGTGGGCCTCGACGTGGACCCCGCCAAGGTCGACGCGCTCAGCGCCGGACAGTCCTACATCGATGACCTGACCGACGCCGACCTCGAGCACATGCTGGCCAACGGGTTCAGCGCCACGCTCGACGAGACCGTGCTCGCCAGGAGCAACACGATCGTCATCTGCGTGCCCACGCCGCTGGACGACGACCACCGCCCCGACCTGTCCGCCGTCGAAGGCGCCACCAAGGCCGTCGCGCGCAACCTCAGCAAGGGCACCCTCGTCGTGCTGGAGTCCACCACGTGGCCCGGCACCACCGACGAGCTGGCCAGGCCGCTGCTGGAGACCTCGGGGCTGAAGGCGGGCGAGGACTTCCACCTCGCCTTCTCACCCGAGCGCATCGACCCGGGCAACCCCAAGTACGGCCTGCGCAACACGCCGAAGGTCGTCGGCGGCTACACGCCGACCTGCCGCGACCGCGCCACGGCCTTCTACGGGCGCTTCATCGAGCAGGTGGTGCCCGTCAGCGGCACCCGCGAGGCCGAGATGGCCAAGCTGCTGGAGAACACCTACCGGCACGTCAACATCGCACTCGTCAACGAGATGGCGATCTTCTGCGACGAGCTCGGCATCGACCTGTGGGAAGCCATCGAGGCGGCGGCCACCAAGCCGTTCGGCTTCCACAAGTTCCTGCCCGGCCCCGGCGTCGGCGGGCACTGCATCCCCGTCGACCCGTCGTACCTGTCGTACACCGTGCGCAAGCTCGGCTACCCGTTCCGGTTCGTCGAGCTGGCACAGGAAATCAACGAGCGGATGCCCTCGTACGTGGTCGCCCGCGTACAGCGGTTGCTCAACAGGCATAAGAAGCCCGTGAACGGTGCCAGAGTCGTTATGCTCGGCGTCACCTACAAACCGGATATCGCCGACGAGCGCGAGACCCCGGCCCTGCCCGTGGCGCGAGCGCTGCTGGAGCTGGGCGCGGACCTCTCGTTCGCCGACCCGTACGTCAAGGAGTGGGCGGTGGACGGCACCCCGGTGCCGCGTGAGGATGATCTGGCCGAGGCCGTGATCAACGCGGACGTGACGCTGCTCCTGCAGCAGCACGCCGCGTTCGACCTCGACATGGTCGAGGCGAAGGCCAAGCTCGTGCTGGACACCCGCGGCGTGCTCGCCGAGGGTGAACGCGTCGAGCGGCTGTAGCGACGGAGGGCTGCGCGCAGTGCACGTGCTCGTCATGACGGTGGTGCATAACCCCGAGGACGCGAGGATCCTGCATCGGCAGATCCGTGCCCTTGTGGATGCCGGTCATGAGGTCACGTACGCCGCCTCGTTCACCGCGCACGGCGTCGTCCCGAGACCTTGGGTCACCGGAGTCGACCTGCCCCGGGCCGCCCAGCGCAAGCGGGTGGCCGCGGTGTGGGCCGCCCGGCGGCTGTTCAAGCGCATGCGCAACAAGGTCGACCTCGTCCTCATCCACGACCCCGAGCTGCTCTTCGCGGTCTGGGGCATCCGCAACAGGCCGCCCGTGGTGTGGGACGTCCACGAGGACACCCCCGCCACGCTCTCGCTCAAGCCGTGGCTGCCGTCGCTGCTCCGGCCGCCGGTGCGCTTCCTGGCGCGCATGCTGGAAGGCACCGCCGAGCGGCACATGCACCTGCTGCTGGCCGAGACCGCGTACGCGGGCCGGTTCAAGCACGCGCACCTCATCGTGCCGAACGAGACGTGGGTGCCCGACTCCGTCACCCCGCCGGGCGACGACCGGATCGTCTACCTCGGGTGGCTGTCCAGGGCCCGCGGCGTGTTCGAGGCGGTCGAGGTGGCCAAGCTGCTGCAGCCGTACCGGGTGGTCGTGGAGCTGATCGGGTACGCCGACCCGCAGAGCCGCGCCATGCTCAACGAGGCCGTCACGGAGGGCCTGCTGGAGTGGCGCGACTTCATGCCGAACGACGAGGCGCTCAAGCGGCTCGACGGGGCGCTGGCCGGGCTGTCGCTGCTGCACGACGAGCCGAACTACCGGCACTCCATGCCCACCAAGATCGTGGAGTACATGGCGCACGGCATCCCCGTCATCACGACCCCGTCGCCGCGCGCGGTCGAGCTGGTCGAACGGTACGACAGCGGTGTCGTGGTGCCGTGGCAGGACCCGAAGGCCGTCGCGCAGGCCGTGCTGACGCTGCGCGACGACGTACGGGAGCGGCGGGCGCAGGGCGCGCGGGGGTACGCGGCGGCCCGCGCGAACCACCACTGGCCCAACTCCGCCAAGCGGTTCGTCGCACAGCTCGAGTCCTGGGCCGGGGTCAAGCCGTAACACTTCGAGGGCGGGTAGGTTCCTGAACGTGCGCTGGCTCTTCCTGGTCGCGGGCGCAGCCATCCTGGCCGTGATCGCCACCGTGATCATCGTGCTGCCGAACGGCGACCCCGCCCCCGTGGCGTCCACGACCGCCGCGCCCAAGCCGTCGAACACCGAGCCGACGCCGAAGGTGGACGAGTTCACCGACGACTGTGGAACGTTCGAGACCGAGAAGAAGGCCCCGTACGCCGTCACCGGCTACTGGATCACCCCCAAGTCGAACCCCTGCACCTGGCGCACCCAGCTCCAGGAGATCCACAGCGTCGGCGGCGACACGATCATCAGGATCGGCTACGGCCTGCAGTTCCGCAACGTCAACGACGCCGGCCAGATCCTGCACGAGGGCGAGGTCGACTCCCTCTACAAGCCCTGCGAAGAGGACGGCCTGAGCTGCCACGACGCCGCCCTCCAGGACCTCCAGGAAGCCAACCCGGAGAACCGCATCGGCCGCGTGTACGTCTACCGCACCGACGAACTCTTCGGCCAGGACCTCTTCCGCTGCCCCGCCATGGAGCACGCCGTCGAGGCCGGCAAGCGCACCTACTACCGGCTCATCACCCAGCCGGACGGCTCCGACGACGCCACCTGCGACTTCAGCAGCAAGGCCCGCTCCTACGACATGATCCTCGTGGCCGGCTCCAACCAGGGCAAGGACAGCCTCACCCAGCTCCTCGACCTCGCCGACCAGTTCGGCATGCGCGTCTTCCCCGCCCTGCCGCTCGCCCCGCGCGACTCCAAGGCGAAGATCCGAGCCGAGAAGCGCCACCTCGGCACCCTCACCACCCTGACCCGCCGCATCCTCCAGGACTACGGCGTGCGCTTCGCCGACCGCGACTCGCTCGGCGGCGTCTACCAGCCGTTCGAGGTGCAGATGTCGGCCACCCTGGCCACCAACCCGACGCTGGAGGTCTACGCCGACCAGCACACCATCGTCAACCAGGAACTCGGCAAACCCATCCTCATCAGCCCCTACCTGGACGCCCGCAAACGCGTCGCCTTCGGGCAGACGCCCAAGCAGGTGGCCGAGGGGTTCAAGGCCCTGGTGAAGACAGGGGTGGGCATCATCGCGCCGCAGGACAGCCGGGGGACGGGCAAGGTCGGGCTGTTCTGGCCCGACGAGCGGGAGAGCGAGGTGGACGAGCGGCTGCGGCCGGTGGTGGGCGAGTCCACGTACGACACCGCTTACCACGGGTCGACGCGCGACTACTACCGCGAGATGGCGGCGGCGCGCGAGGAGATGATCGACCAGGGGTACCACGTGGAACTCTGGGCGAACGTGGAGGCGTTCGAGCCTTCGGGGGAGCAGCCTTGTGCGCCGACGGGGACCCGGGGCAAGACGGACAAGAAGCGGCTGGATCAGGCTGTGACCATGGCCGGGCGGTATGTCCAGAAAATCGTCTCCTATATGTGGAGCGATTTCATGACATGTGGGTCGCCGTCGCTTGAGACCGAGATCGGGAAGGACTGGCAGCGGCCCATCGCCGTGGACGCCATCCGGCGGCCCCGCGACGTCCAGGACGGGGTCGAGGTGCGCGGCTACAACCTCAAGGACAGCACCGTCACCGTCACCTGGTCCGGGGGGACCAAAGAGATGGTGGTTTCTTCTGTGGGGTGGCTGGATGAGGATCCGATCGAGGATGAGCTGCCGGTGGGGATGGCTACGGCTTGGGTGCCGTTCGACTGGACTCAGGTGCCTGGGGGGGAGTGGGTGCAGATCGGGGTGAAGATACCGTCGGGGCAGGGGGCCTCGGAGCCGCTGCACGTACGGATCTCCACCCAGGCTGTCGCTACGCCGGCGGGGGGCTGACGGCGCCGCTCCTTGGGGTTTGGTCCTGTACGGCGGGCCCACCTCATCCTCTGACCGGCCCCATGCCCGGTTCCCCTGACCGGCCCCGACCCCTGCGGCCCCATGCCCGGTCCCTCTGACCGGCCCCTGCCCAGTCCCCGGCCCGGCCGCCCTGCCCGGCCGCCCTGCCCGGCCGCCCTGCCCGGCCGCCCTGCCCAGTCCCCGGCCCGGCTGCCCTGCCCGGCTGCCCTGCCCGGCTGCCCTGCCCGGCCGCCCTGCCCGGCCGCCTTGCCCGGCCGCCTTGCCCGGCCGCCCTGCCCGGCCGCCCTGCCCAGTCCCCGGCCCGGCTGCCCTGCCCGGCTGCCCTGCCCGGCTGCCCTGCCCGGCTGCCCTGCCCGGCTGCCCTGCCCGGCTGCCCTGCCCGGCCGCCCTGCCCGGCCGCCCTGCCCGGCCGCCTTGCCCGGCCGCCTTCCCGGCTCCGACCCAGTCCCCTGACCGGGTGTGGCTCTTTGTCCGGCCCCGACCCTTGCCCGGCCCTGTGCCATGCCCGACCCTGTGCTCTGACCGGCCCCGACCCCAGTCTCCCTGACCGGCCCCGACTCCAGTTCCCCTGACCGGACCCGGCCCTGTGCCCTGACCGGACCCCAGTCCCCCTGACTGGACGTCGCCTGGTCAACCCACCCATCACCCTCACATTCCGTCCGGTTCGCTGGCGCGTAATCCTGCGTGTAACGTGCCTGCCATGGTCCCGAGCATCCCGGTCAGTGTCGACCTGGTCGTGCTCACCGTACGCAACCAGGCGCTGTGCGCTCTCGTGTGGCGCCGCGACAACCCGCCGTTCCTACGCCGCTGGTCGCTGCCCGGCGGCTTCATCCAACTCGACGAGGACCTCCCGGCCGCCGCCCACCGCATCCTCGCCGAACGAGCGGGCCTCCCCGGCGCCCCGGTCCACCTGGAGCAGCTCCAGACGTACGGCTACCCGGACCGCGACCCCCGCCAGCGCGTCCTCAGCGTCGCCTACCTCGGCCTGGCCCCCGACCTCCCGGCCTCAGAAAAGGCCCACATGAGCTGGCAACCCATCGACTCACTCGCCGTCATGGCGTTCGACCACCGCCGCATCATGCTCGACGGCATCGAACGCGCCCGCGCCAAACTCGAGTACACCTCCCTGGGCGCCGCCTTCTGCCCCCCGCAGTTCACGGTCGCCGACCTACGCAGGGTGTACGAAATCGTCTGGGGCCGCCAGCTCGACCCCCGCAACTTCCACCGCAAGGTCACCAAGGCAGAAGGCTTCCTCCTCGAAACCGGCGGCACCACCACCCGAGACGGCGGCCGCCCAGCCAAGCTCTACCGCCGAGGCCCCGCCGAGCTCCTCCACCCCCCAATGCTCCGCAGCCTCAAGGAGTAAGCAAGCGGCACCAGCTCCCCTCCCACCCGCCCTCCCGCCCGCCCGCCCTCAACGGTCCTCGCTTCGCTCGGGCATGCTCCTTGAGGCGCTCCGCGCACAATCGCCTTCGCTTCGCTCAGACGCCTTCTCTCAAGAAGAAGCTGTCGCCCCAAGTTCACCCGCATCGCCCAGCCCTACCCGACGGCGACCAGAGCGACCACCACCCCAGACACCACACCGCGTGCTCCGAAACCCCGACCCACGAGGAGCCCGCGAGCTCCGCTGGGTGGCCCCCGATGACCTGCCATCCCACGACATCACCCCCGCCATCCGGCTCCGCATCCACCAGGGCCTCACCGCAACCACCCCCTACTTAGGCTGACCGCAAGGAGCACAAGGACCAACGGGCTCGCCCTGACCAGCGCGAGCCCGTCCCCAAACCGAATCAACCCGCACTCTTCCCGTCGCAGAACACCTCCTTCACCAGCCCATCCACCAACGTCTGGAAGTTGGCCGCCGGCCCCCGAGTAGCCGAGTCCACCCAAGTCACAGCCCCCGTCACAGTCGTCTTCCCATCAGGCGAGCTGTACATCAGCGCCCCGTACCCATGCGGCGGGCTGCCGTTGTGACGCAGGACGGTGCAGTTCGGACCCAGGTTCTGCACGAACACCCCGAGGCCGTACCCCATCGTCGGGTTCGGGGTGCGCATCTCGGCCAGCAGCTCGGCGGGCAGGAGCTTGCCGCTGTTCAGCGCGGAGAAGAACGTGTGCAGGTCCTGGCTGGTGGTGATCAGGTCGCCGGCGCCGGACAGCAGGGAGAGGTCCTGGCGGCTGATGTCGACCACCTGCTCCTTCCCGGAGGCGTCCTTGTAGCTGTAGTAGCCGTGGGAGTGCGGGCCGGGGAGTTGTGCGCGGTCGTCCGACAGCGAGGTGCCCGTGAGGCCGAGCGGCTTGAAGATGCGGCGGCGCAGCTCCTCGGCGTACGAGCGGCCGGTGACCTTCTCGATCACCAGCGCGGCCAGCGTGTAGTTCGTGTTGGTGTACTTCTGGTCCGTGCCCGGCTCGAACCGTGCAGGCTTGGACAGCGCGAACCGCACCAGCTCCTCCGGCTCGTAGTGGCGGAGCCGGTTGGGCAGCCACTCCTGGCCCGTCGAGGGGATGCCGGGCACCCACGAGCCGTCGGGGTCGAAGTCGCCGGTGTAGTTGAAGACGCCGCTGGTGTGCTGGAGCAGCATCCGTACGGTGATCCGGGCGTCGAGCCCGAACTCGGGCAGGAGGCCGGCCACCGAGTCGTCCAGCCCGATCTTGCCCTCGGCGACCAGTTGCAGCACCACGGTTGCGATCATGGTTTTGACGTTGCTGCCCGCGTAGAACCGTCCGTTCACCGGCGGCTTGGCGTTCGTGCCCAGTTTGCGCACACCCGCGCTGTCGACCCACTTGCCCTGCTCGTCGTTGACCTGGAGCTGCACCCCGAGGAAACCGGCGTCTATGAACGCCTGCATGGCCTGCTGCAACTCGGGGCGCTGCTGCGCGGCGCCGACCTGGGTCGCATACGTGCTGCTGGCATTAGCAGCGGACGTGCTGCTCGCGCTGGTCTGGGATGCGGACGTGCTGCTCGTGGCGTCCTGGGATACGGGTGTGCTGTCCGCAGCGGCCACGCCCGCGTTGGCCTCGGCGGCCAGTAGCGATGCCGTCAGTGCGGTGACGGCCGTCCCTCGGCGGACCCGCCGTGCGATCTTGTCGTGCTGTCTCTTGCGCGGCTCGCCGGCCGCGATGGCTGAAGTGTTCATGACGAGTACGATCGCCGACCACCCTGACACCGGACCGTCGCCAAGCTGACGCGCTCACTGACACCACAACCTGGGGCGCCACGGCCGGGCAGAGGCGCGTCAAGAGGGCCAGAAGACGGCGGAAGGCCCCCCGCCTTCGCGAGCGAGGGACCTCCGGGAGGGGCCGTCAGGCGCCGATCATTGCGTCGAGCCGAGCCGTACGGCGTAGGCCTGCACGCCGGTCGGCGCGTCCCAGGTGGCTCCGACCCCGACCAGGTCCCAGCCGCCGGAGCAGTCGGTGGTGTCGTACAGGAACGCGGTGTCGGTGGTGTCGTTGGAGAAGCGGACGGCCCCGCCGGTCAGCTCCAGGCAGGTGTCGCTGGGCGGCTCCACCATCTGGAACGCCTGCCCGGCAGGGGTGACGTAGGTGTAGCTGCCGGAGGCGGCCTGCGCGGCCGGCGCTACGAGGAGGACGGCGGTGAGAGCAGTGGCGAACGCCACCGCGATCCCGCCCCGAGCGCACTGTGTGTATCGGCTCATGAACCGAACGTAAGCGGACGTTCGGGGTGGACGCCATAGGGCATGCGATCTCGGCAAACCTCGTATCTGCAGGTCGGCGAGGCTGCTCGGTCATGGGCTCCGACGCCGTCGTTCACGCTCGACCAGGAACGTCGTTCATGCTCGACCAAGAACGTCGTTCACGCTCGACCAAGAACTAGGACATGCCGGGCGCTCACCAGGGCACGGTCACGGGCGTCGTGCGAGCACCCCAAGCGCGCGCACGACGCCGCCGGACCGCTAGATCTGGGACCCGCCACCGTCCACGGCCAGCTCAGCCCCGGTCGTGAACGTGGCCTCGAACGTGAGAAAGACCAGCGCCTTGGCCACCTCATCCACGGTGCCCATCCGCTGCATCGGGTTCTCCGCGGCCATCTGCGCCTTGGTCTGCTCGGCCGCCTCCTTGGGCATCGACTTGTCGAGGATCCCGGAGTCGATCGGCCCGGGGCTGACCGCGTTGACGCGGACCTTGCGGGGCAGCAGCTCCCGCGCCAGGCTGCGGGTCATCGACCGCAGCGCGGCCTTGCTCGCCGCGTACGCGCTGAGCATCGGCAGCCCCAGGACGTTCGCGACGGAGGTGGTGAGGACCACGCCGCTGCCCTCGGCCAGCAGCGGGGCGAGCTTCTGCACGGTGAAGTACGGGCCCTTGGCGTTGATGGTCAGCACCTGGTCGAACAATTCCTCGCTGGTCGCCTCGAAGGGCGCGAACCCGTTCACCCCCGCGTTGGCGAACACGGCGTGCACCGTGCCGAACTCGGCCTTCACCCGGTCGGCCAGCGCCTCGATGTCCGACAGTGACGCCGCGTCGCTGCGCACGGTGATGGCGTCGCCGCCGAGCTGCTCACGGGCGGCGTCCAAGGTGGCCTGGTCACGTCCGGTGATCAGAACGCGCGCGCCTTCGCTCACCAGCAGCCGCGCGGTGGCAAGACCGAAACCGCTGCTGCCGCCGGTGATCACCACGTTCTTGTTCTCGTACTTGCCCATATCGGTGTGCTCCTATCAAGCGATACGGTTGCCGCTTCTGCGGGACACCACCGAGTCAACAACGCTCTGAGCTGCGTGTCTAAGACGTGTTATGCACCTCGACATGCAGAATCCGCATGACGAGTAGAGTGAAGGCGTGTCCGAAATCGTCGAGCTTCCCTCGCCGACCGACTCCGGCTCGGACCTCGATCTGCGGCTGGTCCGATACTTCACGGTCGTCGCCGAGCATCTCAACTTCGCCCGCGCGGCCGCCGCGCTGCACCTCGCCCAGCCTCACCTGAGCCGCCAGATCCAGCGACTGGAGGACGTGCTCGGGGTCCGCCTGCTCGAACGCACCTCCCAGGGCAGCCGTCTCACCGCGGCCGGCGCGGCGTTCCTGCCGAAGGCGCAGGCGCTGCTGCACGCCGCCCACCAGGCGGCACTCACCGCGCGCGCCGCCGCGCCGCCACGCACGATCACCATCGGCTACCTCGAGGATCTGGTCATCACCCCGGCGGTACGCGACCTGCGCCGCCGCCACCCCGACGCCCACGTCCGCACGCGCCACCTCGACTGGGACGAGGGCCGCGCCCTGCTCGACGGTCAGGTGGACGTGCTCGTCGCACGGACACCGCTGCCCATCCCGGACGACGGACTGAGCGCGACCGTCCTGTACGACGAGCCCCGGGTCCTGCTCGTGCCCGCCGGCCACCGCCTCGCCGGGAAGGAATCGGTCAGGCCGGACGACTTCGAGGGCGATCCGCTGGTGGCGTGCGCCGGTGTGGCCCCTTCGTGGGCGCACTTCTGGCGGCTCGAACCCCGGGAGGACGGGCATCCCGCGCCGCTCGCCCTGGTCGTCGAGACGTTCGAGGACAAGCTCGAACTCGTCGCCGAGGGGCGGGCCATCGCCGTCGTGCCGGCCGACGATCGGCGCGCCACGTTGCGGGACGATCTGGTCACCGTTCCCATCGAGGGCATCGAGCCTTGCCAGGTGGTGGTCGTGGGGCGCGAGGGGGATCAGGACCCGCTGGTGGCCGACTTCCGCAAGTCGGCACGGTCGTTCCTGGTGCGCGAGGCCGACTAAGACGGGGACGGAGGCAGCGGGCCCGACCGCGCAGGCCCGACCGCGCAGGCCCGACCGCGCAGGCCCGACCGTGTGAAGCCCATGTAGGACGGCTCAATCCAAGTCGCCTCGCCCGTCGAATCACGGAGGACGATTTCGCCGATCACGGGAAACGGCATGACTTGCTCCAACACCATCCGCCCTCATGGCCGTCACATGCCCGTACTCCTCCTCCTCATCGCCATAGCCGTGACGGCGCTGCTCACCGCGGTGACCGGCATCGCCCTCCCACCCCACCACGAACGCCCGGCCATCCGCCTCCCCGCCGCCGTCACGTACACCCACCCCAGCGTCCCCACCCCCGTAATCCTCCTGACCAGGGGCCGCGCCGAACACGAGCTGAGGGCGGATTCCCTAGCCAGGTGACAAAAGGTGATGAATCGGTGACGCATGTCGCTGGTGCGCTCTAGGATCGGAACTGCCCGATCCCCCGGCGACAAGGAGACGACGGTTGATCGCGACGGCGGCGGCGCGGTGACGTCGCTCGCGGGCCGCTACCGGCTGCTGACGGAGCTGGGACAGGGCGGCATGGGCACCGTCTGGCGGGCCATGGACGAGCTGCTCCGCCAGGAAGTGGCGATCAAGGAGGTCAAGCTCCCGCCGAACCTCGGCGAGGCCGAACGCACCGAGCTGGTGGACCGCACGCTGCGCGAGGCGCGGGCCGCCGCGGCGCTGCGTGACCACCCCTCCATCGTGACGGTGCACGACGTGGTGCTCGACGGCGGGCGCCCCTGGATCGTCATGGAGCTCGTACGGGGCCGCTCCCTCGACCGGGTGGTACGCGACGAGGGCCCCCTGCCGCCGGGCCGGGTCGCGGCGATCGGCCTGCGGATGATCGAGGCGCTGTCGGCCGCCCACGCGTCGGGCATCCTGCACCGCGACGTCAAACCCGCGAACGTGATGATCACCGACGACGGCCGCGTCCTGCTGACCGACTTCGGCATCGCCACCATCGCGGGCGACGTCGCGCTCACCCAGACAGGGCTGCTCAGCGGCTCGCCCGGCTACATCGCCCCCGAGCGGCTGCGCGGCGAGCCGGACGGGCCGCCCGCCGACCTGTGGTCGCTCGGCGCCACGCTGTTCACGGCGGTCGAGGGCGCCCAGCCGTTCTCGCGGCACAACGAGGCGGCCGTGCTGGCGGCGGTCCTGATGCAGGAGCCTGCCCCGTTCCGGCTGGCCGGTCCGCTCGGGCCGGTGCTGGCCGCCATCCTGGAGAAGGACCCGGGACGGCGCTGCTCCCCGGAACAGGCGAGCGCCTGGCTGACCACCATCGCCCAGAACACCACCCCACAAGGCGCCGGCCCGCACGGCACCGGCCCGCAACGCATCGGCCCGCACGGCACCGTCCCACAAGGCACCGCTCCACAAGGCACCGCTCCACAAGGCACCGGCCCACAAGACACCGGCCCGCATGGCGCCGGTCAGCGGGGCGCCGGCCCGCATGGCACTGGCGCGCAGGGCGCTGTCGCACCTCCTGGCCAGGCCCCACCCTTAGCTCAGCCCCCGACCGGCGCCCCAGGCACCCACACCCCCCACACCCGAGGCAGCGGCCACCCACCCGGCGGCCCGACCTCCGGACCGGCACCGACCATCCCGTCCCACCTCCGTCGCCGCCGCTCCAAGGTCATCCTCGCCACCACCCTCGCCCTAACCCTCACCGCCGCCGCCCTGGTCATAGTCCTCCCGCAGATCTATCCGAACGCCATCCGCCTCATCGGCTACGCCCTGACCCCACGAAACACCTCCACCCCCACCCCCCACCAACCCACCCCCACCCCCTCGAAACCACCACCCGCCCTGATAGGCGAGTTCGAAGCCTGCGACCTGCTGACGAACGCCCAGGTCCGCTCCCTCTTCGCCCACGCGGCCAAACGCCAATGGCTGGTGGCGGCGAGCTGCACCTGGCGCGGCGGCAACTACCAAACCCTGTCAGTGACGGCCTACCGCGCCCCCAACGCATCAACGGCCGCCATGATCCACAAACAGACCCTCAAGTACATGCGGGACGAACCGAAACGCACCCCCGGCACCAAGGTCCGCCAGGGCCCGGCGGTCGGCGACGACGCGTTCAGCCACACGGGCCCGATGTGGCAGGGCTCCCCGGTCACCACCACCAAGATCGCGTTCATGGTGGCGAACGTCTCGGTGACCGTCACGATGCAGAGCCCGCAGCGCGGCCACGCCGCCGCCGACAAGGCCGCCAAGCTGGTCGCGGCGGCGCTGGGCAAGCGCAGGCAGGCAGCGGGCACAGGGTGACGCCTCATCTAAAGTGATGCCATGCCTCGTTTCCGCCACATCCTGGACACCATGGCCGCCTACAAGCCGGGCAAGGCCGTCGCCGCCCCCGACGGGCGTTCGTACAAGCTGTCTTCCAACGAATCCCCGTACGACCCGCTGCCTTCCGTGGTCGAGGCCATCGCCGAGGGCGCGCGGCAGGTCAACCGCTACCCCGACCCCGGCTCGGTCAAGCTGACCGAGGCGATCGCGGAGCGCTTCGACGTGCCGGCCGGGCACGTCGCGCTCGGCCCCGGGTCCGTGACGGTGGCGCAGCAGCTCTTCGAGTCGGTGGGGGAGCCGGGCGTCGAGGTCGTGTACGCGTGGCGCTCGTTCGAGGCGTACCCGCTGCTGGCGGACCTGGCCGGGGTGAAGTCGGTGATGGTGCCGCTGGCGGGCGAGGACCACGACCTGGACGCCATGGCCGAGGCGGTCACCGACAGAACCAGCATGATCTTCGTGTGCAACCCGAACAACCCGACGGGCACCGCCATCCGCCGGGCCGAACTGGAGTCGTTCCTCGACCGGGTGCCCGAGGACGTGCTGGTGGTGCTGGACGAGGCCTACCGCGAGTACGTGCGTGACGAGGACGTCCCCGACGGCCTCACGCTCTACCGCGAGCGGCCGAACGTCGCCGTCCTGCGCACCTTCTCCAAGGCGTACGGGCTGGCGGGCCTGCGCGTCGGCTACCTGATCGCGCCCGAGCCGGTGGCGACGGCCGTCCGCAAGACGGTCATCCCGTTCGCGGTCAACCATCTCGCCCAGATCGCCGCCATCGCCTCGCTGCGGGCCGAGGACGAGCTGCAGGAGCGCGTCGAGGCGGTGGTCAAGGAGCGCACGCGGGTGCGCGAGGCGCTCATCGCGCAGGGCTGGACGGTGCCGCCCACCGAGGCGAACTTCGTCTGGCTGCGCCTCGGTGAGCGCACCCCCGTCTTCGCCGAGGCCTGCGCGTCGCAGGGCGTGGCGGTGCGGCCGTACGGGCAGGAGGGCGTGCGGGTGTCGATCGGCACGCCGCAGGCGAACGACGCGTTCCTCGCCGCGGCGGGGGAGTTCCTCCAGTCGAAGTAGCGGCGCAGACCGAGGCCAGTCGCAGTGGCAGCGGGCCAGGTCGAGGTCAGTCGAAGTAGTGGCCCAGGTCGAGGTCGGCGAGGAGGCCCGGGTGGGCCGGCTGCCAGCCCAGCAGGCGGCGGGTGCGCTCGCTGGAGGCCGGGTTGTCCAGCGGCACGACCCCCGCGAGGAACCCGAAGTGCGCCTCGGCCTGGTCGGACGGGATGGCGGCGACGGACACGTCCAGGCGGCGGCCGATGACCTCGGCGATCTTCAGGAACGGCACGCCCTCGTCGCCCACGGCGTGCAGCCGCACCCCGGCGGGCGCCTGCTCCAGGGCCAGCCGGTAGACGCGCGCGGCGTCGAGCGTGTGGACGGCGGGCCAGCGGTTGGCGCCGTCACCCAGGTAACCGGACACGCCGGCGGCCCGCGCGGCGGCGATGATCAGCGGGATGAAGCCGCCGCGATCCAGCTCGCTGTGCACGGTCGGCGGCAGCCGGACGACCGAGGCCCTGATGTCGCTGGCGGCCAGCTCGATCGCGTAGTTCTCGGCGCCGATCCTGGCGTGCAGCCCGGTGCCGGAGGGCAGCACGTCCTCCTCGGTGCCGGTGCGTCCTGACGGGTGCGCCAGCACCGCCGTCCCCGCCGTCCCGACGAACGGCTTGCCGGTGCCGGCGAGCGCTTCGCGGAACGCCCGCAGCGCCGCCAGATCGGCCTCGACGGCGGTGCCGAAGTCGCCGGCCATCATGGCGTCGTGCTTGAACGCGAGGTGGATGACGCCGTCGGCGGCGGAGGCGGCCTCGCGCAGGCCGTCGAGGTCGTCGAGGTCGCCGCGCCTGACATCGGCGCCGAGCGCCTTCAGCGCCGCGGCGGAAGCTTCGGAACGGGCGAGGCCGACGACCTCGTGACCGGCGAAGAGCAGCTCGGGGACGACGGCGGAGCCGATGTGGCCGCTGGCTCCGGTGACGAAAACACGCATGGAGAAGCCTCCTGGACCCTCAGTGATGAGACTTGGTCTTATCACCGTAGCATGCGACAGGACCAAGTCTCATCACGCTAGAATCGCACCATGGCACGATGGGAGCCGAACGCACGCGAACGCCTGGAACGGGCGGCGCTGGAGCTGTTCGTGGAGCGCGGCTACGACACCACCACCGCGGCGGAGATCGCCGAGCGGGCGGGGCTGGCGAAGAGCAGCTTCTTCCGGCACTTCAGCGACAAACGGGAAGTGCTCTTCGGCGGCCAGGACGTGCTCAACCGCCTCTTCGCCGACGCCATCACGGCCGCCCCCGCCGAGGCCACGCCGATCGAGGCGCTCGGCGCGGGGCTGGAGGCGCTGGCGGCCGTCTTCAACGCCGAACGGCACGGCTGGGCCCGCCAACGCCAGGCCATCGTCACCAGCCATGACGACCTGCGGGAACGCGAGCTGCTCAAGATGGCCGCGCTCACCGGGTCCATGGCGGACGCACTGCGCGAACGCGGCGTCCCCGACCCGGCCGCGAGTCTGGCGGCCGAGCTCGGCTGCCTCGCCCTCCGCAACGCCTACACCCGCTGGGTCGACCCGTCCAACAACCAGGGCTTCGCCACCCTCGCCCGCCAGTCACTCCACGACCTCAAGACCGCCACCACCGCCCTCACCTGAACCCCCATCTTCGCGCCGCGCCCGCGAACCCCCGCTTACCGCGTGCGGCGTCGTCGGGCGATGAGGAGGCCGGTGAGCCCGGCGCCTCCGGCCAGGACGGTCGCGCCTCCGACGAGCCAGCTCGCATCCCCACCCGCTGTGGCCGCGACGACCGGCGCACCCACGGCGGCAGCCCCGCCTGAGGTGCCGCCCCGCCGGAAGACCACGTCCGAGCACGAGTAGTAGGTGTCAGGAGTGTCGGAGTTCTGCCAGATCGTGTAGATCAGATGCCGCCCACTCCGCACAGGAAGCCGCGCCGAGATTCGATACCCGCCGTCCCTGAACACAGGATCCCGAGCCTCAAGAAACGGCTCCCGCTCCAGATCGGCCCACCGCAACGGCTTCCCAGGCCGGTACCCCTTCCTGGTGACGAACATCCGGAACGTCCCCCGGTGCGGAATGGTGCCGCGGTACTTGAAGACGAACCGCGCTCCGGCCCGCACCGTGGTGGCGGGCCAGTCGTCCCGAGGCAGGTCGAGCCCCTTGAAAGCGTCCAGCCCACCGCTGCACAGCTTCCCGTCGGGGATGACCCGCCGGTCCCGTCCGCCCACGTCCGCGACCCGCACCTCGTCCCACCCCCGGGGCAGCACACCGCCGCCGGCCCGCACCGCGGCGCGACAGGCAGGGGATCGGACGGTACGTGAGGGGCCTTCGGAGCCGCAGGCGGCGGTCCGGCTGAGCGGGTCCTCCAGCGCGCCGTGCGCGCCCGCGGGCGCACCGGCCACGAGAACTCCCGGCAGCAACGCCACGACCACGACACCCACCCGGTACGACCACATCCGGCGGCACCTCCCACGGGAAGGTACGGCCCCTCAGCGGCGGAGGTTCAGGCAGTAACTTTCTCGGGTTCCGAGACGGATTTGGCTCGGGCGCGCCGTTCCGTGGAGACGACCAGGGCGACGCCGACCAGGATCACCAGGCCGCCGAGCACGATCTGCAGGGTGACGTGCTCGTTCACGATGAGCACGCCGAGGACGACGGCCACGATCGGGTTGACGTAGGCGTACGTGGAGACGAGCGAGATGGGCGCGTTGCCGAGCAGCCACGTGTAGGCGGTGAAGCCGACGAGCGACCCCACCAGGATCAGGTACGCCAGCGCCGCCCACGACCGCCCGGAGATGGCCGAGACGTCGAACCGTTCCCCGGCGGAGGCGCTGACGACGGCCAGCCCGACGCCGCCGGCGAGCATCTCGACGGCGCTGGCGGTCCACACGTTGGGCGGCATGGGGATGCGCGACGACAGGAACGAGCCGAGCGACCACGACACGGACCCGAGGAGGATCACCACGATCCCGGTCGTGCCGGCGCTCTCGCCGCCGCCGTTCAGTGACAGCGCGGCCACCCCGCCGAACCCGACCAGCACGCCGACGAGCGTCAGCAGCGCGGGCCGGTCCCTGAAGGCGAGCCTGAGCACGACCAGCCACAGCGGCACGGAGGCGACGAGCAGCGCGGCGAGGCCGCTGGAGATGTGCTGCTCGGCGACGGCGACCATGCCGTTGCCGCCGGTGAGCAGCAGCAGCCCGACGAGTGCGGCGCCGCCGAGTTGCTTGAGCGTCATCCTGAAGGGCGCCAGCCGCTTGGTGACGAGCAGGAAGGCGGCGAGCAGCAGGGCGGCGGAGACGAACCGGAGCGAGCCGTGGAAGAGCGGCGGCATGGTCTCGATGGCGATCTTGATGCCGAGGTAGGTCGAGCCCCACACCACGTAGACGATCGCCAGGGCGCCCCAGACCATCAGGGTCCGGCGGCTGTCAGGGGTGTTTGCGCTCATGACTCATGAACTTACAGGGCAATACCGACAAAAAGCCCGCGAGTATCAGACTTCGGACTGTGGCGGGATATTAGCGGTAGGCGGCTTTCGTGCCACTGGTGGCATCACCGGCGCGAACGGCAGGATCGAGGCATGCCGAACGAGTCCGCCATCGCCCACTTCGCCGCCCGCCTGTCCTTCGAGACCGACGTCTCCGACGTCGCCGCCGACCTGGCCGCCGGCACCCCCGGCCTGGTCGTCGTCGACTCGCGCAGCAGCGAGAGCTGGGACCAGGGCCACATCGAGGGCGCCGTGCACCTGCCGACCCGCGAGATCGCCGCCAGGGCCGGGGCGATGGTGGCGGAGGGCGCGACGGTCGTCACCTACTGCTGGGGCCCCGGCTGCAACGGCGCGACCCGCGCCGCGCTGGAGTTCGCCAAGCTGGGTTACCGGGTCAAGGAGATGATCGGCGGCTTCGAGTACTGGGCGCGCGAGGGCTTTCCCGTCGAGACCGCCTCAGGCGTCACACGCCGCCCGGTGGACGCGCTGACGGCGCCGATCTCCGGTGCTGTCTGTGCGTGCTGACCCGGGCGTGAACGGCGCTCCAGCGCCCCCACAGCGCCGTACAGCCGTCTTTCCGGCCCCGTTATGCCCACAAGCCAGCCCGAAACCCGCCAGATCACTACCACCAGACGAGTCAGCCGCTTCAAATCGGCCGTAAGTCATCGCAATCGCCCGGCAACAACAACGCGCCGCGCCGGGGGAGGGATTTGGTGCCCCCGTCCGAATCCCGTCGATCGGGGGCGTCGGAGAACATACCCCCTTCTACACGGGCCAACCAATTAGTTCACAAGAGTCAAGCCGCAAGTTCGCGAAGCTGACACCTGCCGTCAATGTGCAGGGCATGCGAAGGGGCGGACCCGCTTGTGGCGGGCCCGCTCCATGGTGGCCGGCTCAGCGCGGACCGAGCTTCTCCACGATCAGCCGGTAGAGCTGGCGCGGCCTGCCGGGTTGCGGAGTACGGTTCGGCGGAAGCGGCCACGCGAGTCCCTCGTCAACCAACGTGCGCAGCAACCGCCGGGCCGTACGAGGCGTGACCCCGAGCATCTTGCCGGCGCCCTCGGCATCGACCACGGTGTCGCCGCCTTCGAGCTTGGCCGCCAGCCTGGCCAGCACCTCCACCCCCTTCGGTTTGAGTGCGGTGGCCCCGGTCGGCGGCATCCGCGGGGCCGGGATGAGTGCCCGCCCCTCGCGGTCCACCGCGAAGCCCTGTGCCTGTTTGCCCGCCTGTGTACGGGCCAGCGCGGCCCTGGCGTGCGACTCGGCGTCGTGCGTCGTGCGCCCCATGCCCACACCGACCTCGACCGCCAGCCCCAGCTCGTCCCTGATCCTGGCGGCGAACGGCAACACCCTGAACCCGTCGGTGGCCGCCGCGATCGAGCCCCTGGTGGCGGTCACCAGGTAGCTGTGATCGTCGATCGGCCAGACGGTGGCGTTGATCCGGTTCGCCTCCTGGACCAGGAGCCGGTGCAGCGACAGCCGCAGCTCGTCGCGCCAGTAGCGGGGCGCGGCGCGGCGTACGGGCTCACGCAGCGTCGGCACCTCCACCAGCACCACGGTGAGCTGCGACTCCTCCAGCCGGTGGTGCGCACCGAGCAGCGCCGCGGTGTGCAGCGCCGTGCGGACCGCCGCCGAGGTCGGCCTGATCCTGATGACCGGCACGCCCGCGGTGTGCAGGCGTTCGGCCACCGCGGGCAGGCACGTCAGCGCTCCCGTCGTGGCGCCCTGCCGGGCCAGGCGTTCGTGGTAGGCCGCGATCGTGCCGGTGGCGCCCGGCTCGTCGCGGCTGTGCACGTCCGCCGCGGGGATGCCGAGGTCGGTGTACGCCTCCTCGACATCGGCCCTGCTGACCACGTCGATGCTGACCCGTTGCGGGTCCATGCGGGTGTCCAGCGCGGCCTTGGCCAGCGCCGCCACCAATGCTGCTCCGCCGAGTTGCACGTACGTCGCGGGCATCGTCAGCACGCCGGAACGCCTGGCCAGGTCATAGGGGACCGGGCTGGCGAACAGGCACGCGTCGACACCGGGACCGAGCCTCGTCACCTTGTCGGGCGCCTCCTGCTCGTCGCGGTACGCGGCGGCGACCAGGCGACACGGAAGTGGTGCCGCGGCGTGACCCATCAGCATGACTCGCTCGACCAGGTCGTGGGGTCCGACCACGCCGATGGTGAGGTCCGGTGTCATAGCGCCCGGGCGTGACACTCGGGGAGTTTCTTCGGCCCTCTCGACCAATGTTCGTCCCATCCTGCCGTCCGTTGCAGTGCTCTCTTTTGGAACGATCGCTCGCGGGGGCCGTAATGTCACGCCCGACTTTTCCGGAAAGCCGTTCTGGTTGACCGCCCGACAACATGTTTTAGCAGCTCAAGGAGGTATTTCTCGCGTTTTTTAGCGCTCGGAAATCTCTCGTGTAATGTCCGCCCCGAGAGCGCGCATTCGCGCGGCGAGATGCGCGTGACCGCGGTCGATCAGGTAACCGGAGTCGATCACGGTCTCCCCTTCGGCCGCCAGCCCGGCCAGCACCAGCGCGATGCCGGAGCGCAGGTCGTGCGCCGTCACCTCGGCGCCCTTCAGCGGCGTGCGCCCGCGCACGATCGCCCGGCTGCCGTCGACCTCGACGTTCGCGCCCATCTTGTTCAGCTCGCCGGCCAGCGCGAACCGGCCGTCGAAGATGCGCTCGTGGATGTAGCTGGTGCCCTCGGCCAGCGCGGCGACGGTCATCATCGGCGACTGCAGGTCGGTGGCGAAGCCGGGGTAGGTGTCGGTGATGATGTTGATCGGACGCAGCGGGCCGTCGCAACGGACGTGCAGGACGGCGCCCTGGCGGTGGAACTCGACCCCCATCTGCTCCAGCTTGTAGCGGACGACCCCCAGGTCGAGGCCGGTGCCCACGAGGCTGACCTCGCCCCCGGTGAGCGCCGCCGCCATCGCGAAGACGCCGGCGTCGAGACGGTCGGGCATCACGGTGTGCTCGACGGCGTGCAGCTCCTCGACGCCCTCGACGGTGATGAACCCGGTGCCGCCGCCGCTGATGCGCGCGCCCATTTTGGTGAGCATGTCGATGACGTCGAGCACCTCGGGCTCCAGCGCCGCGTTCTCGATCACGGTGGTGCCCCTGGCCAGGGCGGCGGCCATGATGAGGTTCTCGGTGCCGGTGTGCGAGGGGGTGTCGAGGTAGAGCGTGGCGCCGGTCAGCCCGGCGGCCTTGACGTGGATGACGGTCTCGCCCTCGTCGACGATCGCGCCCAGCCGTTTGTAGCCGAGGTAGTGGAAGTCGAGGTTGCGGCTGCCGAGGTTGCAGCCGCCGACCCCTTCGACGATCGCTTCACCGAGGCGGTGCAGCAGCGCCGGGGTGAACAGCACCGACCCGCGGAACCGCCTGGCGATCTCGGCGGGCAGGACGGGGCTGTTCACCCGGGAGGCGTCGATGACCAGCGTGCGCTCGGACTCGTGCAGCTCCACGTACGCGCCGATCGACTCGGCCAGCTCGACCGCGCGGCGGACGTCTTCGATGATCGGCACGTTGCGCAGGACCGTGCGGCCCTTCGGGGCGAGCAGGGCCGCACCGATCATGGGAAGCACGGCGTTCTTCGCGCCCTGAATGAACGCGGTTCCACGCAGTGCGTTGCCACCGCGCACGCGGTAACGGACCATTCGTGCGGCTCCTTGAATTCAGCGGTGAGGGCTCGATCGGGCCAACAGTAGTCGCTCACACCACATGACCCAGCCGAATCATCCGCTAAAGGAAGACCCCGTGACGCGCTCATACGCTTCTAGGTATCGCTGCCGCGTGCGCTCGACGACGTCGTCAGGAAGCCGAGGTGGTGGGTTTCCGGAGGCTTTGTCCCATCCGGATTCGGGCGATAGTAGCCAATCGCGTACAAATTGCTTGTCAAAAGAAGGTTGCGACCTTCCCGGCTTCCATTCGTCGGCCGGCCAGAAGCGCGAGGAGTCGGGCGTCAGCACCTCGTCGCCGAGCGTCAGCACGCCCTCGGAGTCCCAGCCCAGCTCGATCTTGGTGTCGGCCAGGATGATGCCCCGCTCGCGGGCGATCTCCGCGCCGCGCGTGTAGACGGCCAGCGTGATCCGCCGCAGCTCCGCCGCGACGTCCGCGCCGACCTCCGCCTCGACCCGCTCGTACGAGATCGGCTCGTCGTGCTGCCCCATCGGCGCCTTGGTGGACGGCGTGAAGATCGGCTCAGGCAGCCGCGACCCGTCCTCCAGCCCTGCCGGCAGCCGCACGCCGGACACCGTGCCGTCGGTGCGGTACTCGTTCAGGCCGCCGCCGGCCAGGTAGCCCCTGGCCACGCACTCGACCTGCACCATCTTCAGCGGCCTGCACAGCACGCTGCGCGGCTCGTCGCCGGGCGCCACCACGTGGTTGGGCACGACGTCCTTGAGCTGGTCGAACCACCACAGCGACATCTGCGTGAGGATGGCCCCCTTGTCGGGGATGTCGGGCTCCAGGACGTAGTCGAAGGCCGACAGACGGTCGGAGGCGACCATCAGCAGCAGGCCCTCGCTGGTCTGGTAGAGGTCGCGTACCTTGCCGGAGTGCAGATGCTTCATCGGGCGATGTCCGTCCTGTGGAAGGAGCCGCGCATCGTGATCCGGCCGGCCAGCTCGTAGGCCGCCCGCCGCGCGCTCTCCTGGTCGGGGCCGTGGCCGACGACGCTGAGCACCCGCCCGCCGCTGGAGACGAGGGTGTCGCCGTCGAGCGCGGTGCCGGCGTGCAGCACGTACGCGTTCTCCGCCGGCTCCAGCCCCGCGATCGCGTCGCCCTTGACCGGCGCCTCCGGATAGTTCTCCGCGGCGATCACCACGGTCACCGCGGAGCCGTCCTTGAACACCGGGTCGAGCCCCAGCTCGCCGGTCGCGGACGCCATCAGCAGCCCGCCCAGCGGCGTCTCCAGCCGGTCGAGGATCACCTGCGTCTCCGGGTCGCCGAAGCGCGCGTTGAACTCGACGACCTTCGGCCCCTTCGAGGTCAGCGCCAGCCCGACGTAGAGCACGCCCTGGTAGGGCAGCCCGCGCCGCGACAGCTCGCCGATCGTCGGGTGCACGACCTCGCGCATGACCTGCTCGGTCAGCCCCTCGGGCGCCCACGGCAGCGGCGTGTAAGCGCCCATGCCGCCGGTGTTGGGGCCCTCGTCGCCGTCGTAGGCGCGCTTGAAGTCCTGGGCGAGCTGCAGCGGCACCGCCGTGCTCCCGTCGCACAGCGCGAACAGCGACACCTCGGGACCGTCGAGGTACTCCTCGATCACCACCCGCTCGCACGCCAGCGCGTGCGCGAGCGCCTTGTCCCTGTCCTCGGTGACGACCACGCCCTTGCCCGCGGCCAGCCCGTCGTCCTTGACCACGTACGGGGCGCCGAACTCGTCGAGCGCCGCCGCGGCCTCCTGCTCGGTGACGCACACCCTGGCCCGGGCGGTGGGCACGTCGGCCACCGCCATGATCTCCTTGGCGAACGCCTTGGAGCCCTCGATCATGGCCGCGTCGCGGGAGGGCCCGAAGCAGGCGAAGCCCGCCTCGCGCACCGCGTCGCTCACCCCCGCCACGAGCGGCGCCTCGGGCCCGACCACCACGAGGTCGACCCGCAGCCGCCCGGCCAGCGCGGCGACCTCCCCCGGGTCGAGCGGATCGACGGCGTGTACGGTCGCGACCTGCGCGATGCCAGGGTTGCCTGGCGCACAGTGGAGCTCGCTGACCTGGGGATCGAGGCTGAGTGAACGGCACAGGGCGTGCTCACGCCCTCCGGAACCAATGACTAGAACGCGCACGCGGTCCATTGTCGCAGGCCCGCCGCCTGGCCCAGGCGCAGGTCGCCAGGACACCAAATGCCGGAATAGGCAAGGAACTTTGTGGAGTTCTACCTGAGCCGACGCCCTCCTGACGAGTATCGTCGGATAGGTTCACCCGCCTGTGGTAGCTTAGGGCGGCTTTATGGCGTCTCGTGTGATTGGAGGTGGTCCGGGATGAATCCTGGTGATCCCAGCAGTACGTGCTTCCACACGTACGGCCCACGTACCCCCGACCACTCCAATCCGGCAGCCTGATCGTGCCTCCACGCCATATCTGTGTTGATTGAGGTGACTTCATCGCGCGTGGAGCGTCCCTGGTCGGGCGGAGAGGGACTGCCATGCGCTCGTCCACCCTTTTCCGTCGCATCAACCGTCACCCCGTGCCGTCGCGTGTCCCGCACTCGCTGCCGAAGCAGCCTGTGCGCGAGGTCTGCGTGCCGCCGGTCGACTCGATAGTCGAGTTCGGCGCCTACGTCCAGGGCAAGAAGGTCAAGGCCGCCGGCATCGTCGAGGCGCTCGACCTCGTCCGCGCGCACAACCAGAGCTCCGACGGCGCCAGCGCGTTCGTCTGGGTGGGCCTGCACGAGCCGGCCGCGCCCGAGGTCGACTGGCTCTCCGAGGTCTTCGGCCTGCACCCGCTGGCCGTCGAGGACGCCGTCAAGGCCCACCAGCGGCCCAAGGTCGAGCGGTACGGCGAGTCGCTGTTCATGGTGCTCAAGACCATCGCCTACCTCGACCACGACGAGCTGACCGCCACCAGTGAGATCATCGCCACCGGCGAGATCATGGTCTTCCTCGGCCCCGACTTCGTGGTGACCGTCCGGCACGGCGAGCACTGCTCGCTCGCGGGGGTGCGCGAGCGCCTGGAGGACAAGCCGAAGCTGATGAACCGCGGCCCGGCAGGTGTCCTGCACGCCATCTCCGACCACGTGGTCGACCAGTACCTCCAGGTGGCCGACCTGATGCAGCTGGAGCTGGAGGAGGTCGAGGCGACGGTCTTCGCGGACGTCAGCTCCCGCGACATCAACCGCATCTACCAGCTCAAGCGTGAGATGCTGGAGATGAAGCGGGCCATCACGCCGCTGCAGTCGCCGATGGCCGCGCTGCCGCAGCGCCGCGTCATCCCCTCGGAGATGCGCGACTACTTCCGCGACGTCGGCGACCACCTGTCGCGCGTGTGCGAGCAGGTCGAGTCCTCCAACGAGCTGTGCAGCTCGATACTGCAGGCCGCGCTGGCCCGCTCGAACGCGCTGGCCAACGAGGACATGCGGAAGATCTCCTCGTGGGTCGCCATCCTGGCGGTTCCCACGATGATCGCCGGGATCTACGGCATGAACTTCGAGTTCATGCCGGAGACCAAGTCCGTCTGGGGCTATCCGGCGGTGCTGGCCGTGATGGTCACGGTCTGTGTGCTGCTGCACCGCGGCTTCCGCCGCAACGGCTGGCTCTAGACACCCACCGGCTTGAGCGGGCCGACCGGCTCGGGCAGCTCCAGGCCCCGCTCCCGCCACAATTCCCGCATCCTGTCGGGGTAGTCGGTGACGATCCCGGCCACCCCCAGATCCAGCATCCTGGCCCCCAGGGCCTGGTCGTTGACCGTCCAGACGGCCACGTCGAGCCCGGCGGCGGACGCCTGCGCCATCAGCGTCTCGTCGACCATGACGTGCTCGGGCGAGAGCGTGGTCGCTCCGGCGTCGCGCGCGGCGGCCGGCACGTCGCCGCCGTTGAGGGTGCCCTCGTTCCAGTGCAGGGTGTCGAGCTCGATCAGCGCGAACCGCCGCGTGCCCGGAGCGATCTTGGCGGCGTGCGCGATGATCCGCCAGTCGAAGCTGAGGATGGCGGCGTTGCCCAGCCGGCCGTGCCGGTCGAGCTCCTCGACCACCAGTTCGGTGAACAGCTCGGGGTCGGCCGTCAGCGCGGGACGCGTCGGGTCGGACTTCAGCTCGACGTGCATCCGCACGTTCTCGGCGTCGTAGGCGCCGGCCAGCCCGAGCACCGCGCCGAGCGTCGGCATGCGCGTCTCCGGCATCGCGACCTGCGTCAGCGCGAACGGGTCGTCGGGGTGCCGCGGCAGCCGCACGCCCACGTCGAGCGTGCGGAGCTGGCCCAGGGTGAGCGAGTTGACGGGCTTGCCGACGTACGGAAAGAGCGGGTCGCCGGCATGCAGCGGTCGCCGGTCGGCGCTGGTGACCGCGGAGACCGTGAGATCGTGCGTGAGCACGAGGCGGCGGTCGGCGGTGAGCGCCACGTCGAACTCGAGCGCATGCACGCCCAGCTCCATCGTGCGGCTCATCCCGGGCAGGGTGTTCTCCGGCCAGAGGCCGCGAGCCCCCCGGTGACCATGAATCTCAACGCGCACAACCGGGACCCTACCTGGCACGAGGCGTGTCAGGGAGGTGCCACGCCGTGTCCTTTTTATCCTGCTACGCCCGGTCATGGCGTTCCGGGTAGACAATAGGCTGTTCTCTATGACGGAGGTCCTCAAAGGTGCCCATATCCCGACAGTTCGGGCATGGGTAGAGGGGTGGGTCATCTCCCGCAACGCCCCCCAACCCGTGGCCGAGCCCTGGGGCCTGCGCGTGGACGTCGGCCTGCCCGGCCACGTGGCCAGGCACATCGTGGCCGCCCCGACCCCGCGAACCCTCCGCCGCCTCGCCGGGACGCTCACCGCCCCCGGCACCTGGCTCAAGCTCTGCGCCCCCGCCGAGGCCGTCGCGCCGCTGCTGACCTCACCCTGGGCCGTCCAGGACCCGGAGTTCATGATGACGGCCCCGCTCACGCGGGGCGCCGTGGAAGCGCCGCCCGGCTACCACCTGGCCGTCACCACCAGGGCGGGCGTCACGGCCGCCCGCCTGCTGACGGACGCCGGCGAGGTCGCGGCGCGCGGCCAGTTCGCCCTCGCGGGCACGACCGCCGTCGTGGACCAGGTCGAGACGGCCGCCGGCCACCGCCGCCGCGGGCTCGGCACGGTCGTCATGCGGACGATCGCCGCCACGGCCGCCTCGAAAGGCGCCCGCACGGGCGTGCTGGTGGCCACCGCCCAGGGTCAGGCGCTGTACTCGACCCTGGGCTGGACCCTGCACACTCCCGTGACGGCAGCCGTCCTGACCTGAGGCTAGACCAGCGGGCGCACCACGATCGTCTGGTCGCGGCCCGGGCCCACGCCGATCGCGGAGATCGGCGCGCCGCTCATCTCCTCCAGCGTCCGCACGTACGCCTGCGCGTTCGGCGGCAGGTCCTCGAACGACTTGGCGCTGGTGATGTCCTCCTGCCAGCCGGGGAACTCCTCGTAGATCGGCTTGGCGTGGTGGAAGTCGGTCTGCGTCATGGGGATCTCGTCGTGCCGCACCCCGTCCACCTCGTACGCCACGCACACCGGGATCCGCTCCAGCCCGGACAACACGTCCAGCTTGGTCAGGAAGTAGTCGGTGACGCCGTTGACGCGGCTGGCGTACCGGGCGATCACCGCGTCGAACCAGCCGCAGCGGCGGTTGCGGCCGGTCGTGACGCCGTACTCGCCGCCGGTCGTGCGCAGCCAGTCGCCCATCTCGTCCGTCAGCTCGGTCGGGAACGGGCCTGAGCCGACACGCGTGGTGTACGCCTTCAGGATGCCGATGATCTTCGTGAGCCGGTTCGGCGCGATGCCCGCGCCCGCGCACGCGCCGCCCGACGTGGGGGAGGACGACGTGACGAACGGGTACGTGCCGTGGTCGATGTCGAGCAGCGTGCCCTGACCACCCTCCAGCAGCACGAACTTGCCCTGGTCCAGCGCCTTCGACAGCACCAGCGAGGTGTCGGCGATGTGCGGCTTGAGCCGCTCGGCGTAGGCCAGGTACTCCTCCAGCACCGCCGCCGGGTCGATGCCGCGCCGGTTGTAGACCTTGGTCAGCAGCTGGTTCTTCTCGGTCAGCGCGACCTCGATCTTCTTGGCCAGGATCCCCGGGTCGAGCAGGTCCTGGACGCGCACGCCCATGCGGTAGATCTTGTCGCCGTACGCGGGCCCGATGCCCCGCCCCGTCGTGCCGATCTTGGCCTTGCCGAGGTAGCGCTCGGTGACCTTGTCGAGCGCCTTGTGGTGCGGCATGATCAGGTGCGCGTTCGCGCTGATCAGCAGCCGTTCGGCGGAGATGCCCCGCTCGGCCAGCCCGTCGATCTCGGCGAGCAGGACGCCCGGGTCGATCACCACGCCGTTGCCGATGACCGGCACCACCTCCGGCGACAGGATCCCCGTGGGGAGCAGGTGCAGTGCGTACTTCTGATCACCGATGACCACGGTGTGGCCAGCGTTGTTGCCCCCCTGATAGCGGACGACGTAGTCGACGTCGCCACCGAGCAGGTCGGTGGCCTTGCCCTTGCCCTCATCGCCCCACTGGGCACCAACGAGAACGGCAGCCGGCATGGTTCAGTCTCCCGAGCACAAAACGAAAACCCCTGGCGCAAGCGCGACAGGGGCTCTTGCGTAGAGAGACTACCCGAACGTGCCCATTCGTCCCAAGGGCTAGCCCTTGGTCAGCGCGTCGTAACCCGTCTCGGTGCTGTCCTTGAGGAACTGCTGGCACCGCTCGGCCTCGTCCTTCTCGCCGATCGACTGCGCCGCCCTGGACAGGGCGTACAGACAGCGCAGGAACCCGCGGTTCGGCTCGTGCTCCCACGGGATGGGGCCGTGCCCCTTCCATCCGGCGCGGCGCAGCGCGTCGAGCCCGCGGTGGTAACCCGTGCGGGCGAAGGCGTAGGAGGTCACGGCGTGCCCCTGGGCGAAGTACTCCTCCGCGAGAGCGGCCCAGGCCGCCGGGTAGGCGGGGAAACGGGCGGCCACGTCGGAGGCCTTGACACCCGACTCCAGCGCCTCCCTGGCCTCGGGCAGGTCCGGCAGGTGAGTCGGGGGCGGCCCGGCGAGAAGGTTATCCATAGGACAAGTCATACCCGCCGGGCCGCTGAACTGGCTAGGAGATCTTCGTCCCAGCGCTCTTGAGGCTCTGGCACGCCTCCGTCACGCGGGCCGCCATGCCCGCCTCGGCGGCCTTGCCGTACGAGCGGGGGTCGTAGGCCTTCTTGTTGCCGACGTCGCCGTCGACCTTGAGGACGCCGTCGTAGTTTCTGAACATGTGGTCGGCGATCGGGCGGGTGAAGGCGTACTGCGTGTCGGTGTCGACGTTCATCTTGACGACGCCGTACGAGATGGCCTCCTGGATCTCCTCCAGCAGCGAGCCGGAGCCGCCGTGGAAGACCAGGTCGAACGGCTTGTCCTTGCCGTACTTGGCGCCGACCGCGTCCTGGATCTCCTTCAGCACGCTCGGGCGCAGCTTGACGTGGCCCGGCTTGTAGACGCCGTGCACGTTGCCGAACGTGGCGGCCAGCATGTAGCGGCCCTTCTCACCGACGCCCACCGCCTCGGCGGTGGCCAGCGCGTCTTCCGCCGTCGTGTAGAGCTTCTCGTTGATCTCGCCGACGACGCCGTCCTCCTCGCCGCCGACGACGCCGATCTCCATCTCCATGATGATCCGCGCGCGGGCGCACTTCTCCAGGAGCTCCTTGGCGATCTCCAGGTTCTCGTCCAGCGGCACGGCGGAGCCGTCCCACATGTGCGACTGGAAGAGCGGGTCGAGGCCCTTCGAGACCCGCTCCAGGGAGATGTCGATCAGCGGCCGCATGAAGCCGTCGAGCTTGTCCTTCGGACAGTGGTCGGTGTGCAGCGCCACCGTGACGGGATACTTGGCGGCCACCACCCTGGCGTACTCCGCCAGCGCTGTCGCGCCCGTGACCATGTCCTTGATCGTCGCTCCCGAGAGGAACTCCGCGCCACCCGTGGAGACCTGCACGATGCCGTCGCTCTCGGCCTCGGCGAAGCCGCGCAACGCGGCGTGCAACGTCTGCGAGGACGTCACGTTGATCGCCGGATAGGCGAACCCGCCGGCCTTGGCCCGGTCGAGCATCTCAGCGTAGATCTCCGGAGTCGCAATAGGCATGATTCATCTCCCTGAGAAGTTGCGGCTGCACGCCAGGGCCCAGTATTCCGGCTCCCTACCCGCTCGGGTAGTGACAACGCGTGCTTGTTGGTCATCTCCCCCACCTCCGCTACAGGTAGGCTCCTCGTCGTGGACTGGCTTTTGAACCTCCTCGACCCGACATGGTGGCTGACGATTCTGGGCGCGTTCGCCACCGTCGGCGTTCTGGCGATCATCTTCGCCGAGACGGGGCTGCTGCTCGGGTTCTTCCTGCCCGGCGACTCACTGCTGGTGGCGGCGGGGATTTTCAGCTCGGCGTCGGTGGCCAAGGGAATGGGCATCGAGCCGCTGTCGTTCCCCGTGTTGCTGATCGGCACTCCGCTCTGCGCGATCGCCGGCGCACAACTCGGGCATTTCCTCGGGGCGCGTTTCGGCCGCAAACTCTTCGACAAACCCGATTCGCGGTTGTTCAAGCGGGAGCACGTCGATCGTGCCGAGGTGTTCTTCGAGAAGTTCGGTCCCGCCAAGGCCGTCATTCTGGCCAGGTTCGTGCCCATCGTGCGCACGTTCATGAATCCCGTCGCGGGTGTGCTGGAGATGACCTCCAAGCGCTTCTTCCTGTGGAACGTCGTGGGCGGCGTCGTCTGGGTCGAGGGCCTCATCCTGCTCGGCCACTTCCTCGGCGGCCAGGTCGATCCCAAGCAGATCGACCGCTACATCCTGCCGGGCGTCTTCCTGATCGTCTTCATCTCCCTGATCCCGATCATCGTCGAGGCCGTCAAGCACCGCAGGGCCGCCAAGGCGCTCCCGATCCCCAACGGCAAGCACCACCGCGTCTCGTCCAGCTTCGACGAGCAGCTCTGACGCCGGGGCCGTCCACACCCACGGCGACGGCGGATCACCGCACGGTACGCTGCCCCTTGTGGGACGCCACAGGTCAGATCCGATGGGCCTCGCCCGATTAGCGCTCGCCGTCCTGGCGGCGGGAGCCGTCGTGACGCTCCTGGTCATCGGCGGTCGCGCGCTCCTCGACCTCCTGGACGCGCCGGCGCCCGACCGCGAGCCCGCCGCGGCGCCCGCCACCCGGACGGCCACCGGTCAGGCGGCCACCGCGCAGGTTCCCACCGTGCGCATCGAGTGCGTCGCGGAGATCTGCCCCCTGGTCACGGTACGCGTGCCGGGGGGCGACGTGTTGCAGCACCGGGAGATGAGCCGGGGGGAGGAGGTCCGCTACTTCGAGCCCGAGCTGGACGTGGTGCTGAGCGACGCGGGCACGGTCCGCGTCACGGAGAACGGCACGCCCCGGGCCCAGGGCAGGGCCGGGGCACGCGAGGCCTTCACCGTCCGCGCCGGCTGACCACCTCCCGTCAGGCCTTCACCCGTCAGAGCCCGAGGTCCGCCACGGTGTAGGCCGTGCGGTACTCCAGCCCCTCGCTCTCGACCCGCTCCCGAGCCCCCCGGTCCACGATCGTGGCCACGGCCACCACCACGGCCCCGGCCTCCCGCAGCGCCTCCACGGCGGTCAGCGGCGAACCCCCGGTGGTGGAGGTGTCCTCCACGGCGAGCACCCGCCGGCCCTTCACCTCGGGCCCCTCGATGCGCCGCTGCATGCCGTGCGCCTTCTGCGTCTTGCGCACCACGAACGCGTCCAGCGTCCGCCCCCTGGCCGCCGCCGCGTGCAGCATCGCGACCGCGACCGGGTCGGCGCCCATGGTCAGCCCGCCGACCGCCTCGTAGTCGAGGTCGGCGGTCAGGTCGAGCATCACGCTGCCGACGAGCGGCGCTGCCACGCCGTCGAGCGTGATGCGGCGCAGGTCGAAGTAGTAGTCGGCCTCCTTGCCCGACGAGAGCGTGACCTTGCCGTGGATGATGGCCTTGCTCTTGATCTCGGCCAGCAGGTTGTCGCGATCAGTCATGCGGCCAAGCTTAGGGCCGCCGCCCGCGCGGCCTCGGGCCGGTCACGCTTGGGCTGATCAGGAGCTCATGCTTCTGATCAGCGCCAGGGCCTGCCCGTACGCCTTCGGCAACGGCCGCACCCTGACCCGCGGCCTGCGCCCGTACAGGATCTGGGAGTCGCGCAGCCGCGCGACCTTGCCCGGCAGCCCGTCGTCCATCCGGGTGACCGCCCCGACCCGCACGGGCCCGAGCAGCGCGAGGGTCTCGTCGCCGGGGAAGGCCCTGCGCAGCGCGGTGGCCAGGTTGAGCGCGGCGGCGAGGCGTTCCGCCAGCTCCTCCGGCGGTGCCGACGGCTCGGCGGCCACCAGGCACGTCCCCTTGGCCGTGCCGCGGTAGAGCTGCGCGAGCCTGGTGCGCAGGTACGCCGCCGTGACCAGCCCCGTCAGCGGGTCCTCGCAGGACAGCTCGCCGAGTGGCGCGAAGCTGTGCTCGGCCCAGCCGGCCGCGAACGAGCGCAGCGCGGCGAACGGCGGCCCGCCCGCGCCCGTCACGGCGAACAGCGCCGCCAGGTCGTTCATGCCCTCGGAGACGCCGACCCCGGCGGTGGCGCGCGCCGAGCCGAGCGCCCAGCACGCCTGCGACAGGTCGCAGCCGCCGCACACCGCCTTGACCACGACCTCCACCTCGGGCGTCCACCAGTCCTCGGCCAGCGACCAGCCGGCCGCCATGCTCCTGCGACGCCAGCGCGACAGCACGTTCGCCTCCATCCCGTTCCCCTCCGTCGGAACTCCCCGGAGTAAAGACGCGAGCGCGGTTTAGTCATGACGGGGAATGCGGAATGATTGCGCGGGGCAACCCCGCGTAATCGTGAGGTCACTATGGGTGTCGAATCGCCGCAAAGCGATGCAGATCTGCTTCAGGCGGTAAGAGAAGGCAACGCCGCAGCATACGGGGAGCTCTACGAGCGCCACGTCGCCGCGGCGCGCGCGCTGGCCCGGCAGCTCGTGCGGGGCGCCGAGGTCGAGGACGTCGTCGCCGAGTCGTTCACGAAGATCCTCGACCTGGTGGGCAGAGGAGGCGGGCCCGACTCGGGCTTCCGCACCTACCTGCTCACCGTCGTGCGGCGCACGGTCTACGACCGCTCCAGGGTGGAGAGCCGCCAGGTGACCACCGGCGAGATCGAGCTGTACGACCCCGGCGTGCCCTTCGTCGACCCCGCCCTGGTCGGCCTGGAGAAGTCGCTGATCGCCAGGGCCTATCTCTCGCTGCCCGAGCGCTGGCGCGCGGTGTTGTGGCACACCGAGGTCGAGCGCACCAAGCCGGCCGACGTGGCGCCGCTGCTCGGCCTGTCCGCCAACGGCGTGGCGGCGCTGGCGTACCGGGCCAGGGAGGGGCTGCGGCAGGCGTACCTGCAGATGCACCTGGGCGCCCCGCCGCAGCACGACTGCAGGCCCGTGCTGGGCAAGATGGGCGCGTACGTGCGGGGCGGGCTGGCCAGGCGCGACTCCAAGGCGGTGGACGAGCACGTCAGCGGGTGCGAGGAGTGCCACGGCGTGCTGCTGGAGCTGACGGACGTCAACCGCGGGCTGCGCGTCATGGTCGGCCCGCTGATCGCCGGCCCCCTCTTCGGCGGCTACGCGGCGGCGCTGAGCAAGACGGGCCTCGCGGGCGCGGGCGGCGCGCTGCGGCTGTTCGGGCGGCTGCGGCGGGTGCCGAAGCAGCAGCAGGTGGCCGTGGCGGGCGGCACGGTGGTGGTGACGGCGGCCGTGCTGGCCTCGCTGCTGCTGGTGGCCGACGAGAAGCCGATCGTGCGGCCGTCCGTGATCACGCCGGTGGCGCAGCCGCCCGCGTCGGTGGCGCCGGTCCCCGTGCCGGTGCCGGTGCCCAGCGAGCGGCCGGTCCAGGTGCCGCCCGGCAAGAAGGCCAAGCCGGGCAAGGCGCGGCTGCGGGCCACCATCGACGCGCTCGGCTCCCTGGTGCGGGCCCAGCCCGGCATCGTCGGCATCCGCCTGCGCAACTACGGCGAGAGCCCCAGCGAGGAGCTGGCGGCCGAGGTCGAGCTGCCCGACGGCGTGACCCTCATCCCGCCCGCGCGGCGCGGCCACGGCGCGGCCCTGCTCGCCCCCGTCGGCACGGTCGACGGCTGGGCCTGCCGCCCGGTCAGCGGCGGCGCCAGGTGCGCCAGGCAGGCGCTGGAGGCGGGGCAGGGCACGGCGGTGTTCCTGCGGGTGCTGGTGGCCGACGAGGCGCCGGAGGGCGCGGGGCCCGCCGTGAGCATCGCCGCCGGCTCGCTGCGGCTGCGGGCGCGGGCCGAGGACGGCGTGCGGACGGCGGGCGCGCCCGCCAGGTTCGCCACCGACGGCAAGGTGACCGTGCGGGCGATCGGCAACACGCTGCTGAGCTGCCCGGCCGAGCGCGCGGGCTGCGCCGAGACCAGGCGCAGGCAGGGCGCACAGCGCGACAACGACCTGTGGCCGATGACCCCGGTCGATGAGGACGAACGCCCCGACACGACCTCCTCCAGCGGGGCCGAGCTGTCCCTGCCGAAGGGCAGCGAGGTCGTCTGGGCGGGGCTCTACTGGTCGGCGGCCGACGACGAGCCGGGGCCCATCAAGCTCAGACCGCCGGGCCGCCACAAGTACGTCACCGTCCAGCCGGGCGAGGTGACGATGCGCGAGCTGCCGCTGGGCCCCGTCTACCAGGCCTTCGCCGACGTCAGCGCGCTGGCCGGCGACGTGCGCAGGAACGGCACGTGGTGGGCGGCCGACATCCCGATGAAGGAAGGGGTCTCCCGCCATGCCGGATGGAGCCTCGTGCTGATCGTCACCGATCCGGCGGAGCCGTACAGCCAGGCCGTGGTGCTCGACACGGCCACCGTGGTCGGCGGCGAGTCGCGGCGGGTGCGGGTGCCGCTGGGCGGGCTGAGCCCGGCCGCCTCGCCCGCCAGGGTCGAGCTGGTCACCTGGGAGGGCGACGCCGACCTGAAGGGCGACAAGGTCTCCCTCGGCTCCGGCGCGCTGGCCTCCTCGGGCGGCGACCGCGATCCGGCCAACGTCTTCGACGGGTCGTCGAACGGCGTGGCGGAGATGACGTTCGGCACGGACGTCGATACGGTCGGCGCTGAGCTCGGGGTGGATCCCGGGCTGACGATCGTCACGGACAAGGACGTGATCCTGTTCGGAGTGGCCGCGCTGAGCGTGCGGGCGCGATCGTGACCGTAAACAGGACAAACTGGTACGGTCTGCCTAAGTGGTCTGGCGCAACGGTGAGCGGGGGCCGAACTGTCGGGATTAACCCTCGCGCGATCACCTGCTTTCATTACCCTGAGAGAGGGCCGCCGAGTCCGGTCTCTGACGGTGCAGAGCCAGCAAGGTCGGACCACCAGGAAAGGGGCGGTGTCAGTGGATCGCTGCGCGCTGTTCGTGGACGCTGGCTATCTGCTGGCTGATGGAGCAATGGCCGTGCACGGCACGCGTCATCGCGAAGCGGTTTCCTGGGACTACCCAGGGCTGCTGCAACTCATGACCAGCCTGTCGCGCGAGCGCACCGGGCTGCCGCTGCTGCGCTGCTACTGGTACGAGGCGACCGTCGAAGGCCGCCGCACGCCGGAGCACGACGCGCTGGCCGACATCCCGGGCCTCAAGCTCAGGCTGTCACGCATCAGACCGGGCCGACGCGAAGGCGTCGACGCCCAGGTCCATCGTGACCTGATGACGCTCGCCCGCAACAACGCCATCTGCGACGCGGTCGTGGTCAGCGGCGACGAGGACCTCGCGCAGGTCGTGTGCGACGCGCAGGACCTCGGCATCAGGGTGAGCGTGATCCACATCGCGGCCGACGGCGGCTGGGCCGTCTCCCGGTCGCTGCGCCAGGAGTGCGACGACCTGGTGGAGCTCGGAGCCGTGCACCTGCGGCCGTACGTGAACGTCATCTCCGGCGTCACCGAGTCCTCCAACGGCCACCACCAGCCGATCAGCAACGGCCACGCCACCCCCTCGCTGCCGCCCGCGCAGCCGCAGTCCCTGCCGCCCTCCTCGCTCCCGCCCTCCTCTCTGCCGTCCTCCCTGCCGTCGTCCTCTCTGCCATCGTCCTCGCTGCCGTCGTCCTCGCTTCCTCAGAGCGGCTCGGCGGGCGGCGGCAGCCACGCCGCGCCCTCCTCCGGCAACGGCCAGTCCTCCAACGGGCGCGGTCAGTCGTCCACGCCGCCCGTGCTGCCGTCCTACACCAGCTACCAGGCCGAGCAGCCCCCGCCGCCCCCCTCCGCCCCGGCCACCGGGCCCATCCAGGCGCAGCCCCAGCAGTCCAGCCCCACCACCGGGCAGTTCTCCACGTCGTCGAGCGGCACCTACCAGCCGTCGCAGCTCGGCCCCTACACCGGGCCGCAGCCCGCCCCCGTCGTCCCGCCCGCCGCGACCGCGGGCGCCACCACCCTGGCCGACGCCGTCAAGGCCGCCCACCGCGAGGGGCACGACTTCGGCGACTCGGTGGCTCGCGACGCGCCCGCGCTGTGGCTGGAGGCGGTGCTGGCCCGCAAGCCGCGCATGCCCTCTGACCTGGAGGCGCGGCTGTTGCAGGGGTCTTCGCTGCCGATCGACTTCCTGCTGCACGACGAGGTGCGGCACGCGCTGCGGCGCGGCTTCTGGGACGCCCTGGAACGCGCCCGCCACTGACCCCGGCCACCGGCCCCCGCCCGCCCGTCCGCGGCTCCCGCGCCAGGGCTCCTCCCGCGCCGGGCCCTCCTCCCGCGCCGGGCCCTCCTCCCGCGCCGGGCCCTCCTCCCGCGCCGGGCCCTCCTCCCGCGCCGGGCCCTCCTCCCGCGCAGGCCCTTCTGACCGCGCGCCAGGGCCTCCCGCGCCAGGACCGCCTCTCGCGCCAGGCCGCCTCTCGCCGCTCCTTGCGGCTCGTGCAGGCGCGTCGCCAGCGTCGGCGTCCCCGACCTGGCGTCTCGGCCTGAAGCCCGTGAGGGTCCCATGTCACGCACCCGGCCGGGCACGGCGTCCGCCCCGCATGAGAAACACCCCCGGGCGGATTGCGAGCCCCGGGGGTGGTGCGGAAACCCGTCAGGACAGCGCGTCGAACCCGGCGCGCAGATGGGTGAGCCGATCCGTCAGATCGTTGAGCGGCACGGCCAGAGCGGGGTCCTGCGACTTGCGGGCCAGCTCCCTGACCCTGGCCAGCTCGTCCTCCACGGCCGTCAGCCGCCGCGACAGCTCGGGCAGCACCGAAGCGTGGTCACCGGCCCCCGGCGGCAGCTCGCCGCTGACGCGGTCGCGGAGCAACGACGCCTGCTCGGCCAGGCGTTTGTTCATGTTGTACAGCTCGGTGAACACCGACACCTTCGCCCGCAGCACCCACGGGTCGAACGGCTTGGTCAGGTAGTCCACCGCGCCCGCCGCGTACCCGCGGAAGGCGTAGTCGGGAGCGCTGTCCACCACGGTCAGGAAGATGATCGGGATGTTGCGGGTGCGCTCCCGCCGCTTGATGTGCGCGGCGGTCTCGAAGCCGTCCATGCCGGGCATGCGCACGTCCAGCAGGATGAGCGCGAACTCGGTGTTGAGGAGCGCCTTGAGCGCCTCCTCACCCGACCTGGCACGCACGGGCACCAGGTCGAGTGAGCTGAGGATGGCTTCGAGGGCGATCAGATTCTCCTCGCGGTCATCGACGAGGAGGATCTTGGCACGATCCGGCATCGATCACGACCCTTCGGGTGGAGAGGCTGATGAGTCGGACGAGGAGCCCCGGCCGCGGCTGAGCCAGCCGCGCAGCCGTTCGAGCAGGCGGTCCACGTCGACAGGCTTGGGCACGTAGTCGGACGCGCCCGACGCGATGGACTTCTCCCGGTCGCCGCGCATGACCTTGGCGGTCAGCGCGATGATCGGCAGGTCGGCGAACTGAGGCATGCGCCGGATGGCCGAGGTGGTGGCCCACCCGTCCATCTCCGGCATCATGATGTCCATCAGCACGAGTGCGACGTCCTCGTTGCGCTCGAGCTGCTCGATGCCCTCCCGTCCGTTCTCAGCGTAGACGACGGTGGAGCCGTGTCGCTCCAGCACGCTGGTCAGCGCGAAGACGTTGCGGATGTCGTCGTCGACGATCAGGATCTTGGCGCCGTTCAGCGGGTCGTCGCCCTGCCACTGGCTGGGCGTCTCGACCGGCGGCTCGACCAGCTCGGGCAGCGGCAGGTCGAGGGGCAGCGGCGGCTCTGGCGTGCCCGAGGTCGGATCCTCGCTCGGCGGGGTCATGAGCTGCCTGCGGGCCGTGCCGGGGTCGGTCGCGGCCAGCGGGCCCGCGTACGAGGCCGGCAGGTAGAGCGTGAACGTGCTGCCCTTGCCCAGCTCGCTGTCCACGTGGATCTCGCCGCCGAGCAGCCGGGCGATGTCGCGGCAGATCGCCAGGCCCAGGCCGGTGCCGCCGTACTTCCTGCTCGTCGTGCCGTCGGCCTGCCTGAACGCCTCGAAGATGACCTCGCGCTTGTCGGGCGCGATGCCGATGCCGGTGTCGATCACCTGGAACGCCAGCAGGTCGGTGGAGTCGTGCAGGCTGTCGTCGTCGAAGTCGATCCCCGGCGGAGCCATCGACACGCGCAGCTTGACCTCGCCGCGCGGGGTGAACTTGACCGCGTTCGAGAGCAGGTTCCGCAGCACCTGCTGCAGGCGCTGCTCGTCGGCGCGCAGCTCCTGCGGCACCTCCGGCTCGACGTCCACGCTGAACGACAGGCCCTTGTCCTGCGCGAGCGGCGCGAACGCGGCCTCCAGCAGGTCGACCATCTTGGGCAGCGACACCTGGATCGGATGGATGTCCATCCGGCCCGCCTCGACCTTCGACAGGTCGAGCATGTCGTTGATGAGCTGCAGCAGCGCCGAGCCCGCGCTGTGGATCGTGCGGGCGAACTCGACCTGCTGCGAGGTCAGGTTGCCCTCGGCGTTCTCGGTCAGCAGCTTGGCCAGCACCAGCAGGCTGTTGAGCGGCGTGCGCAGCTCGTGCGACATGTTCGCGAGGAACTCGGACTTGTAGCGCGAGGACACCGCGAGCTGCTCCGCGCGCTCCTCCAGCGTGCGGCGGGCCTGCTCGATCTGGAAGTTCTGGATCTCGATCGCGCGGTTCTGCTTGGCCAGCAGCGCCGCCTTGTCCTCCAGCTCGGCGTTGGACCTGCGCAGCTCCTCCTGCTGGCGCTGCAGCTCGTCGGAGCGCTCCTGCAGCTCGCGGGTGAGCCGCTGCGACTCGGTGAGCAGGTCTTCGGTGCGCGAGTTGGCGATGATCGTGTTCATCGTGACGCCGATGGTCTCGACGAGCTGCGTCAGGAAGTCGAGGTGGACCTCCCCGAACGGCGTGAACGAGGCCAGCTCCAGCACGCCGAGGACACGGTTCTCGAACAGGATCGGCAGCACCACGATCTGCGCCGGCGTGGACCGGCTGAGCCCGCTGTCGATGGTGACGAACTGCGGCGGCACGTCGTCCAGCACGATGTGCCTGCCCTCGCTGGCCGCCTGGCCGACGATGCCCTCGCCGAACTCGAAGCGCTGGCGCGGGCCCCGGTCGGGGCGCACGCCGTAGCCGCCGATGAGGATGAGGTTGCGCTCGTGCTCGGGCTCGATGCTGTAGAAGGCGCCGTAGCGGGCCGAGACCAGCGGCGTCAGCTCGCTCATCGTCAGCTTGGCCACCTCCAGCAGGTCGCGGTGGCCCTGCATGAGGCGGGAGATGCGGGCCAGGTTGGACTTCAGCCAGTCCTGCTCCTGGTTGGCCTGCGTGGTCTCGCGCAGGCTGCCCACCATCGAGTTGATGTTGTCCTTCAGCTCCGCCAGCTCGCCCTGGGCGTCGATGGCGATGGAACGGGTCAGGTCGCCGCGCGCCACGGCGCTGGTCACGGTCGCGATGGCGCGGATCTGCGTGGTGAGGCTGCCCGCCAGCTCGTTGACGCTCTCGGTGAGCCGCTTCCAGGTGCCCTCGACGCCCTCGACGCGGGCCTGGCCGCCGAGCTGGCCCTCCGTGCCGACCTCGCGGGCGACTCGGGTGACCTCGGAGGCGAACGACGAGAGCTGGTCGACCATCCGGTTGACCGTGGTCTTCAGCGCGAGGATCTCGCCCTGGGCGTTCACGTCGATCTTGCGGGTGAGGTCGCCGTTGGCGACCGCGGTGGTCACCTCGGCGATGTTGCGCACCTGGTAGGTCAGGTTGTTGGCCATGGAGTTGACGTTGTCGGTGAGGTCCTTCCAGACGCCCGACACGCCCTTCACCCTGGCCTGGCCGCCGAGCTGGCCCTCCGTGCCGACCTCGCGGGCGACTCGGGTCACCTCGTCGGCGAAGGACGAGAGCTGGTCCACCATCGTGTTGAGGGTGTCCTTGAGCTGCAGCATCTCGCCCTGGGCGTCAACGGTGATCTTCTTCGACAGGTTGCCCTGCGCCACCGCGGACGACACGGCCGCGATCTGGCGCACCTGCGAGGTGAGGTTGTTGGCCATCGAGTTGACGTTGTCGGTGAGGTCCTTCCAGACGCCCGACACGCCGCGCACCTGCGCCTGGCCGCCGAGCTGGCCCTCCGTGCCGACCTCGCGGGCGACTCGGGTCACCTCGGAGGCGAACGACGAGAGCTGCTCGACCATCGTGTTCATGGTGGACTTGAGCTCCAGGATCTCGCCCTGGGCGTCCACGTCGATCTTGCGGGTGAGGTCGCCGTTGGCCACGGCCGTGGTGACCTGGGCGATGTTGCGTACCTGGTAGGTCAGGTTGCGCGCCATGGAGTTGACGTTGTCGGTGAGGTCCTTCCAGACGCCCGACACGCCCTTCACCTCGGCGCGGCCGCCCAGCTTGCCCTCGGTGCCCACTTCTCGGGCGACTCGGGTGACCTCGTCGGCGAAGGACGAGAGCTGGTCCACCATCGTGTTGAGGGTGTCCTTGAGCTGGAGGATCTCGCCCTGGGCGTCAACGGTGATCTTCTTTGACAAATTGCCCTGAGCCACCGCCGTCGCCACGGTCGCGATGCTGCGCACCTGCGAGGTCAGGTTGTTGGCCATGAAGTTGACGTTGTCGGTGAGGTCCTTCCAGACGCCCGACACGCCGGTCACCTGGGCCTGGCCGCCGAGCTGACCCTCGGTGCCGACCTCGCGGGCGACTCGGGTCACCTCCTCGGCGAAGCCGGAGAGCTGGTCGACCATCGTGTTGACGGTGTTCTTCAGCTCGAACATCTCGCCCACGGCGTCGACCGTCACCTTGCGGCTCAGGTCGCCCTTGGCCACCGCCGTGGTCACCACGGCGATGTCGCGCACCTGCGCCGCCACGCGGGACGACATCGTGTTCACGGCCTCGGTCAGGTCGCGCCAGCTCCCCGACATGCCGCGCAGGTTGGCGCTGCCGCCCAGCCGCCCCTCCGTGCCGGCCTCGCGCGCGACCCTCGTCACCTCGGAGTTGAACAGCGCGAGCTGGTCGACCATGCCGTTGATGGCCTTGCCCAGCCGGCGCACCTCGCCCCGCGCTGAGCGGTCGAGGTCGATGCGCCGCGACAGGTCGCCCTTGGCCACCGCGTCGATGACGTCGGCCGCGCCGCTCACCGGGCTCACCAGCGCGTCGATGAGCATGTTCACCGACTCGACGCTCTCCGCCCACGCGCCGACACCCGGGCCGGGCGTCAGCCGCTCGCCGAAGCGACCTTCCTTGACCACTTCTTTGCGTACGCGTGACAGCTCGTTGGCCAGGTGCTCACGCCGGTCGGCCACTTCGTTCAGCAGCAGCCGCACCTCGCTGAGGATTCCAGGAGGCGCGTGAGGAACCCGACGCCGGAAGTCTCCGTCACGCCAAGAGAAGAGAGTCTCCAGGATGGGAACGAGATCCGATTCGGTGTAAGTCCTCTCCTCGGGGCTTAGAGCGGCCTTGGCCGTGGTCATGGGGCCTCCTTCACCCGCCGTCGCCGCGCGGCGAGTGATTCAAGTCTGTCACGATGAGTAGCTCGTAGTCCTGTCCTTGGATTTACCCCAAGTCAGCGGGAAGTGTGGTAGGCACGTTGGGATGACTGCTTCTCCCCATGCGGTGCTGGCTGCGACGTTCGCGCCCGGCGAGACCGCTGTGACGGCTGCGATGAGGTTCACGCGCGAGGTGATGACCGCGTGGGCCACCGGCGGCGTGCTCCATACTGCCGAGCAGGTCGCCGCGGATCTGGCCGAGCAGGTCGCTGACGAGCCGTTTGAGGTGATTTGGAAGCATTTCGGGGACGCAGTCCAGGTTGAGCTGCGGCAGCGAAATCTATCCCACGGTGATCCGAAGGCTCCTTCCGTGAACGTCGAGGAGTGGGGACTCACCTTTGCGGGCGATTCCCGTGTCCATTGGGCAAGGCTCACGCTACCTGGCTCCGCGGACCGGGTGGCCGCCGAATGGCTGCAGGAGAGCAGCCGCGGGCCACATTGGCTGGGATTTCTCGCCGACGCCAGCGACCTGCTCGCCGGCACGCTCGACCCCGACATGGTGCCGGCGATCATCGCGCAGGTCGTGGTGCCGCGGCTGTCGAGCTGGTGCGCCGTCTACACCTCCGACAACTCCGGGCCGCTGCGCCTGACCTACCTCTGGCACGCCGACGAGGCCAGGATCGACGGCCTGCGCGAGCAGCTCGCCGACATGGCCATCGACGCCGCCGACACCCGCGTCACCTCCATGATCCACCTGCCCGAGTCGCAGGTGCTGGCCGTGCCGCTGATGGCGCGCGGACGCAGCCTCGGCATGATGTGCCTGGGCCGGCCCGACCGCTTCCCCGACGAGGTCATCCAGTTCGCCGAGGACATCGGCCGGCGCGCCGCGCTGGCCATGGACAACGCCCGGCTCTACGCCCAGCAGGCCGCCGCCAACCGCGCCCTGCAGCGCAGCCTGCTCCCGCCGAACGAGCCCGAGGTGCCCGGCCTCGACTACGGCGTCATCTACGAGCCCGCCGGCGAGGCCAACGAGGTCGGCGGCGACTTCTACGACCTGTTCAAGGCGACCGACGACTCCTGGCGCTTCGCCATCGGCGACGTCTGCGGCACAGGCCCCGAGGCCGCCGCCGTGACCGGCCTGGCCCGCCACACGCTGCGGCTGCTGGCCCGCGAGGGGTACGGCGTGGCGGCCGTGCTCGGGCGGCTCAACCAGGCGATCCTGGAGGAGGGCGAGCGGGCGCGGTTCCTCACGCTGCTGCACGGTGACATCACGCCCGCGCCGGACGGGCTGGAGGTCCGGCTGGTCTCGGCCGGGCATCCGGAGGCCCTGCGGCTCAAGCCGAGCGGCAAGGTCGAGGCGGTGACGACGCCGCAGTCGTTGCTCGGGGTGTTCCACGAGGTCGTGTTCGAGGCCGACACCATTCATCTCGATCATGGGGATGTGCTGCTGGCCGTGACCGACGGGGTGACCGAGCGGCGCTCCGGCGGGCGGCTGCTCGACGACGACGGCGGGCTGGCCAAGCTGCTGGCGGAGTGTGCGGGGTTGTCGGCCAGGGCGGTGGCTGAGCGCATCCGGCGGGGGGCGGCGGAGTTCGCGGCCGAGCCCAGCGCCGACGACCTGGCCATCGTGGTCCTGCGCGCCCGCTGAGCGTCCCGTCACGTCCGCTGAGCGTCGCGGCGCGCCTACAGAGGACTCCTGCGCGCCGCCCGCTGAGCGTTCCGGCGCGCCTGCTGAGGGCTTCCGCGCGCCCGCTGAGCCCTGACGCACGCCCGCTGAGCTGCTCTGTGTGTGCGGCGAGCCCTGGCGTGCGCCCGCTGAGCGGCTCTGTGCGCGCGCTGAGCGGTCCTGTGCGGCTGCCGGACGGTGTGGGGCACCCGCCGGGCCTGAGCCGTGCTGCGCGTCCGCTGGGCGGCGCTGGGCGCTCGCCGAGCCCGGGATCGTGCTGGTCAAAGGCGCGCCTCTCCGGCTGACTGTCGAGTGCCGGTTCCGGCTCGCTCCGGGTGCCGGGTCCGGCTGACTACGGGTGGCGAGATGATGACAGGCGCGTCACCCGGCAGTCAAGGGAACGAGTCAGGATCACCGGCGCACCGTGTGAAACGTCACGACGCACCCACGTGCTTGCGCGCGAAGTCGAGCTGCAGCGCCGTCTGCGCGATCCGCTCGGAGACGACGAGCGAGCCCCGGATGGCGTCGTAGGTGTAGACCTCGTGATGCCGCCCGTGCTCTTCGAGCTTGGTGACGTACTTCTCGATCTGCCGCAGCGGGCACCGCGTGTCGTTCTCGCCCGCGAGGATCAGCAGCGGGCTCTTGACCTGGTCCACGTAGGTGATCGGGGAGCTGGCCGCGTACCGTTCCGGCTGCTCCTCGGGCGAGCCGCCGAGCAGGACGCGGTGGTAGGCGCGCAGGCTCTCGGCCTCGTCCTCGTAGGAGGTCTGGTGGCAGGCGATGGGCACCGCGGCGATGCCGCACGCCCACAGGTCGGGCTGGGTGCCGAGGCCGAGCAGCGTCAGGTAGCCGCCCCAGGCGGTGCCGGCGAGCACGGTCTTGCCGGGGTCGGCGATGCCGTGGTCGACGACCCACTGCCGGACGGCGGCCACATCGGCCAGCTCGATGTGGCCCACGTCGCCGTGCAGGGCGTCCCGCCAGGCGGAGCCGTAGCCGGTGGAGCCCCGGTAGTTGACCCGTACGACCGCGAACCCGGCGTCCACCCAGGCCGCCACCGTCGGCGAGAACGCGTCGCGGTCGTGCGACGTCGGGCCGCCGTGCAGCAGGAACACCGTGGGGTGCGGGGCCGTGCCGACCTCCGGCTTGGAGACCAGCGCGTGGATGCGGCCGGCCTCGCCCTCGACGTCGATGTCCTCGACGGGGACGCTCGGCGGGGCCGGCGGGCCGATGGGGTTGACCACGACCTGGCCGTTGCTCGACCGGACGACCGGCGGGCGCGAGGCGCTGGACCAGGAGTACTCGACGTGCCCGCCGGGCCGGGGCGTGGCCTCGTCGATCACGCCGTGCGGCGTCTCGATCGGGGTCAGGCCGCCGCCGCCCAGGTCGTAGCGGTGCAGGTAGCTGCGGGCGCGGTCGTCGCGCAGGATGAGCAGGCCGCGGCCGTCGTCGTACCACTCGGCGTCGAGCTCGCCCGGGTCGCGCAGCCAGATCTCGCGCTGCTCGCCCGTCACCGGGTCCCAGACCAGGGGCTCGTGCCGGCTGCGGCGCTCGTGCAGGGCGAGGAGGCGGCGGTCGCCGGGGACGGGGGCGAAGCTGAGGCCGACCACGCCCTTGGCGGGGCCGTCGTGCAGCTCGCCGACGACGTGGCCGTTCGGGCGGACGACGCGCAGCGCCGGGTGCCTGAAGTCGCCGTACTCGCCGTGGTTGATCGCGATGAGGGAGCCGTCGAGCGACATGGCGGCCACCCAGGCGGCCTCGGTGTGCTCGTACAGCGTCTCGGCGGGCTGGCCGGGGCGTACCAGGTGGATGCGGAACGTGCCCTCGCCGGCCACGCTGATCGCCGCGACGCCGGTCGTGGACAGCGCGATGCCGCCGGGCTGGCCCGGCGGCAGGTCGGGGGCGACGGGCTCGTCGGCGCCGCCGGTGAAGGGCTGGCGCCACCAGCCGCCGTACTCGTCTCCGTCGGTGTCGGCGAACCAGTAGATCCATTGCCCGGTGGGGTCGATCGCGGCGTACGCGGTACCCTTGGGCTGGTCGGTGACCTGGCGGGTGGCACCGGTCACACGGTCCCAGGCGTAGACCTCCCACTTGCCTGTGGCGTTGGAGCGATAGATGGAGCGGTTCGCGGCTTGGCGCGCCCAGGCGGGCAGCGTCATGCGCGACGCCCGGAACCTGGCCTGCCAGCGTTCCTCCGCCTTCATCCGGCGCGCCCCCTCCCGTTGATGTCCCGTGCCTCCAGGCCCGGGATGCCGTCCAGTATTGCGCCTGTGCCGGGGAAATACTCCGAGAATGTGGGGGAATTTCGGACTAAATGCCCCATCAGTAACACCAGTCGCACATGCCCGTCAAGGAACAGGTCTTGATCGGTGTGCCGGCTCGAAGATAGACAGGTAAAACGCGGCGCGCGTTACTACTTTTTGCTGCCTTTTCGCGACATTTCGGGACAGAAATGCGGCGATTCGCTCATCGAGCGTGTTCGCCTGGTGATGCCACGCACTCGGGCCCATCCCGACGACCTGAGCGATGTCGTCATGCCCCAGCTCCATCTCGAACTCGATCGAGCGCCGCCCTGTCTCGGCGAAGCCCTCCAGGCTCCGCGCGACCCTGCGCTCCTTCTCCTCGTCGACGGAGAGCAGCCCGAGCTCTTCCACGAGCGGGCTGAGGTGCTCCGGCGCCGGCGTGACCACCACCGCGGCGCCCCCCGGCCGCAGCACGCGCCGGAACTCGGGCCCGTTCCTGGGCGCGAAAACGTCGATCACCACGTCGGCCACCCCGCTCCCGATCGGAAGCGGACGCCACACGTCGGCCACGAACGCCCCTGCCCTGGGATGCACCCGCGCCGCCCGGCGTACAGCGTGCTTCGACACATCGAACGCCATCCCGATGCCATCGTTCACCGCGTTGAGCACGGCCGCCAGGTAGTGCCCTGTGCCCGCGCCCGCGTCGAGGATCACCGGCGCGGTCCTGCCCTCCGCGCGATGCCCCTCGGCGACTTCCGGCTCCCGCCCGCCGCCCGCAGCCGGCGCGCCGTAACCGGCCTCCACTCCCGCCCCACGGTACGCCTTCGTTTCCGCGCCGTCATTCGTTTCGGTGGAGGACTCATGTTTTCCTGGAACGTTCTCCCGCACCAGGTGTTCGCACACCGCCTGCGCGACCGCGTCCGCCAGCGGGGCGTAGTGACCCTTGTCGAGGAAGGCCGCCCTGGCGGCCACCATCTCGGCGGTGTCGGCGGTGCCCGGCTGCCCCGAGCCGGTGAGCAGGCTCACGTAACCCTGCTTGGCCACGTCGAAGGCGTGGTTGCCGGCGCATCGCACGGTCGCGCCCGCCAGGTGCAGGTCGGCGCCGCAGACGGGGCAGATGAGGTATTCGACGATGTCAGCCAGCATGGGGCCATTGTGGTGCACGGCCGCTCGTCAGGCCGCGTTGGCCGCTTCGAGGAGGAAGGCGGCGTTGGAGGGGGTGGAGCGGAGCTTGTCCACGAGGATCTGCATGCCCTGCTGCTTCTCCAGCGCCGTGAGCATGCGCCGCAGCCGCCACACCACCTCCTGCTCGGCGGAGTGCATCAGGATCTCCTCGCGCCTGGTCCCTGAGGCGTCGAGGTCCACGGCGGGGAACAGGCGGCGCTCGGCCAGCTCGCGGACGAGGTGCAGCTCCATGTTCCCCGTCCCCTTGAACTCCTCGTAGAGGTTGTTGTCCATCCGCGACCCGGTGTCCACCAGGGCCGTGGCGAGGATGGTCAGGGAGCCGCCGCCCTCCACGTTGCGGGCCGCGCCGAAGAAGCGCTTGGGCGGGTAGAGCGCGCGGGCGTCGATGCCGCCCGTCAGGACGCGCCCGCTGCCGGGCGGCGTGACGTTGTTGTACGCGCGCCCCAGCCGCGTCAGCGAGTCGAGCAGCACGACCACGTCGCGGCCCGACTCGACGAGGCGCTTGGCGCGCTCGACGGCCAGCTCGGCCAGCGTGGTGTGGTCCTGGTCCGGGTGGTCGAAGGTCGAGGAGAAGATCTCGCCGTCGATGGTGGCGCGCATCTCCGTGACCTCCTCCGGGCGCTCGCCCACCAGGACGACCATCAGGTGGACCTCCGGGTGGTTGCGGGTGATCCCGGCGGCCAGCGCCTGGAGGACCATGGTCTTGCCGGCCTTGGGCGGCGCCACGATGAGGCCGCGCTGCCCCTTGCCGATGGGCGCGAACAGGTCGATCACGCGGGTGCTGAGCGACTCGGTCTCGATGCTCAGCCGCTCGGTCGGATGTATGGGTGTGAGCTGGTCGAACCGGGGCCGGTCGCGCCACGACGTGGCGCCGTTGACCGTCTCGATCCGCATCAGCTTGTTGCCGGCGAAGGACGCGGTGACGTGGTCACCGGGACGCAGGTCCCACTGGCGTACCTTCTCGGGTGTCAGGCGTACGTCGCCCGGCCCCGGCAGGTGGCCCGCCCGGATGAACGCGGACTTGTCGCGTACGTCCAGGAGGCCGTCCACCTGGCGGAGCGGCTCGGCGGCACGCTGCTCAGGAATGGTGTGCACAGACATGATGAGCCCCTTGGGGGAGATGCGCCGGACGCCTCGCACGAGGACCGGCGGGTGATGAAGGAAAGGAGGCCGGGGCTCTCATGAAGAGGAGGGCCGGGGCCGACTTTGGAAGATCAGGCGGAGCTGGAGCTCAACGCCTGGTGGCAAGATACCACACCGTCCGACCCATACAACGCCTAGCCCTCTTGGGCTATTCCTGGGCTGTTGTCGGCGCTTCACCCGCGCATCCGGGACGCGGCGCGTGACAATGTTCTTCTCGGCAACGCGCAGCGAGGAAAATTACCGCGCCCGGTGTGCCGAGCAGCACAGAACCCCCGTCGGTGCAGCGTCATCGTGTCAAGTGGCATGCAGGGTCCCTGCAACTCGGTGAGGGTTCCATAGGGACGAAACAGAAAAAACTCCTTGGGGGAGCACCATCATGAAGACCGTCAACTGCCCGCGGTGCCACAGCGAACTCGACGAAGGCCCGATCATGTACCGGTGCGCGAGCTGCTGCCGCGCCGTCTACGCCGCCGACCTCGAGAACGAGTACGTTCCGGCTCAGCCCGTGGCCGCCTAGTCTGGGCGAGTGCCGCATCAACCGATCACCGTGTCAGGCGTCGAGGTCACACCCCTCTGCGACGCCGTAGGCCCCATGGGAGCGGCGATCCGCCGCCCGCTGGCCGAGACGTTCCCCGGCTCCCACCTCCCGGACGAGCCGTGGGTCCTGCACTTCCACTGCTACCTGGTCCGCGACGCCGCGGACCGGCTGACGCTGGTCGACACCGGCATCGGCGGGGCGGGCTCGCCCGCGTCGAGCTGGGCGCCGGTTCCCGGCACGCTGGCCGGTGAGCTGGCCGCCGCCGGCGTCACGCCGGCCGAGATCGGCACCGTCATCCTCACGCACCTGCACAGCGACCACGCCTCGGGCGCGGTCGCCGATGGCCGGCCGCTGTTCGAGAACGCCCGCTACGTGGTGCAGCAGGCCGACCTGGACGTCGTCACGGGCCCGGTGCTCGACGACGTCGTCACCGTCATCAAGGCACAGCTCCACATCGTCGAGGGCGACGCCGAGGTGGCGCCAGGCGTGCACGTCCGGCACACGCCTGGGCACACGCCAGGCCACCAGATCGCCAGGGTCGGCGAGGTGGCCATGACAGGCGACCTGGTGCTGCACCCCGTGCAGCTCGACGACCCGAGCCTGCCCTACGTCTACGACGACGACCAGGAAGCCGCCACGCGCAGCAGGACCGAGGTGCTGGCCGGGCTGCGGGCCGAGCGGGCGATCCTCGCGAGCGCGCACTTCAGCGAGCCGTTTCTGCGTCTGTGATCAGGCTCGGGCACCATGTCGTGTCATGAAGATTCTCGTTGCGGCAGGTGCCGTCGCGCTCCTGACCACCTCGCTCCCGGCGTCGGCCGCCGCATCCGAGCTGTCCGGAGCCGCCGTCTACGCCACCGCCTCCGGTAACCAGCTCAACAGGTACGAGGACGGCGACTGGAGCACGATCGCCAAGTCAGGCGCCATGCCCCAGTACGCCGCCTCCCCCGACGGCAGGAAGGCGGCCTGGGTCACTACGGGCGGCAAGCTCCAGGTCAGGGACGGCGCGAAGACCACCACGATCGTCAGCGGGCTGCAGGGCGGCACCCCGTGCCTGACCCCCGTCTGGTCCGCCGACTCCAAGCAGGTGGCGTACACGCAGGCCGGCGACACGATCATGGCCGTCAAGGCCGACGGCAGCGCCGCCCCGCGCAAACTCGGCAGGTCGGCGGGCGTGTGCCACCTCGCCTGGTCCGCCGACGGCCGGTACGTCGCGGGCTACACCGGCGAGGCGAACGCCCTCTACCGGCTCGACGTCAAGACCGGCAAGGCGGCCAGGGCGAAGGGCGTCACGTGGATCACCCACGTACAGAGCCTGTCGCCGAACGGCCGCAACGCCGTCGTGGAGGTCCCGGCCGACCCGTCCACGCTGGGTGACGGGAGCTGGCCGGTGGCGTACAAGCCGGTCATTCTCGACATGGTGACGGGCAAGAAGCGCGCGCCCGCGGTCAAGGGCAAGCTGATCGGCGCCCTGTACCTGAAGGACGGGCGGATGGTCGTCCGGGTCGCGGGCGCCTCCCACAACACGCTGGTCGTGCTCGACGGCGCCGGGAAGGAGACGCAGCGCATCGCCGAGCCCGCCAAGGCCAAGAAGCAGGCGCTCCTCCAGGTCCTCCCCTAGGGGCTTACCTGCCGGCCAGCGCGGGCTGGTCGGCGAGGAGGGCGGAGGGGAGGGCCACCATCGCGGTCAGGCCGCCGTACGGCGAGGGCACCAGGGCGACCTTGATGCCGTGCCTGGCCGCGAGCCGGGAGACGACGAACAGCCCGAGCCGATCGCTCTGCGCCAGGTCGAACTCGGGCGTGTTGGTCAGCCGTTCGTTCAGCTCGTCCAGCTCGGTGCGCGGCAGCCCGAGGCCGCGGTCCTCGACCTCGACGACGAGGCCGTGCGGGGTGACGGCGCTGCGCACGTCCACCCGGGTCTGCGGCGGCGAGAAGAGGGTGGCGTTCTCGATCAGCTCGGCCATCAGGTGGGCGACGTCGGTGACCACCGAGCCGAGCAGCGCGACGGGCGGCGGCTGCATCACCTCGACCCGCTCGTACTCCTCGACCTCGGCCACGGCGGCGCGCAGCACGTCGAGGACCGGCACCGGGTTGCGCCAGCCGCGGCCCGGCGCCTGGTCGGAGAGGATGATCAGGCTTTCCGCGTGCCTGCGCATGCGGGTGGTCAGGTGGTCGAGCTTGAACAGGTCGGCCAGCGTCTCCGGCGCCTCGGTGGCCCGCTCCATGCTGTCGAGCTGCAGGAGCTGCCGGTGCAGCAGCGACTGGTTGCGCCTGGCCAGGTTGACGAAGACCTGGCTGACGCCGTGGCGCAGCCTGGCCTGGTCGACGGCGGCCTCGACGGCCGTGGACTGCACGTCGTTGAAGGCGCGGACGATGTCGGCGACCTCGGAGGTGTGCGCCTTGACCTCCAGCGGCGCCACCTCGGCGGCCGTCGGCGGCTCGGTGTTCGTGCGCAGCCGCTTGACCAGCCCGGACAGCCGTACCTCGGCCAGCTCGGTGGCCGCGTCACGCAGCCCGGCCAGCTCGCGGACCAGGCGCTTGCGGAAGCGCAGCGAGAGCAGGATCGAGGCGATGACCGCGACGAGGCCCACGCCGCCCGCCACGCCGAGCTTGACGAGCATGCCGATGGCGGTGGGCGTCACCCGGCTCACGATGCCCTGGGTGGCCTTGGCCTGGTTGCGTTCGACGGCGACCCAGAGGTTCTGGGCGTCGATGGGCCAGGTGGCCGCGCCCGCGGGCAGCCCGTTGACGGCCGCCTGCCCCTTGATGGCGTCCTCGGCCCGCAGGAACTCCTCGTAGACGGGGGAGCCGGCCATCTTGCCGTACGGGCCGCGCAGGCTGCCGTCGAGGTGCGACAGCGCCTGCGAGAACAGCAGCCGCCTGGTCGCGACCATCCCGGTGAACGACTCGCGCTCGCGCGGCTCGACCCTGCCCGTGGCGAGCACGATCGCGATGACCGCGCGCTCCCTGGAGAGCACCTCCTTGGCCTCGCCGAGCATGGTCACGGCGCGGGCCTGCTGGTAGAGGGCCATGTCGGGGACGAGGACCATGGCGTCGTACATGCGGAAGGAGGCGTCCACGATCTGGCTGTAGCCGTCGATGACGTCGAGCGGCGCGACGAGCGTGCCGTCCACTTCCTTGCGCACGTCGGCGAGCTGGTCGAGCTTGAGGTTGAGTGCGCCGAGCTGCGTGGTCATCTCGGGTGAGAGGTCACGCAGTTTCCCGGCCAGCGAGCGGAAGGTCTTCACGGCCCGGTCGGTACGCCCGCGCTGCTCGGCCATGGCGGCGGTGCCCTGCCTGGTCACCAGGAACTCCACCGAGGCCAGCCGCTCCTTCTGCAGCTCGATGTTGACGGTCTCCGACGGCTGCGCCAGGTTGGTCGCCAGGTCGTTGATCGACAACAGGCGCAGGCCGGCGCCACCGGTCAGGCCCGCCGCGAACGCCCACAGACCCACCAGGGAGAGCAGGGGAACGAGCAGGAGGATGAGAAGTTTGAGCGCGATGGGGCGGCCACGCGTGGGGGGCATGCGACCTCCGGGTGCATGATGAGATCGCCTCGCAGAGTACACCCCCCTTTGGAAGGATTTCTGTGCGTCTTCCGCGTTCTTTCTCCGGCTGGACCATCGCGGTCTTCGGATTCCTCGCCTTCGCACTCGGCCTGCTCGGGCTGATCTCGCCCGGCACGCTGCTGGCCATGCTGGGATTCGAGGTGCTCGACGTGCGCCCCGCCGGGGACTACACGCTGGTCTATATGGCCGCCAGCTCGATGGCGGCCGTGAACATGGGCGTCTACTACCTGTTCGCCGCCTCGCACGACTACACCCCGTTCTTCCGCTGGACCGTGCCTTTCAGGCTCGTCACCTTCGCGGTCTTCACCACGCTGGTCCTGACGGGAGCGGCGCCGGGCAAGTTCTTCGGCGTCGGGCTCTGGGAGGGGCTGGGGGCGGTGATCACCGGATTCGCGCTCTGGCGGGAGGGCAAGCTGGTGCCCTCCCGCCAGAGCGCGGACGCGGTCTGACGGTTGTCGTGCTCGCGCCCTAGCGGCGGTCCTCGCCGCGGGCGACGAGCCGGTCACCGGAGCGGTCGTCGAGCGCGTGCTCGGTCTGAGCTTGCTCAGCCTGCGCGTGCTCGCGCTCCAGCTTCCGCTCCAGGTCTCGCTTCTCACCCTCCAGCCGGGCGACCCGGTCGGAGGCCTCGGCCCTGGCGCTGCGCAGTCGGCGGCGCTGCTTGGCGGTCCTGCGCGATCCCGAGCCCAGCATCCACAGTCCCAGCAGCAGGACGGCCGCGGCGGCCGCCCCCGCGAGGAACATCTCCACGTGGTTGGGCTCGAAGGTGTAGCCGAACAGGATGTACCTGGCGCTCTCCTCGGTGAGCACCAGAGCGACAGCAGCGCCGGCGAGCAGGATCAGGAGAACTCCCAGTACGATCATCCAACTCACCCCTTGTCGTAAGAGGCGTTTCCTCTGCCCGTAGATCGGCCGGGTATGCGCGATGATGGCGTCCATGAGACCCGAGCGGGGCGAGGTCCTGCACTTCTCCGAAGATCCGACGATCGAGCGCTTCGTGCCGCACGTGGCGGTCACCAGCAGGGAGAGCGAGCCGTACGTGTGGGCGGTCGGCTACGACCGGTGCCCCGACTACTGGTTCCCCAGGGCCTGCCCGCGCGCGCTGGCCTGGTGCGGGCCGCGCACCACCGAGGAGGACACGGCCCGGATCATCGGCGCCGGGTGCGGCGAGCGGGTGCACGCCGTCGAGTACTGCTGGCTGAAGGCGCTGATGGACGTGCGCCTGTTCGCCTACCGCCTGCCCGCCGCCGGCTTCAAGCCCATCGGCGACCCGCCGCACGCCGTGGTCTCCAAGGAGCCGGTGATCCCGCTCGGCCCGCCCGAGCCGGTGGGCGACCTGTTCGAGCTGCACGAGGAGGCGGGGATCCAGCTCAGGGTGCTGGACAACCTGTGGCCGTTCTGGAACCAGGTGACGGCCAGCAGTCTGGAGTTCAGCGGGATCCGGCTGCGGAACGCGCGTCGATGAGGGCCCGCAGGGTCTCCACCGGCATCGACCCGGGCGCCTGCCTCTCGCGGGCGAACCTGTTGGCCTCGCGCCGCAGCGTCTCGTTGACCGGGGTGGCCAGCCCGTGCTCGCGGCCCAGCAGGACGATCTCGCCATTGAGGTAGTCGGCCTCGATCGAGCCGGCGGCCCTGGCCAGGCTCTGCCACGACGACCCGCCGCCGCGCGCGACGCCCTCGATGGGGCGCGCGTCGACCTGGCGCCCGCGGACGTCGGCCTCCTCCTCGGGGGTGGCGTACGCGATGCCGGCGTGCTCCAGCACGGCCCTGGCCTCGGCCCTGGCGTCGGCGGCCACCTCGGCCATGCCGGGCACGTGGCCGACGAGCGCCTCGACGGCGTTGCCCAGGTTGCCGAGGAGCTTGGCGTACTTCCAGCGCATCACGTCGGGCACGGCCCGGCCGACGAGGCCGCGCTTGCTCAGGTCGTCGGCGATGCGCGCGTCGAGGTCGTCGCCGTCCACAGGCTGTGGATAGCGGCCGACGTGCAGCATGCCGGAGTAGGGGTGGCCGTGGGCGGCGACGACGCCGGGCTGGGGGATCTGTGCGGGCAACCACACGCACATGCCGTGGACACGCTCGAACCGCCGCAGGACCATGCGCTCGTTGGCGACGCCGTTCTGGGCGCACACCACGGGCAGGTCGGCCGGCCAGGGTGCGAGCGCGGCGATCGTGTCCTGCGACTTGGTCGCCAGGATGAGCACGTCGTCATCGCGCGTGGGCACGGGGCCGTCGGCGGCGGGGATGTCCAGGGTCTCGGAGGACTCGGGGGTGATCAGTCGCAGGCCGTCGCGCCGGAGGGCCTCGTAGTGGGCTCCTCTCGCGATGAGAAGAACCTCGTGCCCACCTTGAAACAGGCGGGCACCGATGGTTCCCCCGACTGCTCCTGCTCCGATCACTATGTAACGCATCGTTCGAGGATGTCACCCCCTACTTGGCCAGTGCCACTTGGGTCTGGGAGGCGGTCACGGCGGTGCCGCGGGCGCGCTCGCGCCAGATCGTCCTGAGCACCCGCCAGCCGTCGCGCACCGCGTTCAGGTTGCTGACGCCGTGGATGCGGGAGCGCTCGTGGCTGGGGACCTCGCGGATGATGAGACCGGCCTGGGCGGCGCGCACGTTCATCAGGGTCTCGATCTCGAAGCCGTCGCAGTCGAGGTCGAGGACGTCGAGGTGGCGGGCCCAGAAGGCGTTGTAGCCGTAGCAGAGGTCGGTGTAGCGGGTGCCGTAGAGGAAGTTGGTCAGGCCGGTCAGGGCCTTGTTGCCGAGCGAGCGGATCGGACTGAGGTCGTCCGAGCCGCCACCAGGGGCGTACCTGGAGCCCTTGGCGAAGTCGGCGCCGTTCATCAGCGTGGCGACGAAGGAGCGGATCTCCCGGCCGTCGGTGGAACCGTCCGCGTCGATCATGACGATGATGTCGCCCCGGGCGGCCTGGAAGCCCTCGATGAGGGCGTTGCCCTTGCCACGCCGGCTCTGCACGACGACCCGCAGGTCGGGGCGCAGCCTCCGCGCGACGGCGACGGTGTCGTCGGTCGAGTTGCCGTCGACGAGGATCACCTCGTCGATCCAGTCGGGCAGCGTCGCGAAGACGTGGGGAAGGTTCTCGGCCTCGTTCATCGCGGGAACGATGACGCTGACGCTGGCGGCGAAAGGCTGCTTGTTCATGTCATCAAGGTGCGCCGTGACGCATGCAGACCGCTTAACAGCTCCTTGCATAGATCATGCGCATGGCGAAATCTCAGGCGATTTGGGCCTCCCCCGCCCTGGCCAGGATCTCGTCCACGGTCTCCCTGGCGCTCTGCCGGGTGGTGTCGAGCCACAGGCCGAGGCGGGGCGTCTCGTGCCGTAGTGCCGCGTCTAGCTGGGCAATCGTCCAGCCGCCTCCGTAGCCGGACTTGGTGCGGGCGGCCTCGCGGCGCTCGACCTCCGCGGCCTCGGGGGCCAGGACGATCACGTGCAAGGGACGCGTACCGACCAGCTTCGTGAACAGCTCCAAATCGCCACCGAGAATCACATCTTGAACTATTGGTGTGAATCCGGCATCGAAATACATGTCCGCCGCTTTGGCTGCAATTCGGTAACGAAGATGGAGCTGGCGCACCGCCTCGCCGGGCAATTCCGGCGTCATGTCGGCGCGCCCGCTGACCACCATCCGGCGGAACGCGTCGCCCCGGACGTGGGCCGCCCGCGGCAGGCGCTCGGCCAGCGCCTGCGCCACGGTCGACTTGCCCGACGCCGAGATCCCCGTGATCAGGACCGCGCCCTTCACACGCCGACCAGCTTGCGCACCCGGTCGGCGCCCACCGCCATCAGCAGCGTGGGCAGCCTGGGGCCGGTGTCGGAGCCGACGAGCAGGCGGTAGAGCAGCGTGAAGAAGGCCCGCTGCGCCGTCTTCAGCTCGGGGGTGGGCTTGGCGTCGGCGGGCAGCCCCGCCTGGATCTTGGGCACGCCGTACACCAGCGCGGTCAGCCCTTCCAGCGTCCAGTCGTCGAGGCCGTCGGCCAGCAGCCGCAACCCCTCGCGCTCGGCCCGCCCGAGCGAGTCGAGCAGCTCCTGGTCCGGCGACTCCCGCACCCGGGTGCGCTGGTCGGCGGGCAGGTGCAGCTCCACCCAGCGCTCCGCCCGCTCCAGCCGGGGGCTGACCTCGCCGAGCGTCTCGACGCCGTCGAGGTCGCGCAGGATGCGCAGGGTCTGCTCGGCGTGGCCCGTCGTGATGTCCACGACGGAGGCCAGCGTGCGGTAGGCGACCGGGTGCGGCGTGGCGGGCAGCGGGCCCGCGGCCGTGGTCACCGCCCGGTTGTAGGCGGCCAGCTCGGCGGGCTGAGCCTGCCCGGCCTCGACCTTGCGGCCCAGGGAGTCCCACTCGTCGTAGAGCCGCTGGATCTCCTGGTCGAAGGCGATCTTGAAGGACTGCGCGGGCTTGCGCCGGGCGAACAGCCAGCGCAGCAGCGGCGCCTCCATGATCTCCAGCGCCTCGGCCGGGATCGGCACGCCGCCCTTGGAGCTGCTCATCTTGGCCATGCCGGTGATGCCGACGAAGGCGTACATCGGGCCGATCGGCTGCTGCCCGCCGAACACCTCGCCGACGAGCTGGCCGCCCACGATCCACGCAGAGCCGGGCGAGTGGTGATCGACCCCGGACGGCTCGAAGATCACTCCCTCGTACGCCCAGCGCATCGGCCAGTCGACCTTCCACACCAGCTTGCCGCGGTCGTGCTCGGCCAGCCGCACCGTCTCGCCGAAGCCGCACTCGCAGGTGTAGGCCAGCTCGGTCGTCTCGTCGTCGTAGTTGGTGACCGTGGTCAGGTCGCGCTCGCACAGGTCGCAGTACGGCTTGTACGGGAAGTAGTCGTCGGCCGCCCGCTCGGCCCCGTCGGCCTGCTTCAGCCGGTAGCGCGACAGCACCGCGTCGATCCTGGCCCGCTCGCGCACGGCGGTCAGGATCTGCTCGCGGTAGACGCCCGAGGTGTACTGCTCGGTCTGGCTGATGGCGTGGTACTCCACGCCCAGCTCCGCCAGCGCGGTGGTCAGGGGGGCCTTGAAGTGCTCGGCCCAGTTGGCGTACGGGCTGCCGGGCGGGGCGGGCACCGAGGTCAGTGGCTTGCCGATGTGCTCGGCCCACGACGGGTCGATGCCCGCGGGAACCCTGCGGAAGCGGTCGTAGTCGTCCCACGACAGCAGGTGCACGCAGTCCAGGCCGCGGCGCCTGATCTCGTCGGCCACCAGGTGAGGTGTCATCACCTCGCGCAGGTTGCCGAGGTGGATCGGGCCCGACGGGCTCAGCCCGGAGGCGCAGACGATCGTTTTGCCCGAGGCACGTCGCTCCGCCTCGGAGATCACCTCGTCCGCGAACCTGGAGACCCAGTCGGTCTCGGCACTGTCAGCCATCGCGCCATTCTTGCGGGTCCGCACGATTCAAGCCAACGCGTCACCGATCCTGCCCGTGTGGCGAGCGGGCGCGTCACCGATCCTCGGGCCGGTGCGGCTCGACGCGGGGGTCGGAGAAGACGTCCGCGACGCCGACGGGGAGCCGCCCGGCGGCGAGGTCGCGGATCAGCCGCTGGGCCGCCTCCTCGGTGACGCGCAGGATCCGCAGCCCCGGCACGACCGCCACCAGGCCGTAGCCCGCGTCCGCGTCCTCCTCGGACAGGCCGAGCAGCCGCAACGCGTCGGCGAGGGTGGCTTCTGGCGGCAGTCGCACCTGGACCATGGCCATGTCAGTCGGCGTCAGTCGGGCGTCAGGCGGCGCGGTTGCGGTTCTGCCTGCCGAGCGCGGCCAGGATGGCGGGCGGGTCGATGACGCCGAAGCCGTAGTCGTGGTCGAAGCCGACGGTGCTGCGGTCGTCGGCGGTGCGGTGCAGCAGCGTACGGAGCTGGGCGGGCGACAGCTCGGCCGCTGAGCGGTGCGTGCGCACGGCGGCCACCACCCCGGCGGCCACGGGGCAGGCCGCGGACGTGCCCGTGTCGGCGGCGCCGACCGCCTCGGACCCGGCGAAGTGGGTGTACGCGCACAGGTCGGGCTTGCGCTCCGACAACCGCCCAGGCCCCTGCGAGGAGTAGCCGACGCGCTCGCCGCGCGTGTCGACGCCGCCGACGGACAGCACCTGCGGGTGCGAGTTGGCGCCCGCGATCGACCGCTCGGAGAAGCCGCAGCGGCCGTCGGGGCACTCGCGCCCGCAGTTGCCCGCGGAGAACAGGATGTCGGCGCCCGCCTCCTCCAGGCTGCCGACGATCACGTTGAACGGGTGCGCCGGGTTGTCGGAGTAGTTGCCGGGGTGGCCGGGCGGGAAGTCCATGTCGGGCGAGAACAGGCCCCAGCTGTTGCTGATCACCAGCGACCTGGAGTCGGCGGGCATGGCCCGCAGCACGCCGCCCAGGTGGGAGTAGGCGGCCACCGCGTCCGACAGCAGGCCGTCGGCGGTCGGGCCCGGCTGGCGGCTGAGCAGGACCGGGATGTCGAGCAGGGTCGCCTTGGGCGCGGCGATCAGGGTGTCGAAGGCGCACATCGAGCCGTGGCTCACCGGGTAGCGGCCCGGGGCCTTGTCGACCCCGGGCGGGCTCCAGCTCCGGTCGGCGTCGATGGTCACGTCGTGACCGATGCGGGCGGCGACGTGGTCGGCGTTGATGCCGGTGTCGACGACGGCGATGGTCACGCCCTCGCCGTCGTGGCCGGCTGACCACAGGTCGTAGGTGTGCAGCAGCCGCCTGACCTCCTCCCAGTCGCCCACCGGCCCGCTGTCGCCGCAGGTGGGATGGGACTGGATCACCGGATCGGCGAACACGCCGGCGACCTCGCGCACCGAGGAGGACAGCAGCGAGGTGCGCGTGCTCAGCTCGGCGTCGGAGATCTCGCCGCGGACGAGCACGGAGGCGTCCTCCGGCGCCATCGAGAACTGCACCCGCTGGTGCAGGGAGAGCGGGCCGCCGGAGGCGGAGACGGGCCTGGGCACGGCCACGGGGGTGAACGCCCGGTCGAGGAGGACTCCGGGGAGCTCGGCGACGACGTCGGAGACCACGCTGCGGACACCGGGGTCGATCACGGACGCGACGACGTCAGGGGCCGGGCGGAGCTGGATCAGGACGCGCATGGGATCCCCTTCGGAGTGCTGTTACGAGACGATTACTCACCGTAACAGTGCCCAGTCCGAAAGGTGATGACTCCTTTGTGTAAGGATGAAGTAACTTTGCGTGGGCGGCGGGGGTCCCGCCGCCCACGGCGTCAGGACGGGGGCCCGCCGCCCTCGGCGTCAGGACAGGGGCCCGCCGCCCACGGCGTCAGGACAGGGTCGCCGCGTGCGGGTCCCAGCCCTTGGGCAGCGGCTCGGGCGCCGCCACGGTGGAGGCGACGGGCGCGAACCGCGCCCGCTCGCCCGACTCGGTGATCGCCGACATCAGTTCGAGCACGTGGTACGCGAGCGCGCCCGACGCGCGGTGCGGCGTGCCCGCGCGGATCGACCTGGCCATGTCCAGGACGCCGATGCCGCGCCCCGCCGTGGTGCCCGTCACCGGCAGCTCCCGCCAGTCGAGGTCACTCGGCCCGCGGACGAGCAGCGGCCCCTCGAACGTGTTGGGGTCCGGCAGCGACAGGGCGCCCTCGGTGCCGATGATCTCGATCAGGCGGCGGTTGACGGCCGAGTCGAAGCTGAAGGTGGCCGACGCCGTCGCCGAGCCGGGGAAGTCCAGCAGGGCGTTGACGTGGGTGGGCACCTCCACGGGGAACAGGGTGCCCGCCTTGGGCCCCGAGCCGATGACGCGCTGCTCGCGGGCCTTGCGCGTGCCGGCCGCCACCCGGCTGACGGGGCCGAGCATGGACACCAGCGCGGTCAGGTAGTAGGGGCCCAGGTCGAACAGCGGGCCGCCGCCCCGCGCGTACAGGAACTCCGGGCTGGGATGCCAGGACTCCGGGCCGAGGCTCTGTGTGGCGGCCGTGACGGCGATCGGCTCGCCGATGGCGCCCGAGCGCAGGGCGTGCACGGCGGACTGCAGCCCGGCGCCGAGGAAGGTGTCGGGGGCGCCGCCCACCCGCAGCCCGCGCTGCTCGGCCTCGGCCATCACCTTGGCGGCCTCGTCCAGGTCCATGGCCAGGGGCTTCTCCCCGTACACGTGCTTGCCGGCGCGCAGCGACTCCAGCGCGACGGCCGCGTGCGCGGCCGGGATCGTCAGGTTGACGACGAGCTCCACCTCCGCCAGGGAGAGCACGGCGCCGAGGGTGCCGGACACCCGCACGTCGTGCTCCCTGGCCACGGCGGCGGCCCGGTCGGTGTCGAGGTCCGCGACGGCGACCACGCGCACGTCGGGGAAGGCGTTGAGGTTGCGGAGGTATTGGCCGCTGATGACTCCGGCGCCGACGATGGCGACGCCGACCGGGCCGTTGCTCAAGAGCCCTCCAAGGAGGTGAGGTAGGCGTGGCTGTCCGCGAGGGCGGCGAAGACGTCGGTGGCGCACTCGTCCAGCTCGACGATGCGCCACGCGCCGGGGGCGGCGGCGAGGATCTGCGGCACCGGCATCACGCCCGCGCCCACCGCGACGTGCGGCTCGCCCTTGACCCCCGGGCCGTCCTTGACGTGCAGCGCGTCGATCCGCTCCGACAGGCGGCCGAGCAGGGCGGGCACGTCGGCGCCGCCCACGGCCGCCCAGTAGGTGTCGATCTCCAGGAACACCTGCGGGGCGAGCAGGTCGGCCAGCACCTCGATGGCGTGCCGGCCGTCCACCTTGGGCTCGATCTCCCACCAGTGGTTGTGGTAGCCGATCCGCATGCCGTACGGGGCGGCCTGCTCGCCCAGGGTGTTGAGCAGGTCGGCCGTGCGCGCGAGGCCGTCGCGGGTGGTGAACTCCTCCTCGGCGATGCCGCCCGGGATGATCACCTTGTCGGTGCCGACCGTGGCGATCGCGTCGAAGACCCGCGCGGGCTCCTGGCTGAGCAGCGCGTACGCGTGCGTGCCCGACACGGTCAGCCCGAGGTCGTCGGCCACCCGGCGGAAGCCCTCCGGGTCGGCCGTGGGGTCGTAGGGCTCGACGGCCCGGTATCCGATCTGCGCGATCCTGGTCAGCACGGCGTCGCGGTCGGCGGCCAGTTCGTCCCTGACGGTGTAGAGCTGGACACTGATCGGTCGGGTCATCCGCGTACCCCCATGAGGTGCTCGAGCGCGAGCTGGTTGAGCCGGGTGAAGTGGAAGCCGCGGGCGGCGGCGGCCTCGACGTCGAAGTCGTCCTTGGCCAGGTCCTGCCAGGTCTCGCCGGCGGCGAGCGTGGGCTGGGCCAGCTCGTCCACGCGGGAGGCGCGCAGGGCCTCCTGCACCTCGGGGTCGGCGCGGAAGACGCGCGACTTCTCCTTGAGAATCAGGTACGTGCGCATGTTCGCCGCGGCGGAGTCCCACACGTCCTGGGGGTCGTCGGTGCGCAGCGGCTTGTAGTCGAAGACGAGCGGGCCGTCGTAGCCGTGCGTCTCCAGCAGGTCCACCAGGAAGAACGCGCTCTTCAGGTCGCCGTGGCCGAAGATCAGGTCCTGGTCGTACTTCGGGCCGTGCTGGCCGTTGAGGTCGATGTGGTAGAGCTTGCCGTGCCACAGGGCCTGGGCGATGCCGTGTACGAAGTTGAGCCCGGCCATCTGCTCGTGGCCGACCTCGGGGTTGACGCCCACCATCTCGGGGTGCTCCAGCTCGTTGATCAGGGCCAGGGCGTGGCCGATCGTGGGCAGGAGGATGTCGCCGCGGGGCTCGTTCGGCTTGGGCTCGATGGCGAAGCGGATGTCGTAGCCCTTGTCGATGACGTACTGGCAGATCAGGTCGAGGCCCTCCTTGTAGCGGCCCATCGCTGCCTTGACGTCCTTGGCGGCGTCGGACTCGGAGCCCTCGCGCCCGCCCCAGCACACGTACGTCGTGGCGCCCAGCGAGGCGGCCAGGTCGAGGTTGCGCATGACCTTGCGCAGCGCGTAGCGGCGCACGTCGCGGTCGTTGCTGGTGAAGGCGCCGTCCTTGAACACCGGGTGGGTGAACAGGTTCGTGGTGGCGGCGGGGACCTTCATGCCGGTCTCGTCCAGGGCCTTCTTGAAGGCGGCGATGGCCTTGTCGCGGTCGGGCTCGACGGCGAGCAGGTCGTCGTCGTGGAAGCTGACGCCGTGGGCGCCCAGCTCGGCCAGGCGGTGGACGGTCTCGACCGGGTCGAGCGCGGGGCGGGAGGCGTCGCCGAACGGGTCGCGGGCCTGCCAGCCCACGGTCCACAGGCCGAAGGTGAAGCGGTCATCAGGAGTCGGGGTGAAAGCGGTCATTTCCATCCTTCGCGGGCTTTAGTCCATAATCTGTATTAATCCTGAGGAGGTGGGCATGGTGTCGTCAAGAGGGGTCCGGCATGATTCCATGCGCGCCCGTAACCTGGCCGTAGTCCTGGCGACCATTCACCGGTCAGGACCTCACACCCGCGCGGCGCTGGCTGAGAGCACCGGGCTCACCAAGACCACCGTATCCAGCCTGGTCGCGGACCTGCTGGAGGCGGGCGTGGTGACCGAGAGCGGCGCGGTGCGGGGCGGCGAACGGGGGCGGCCCGGCGTGGCGGTCAGCCTGAGCGGCCACCGGGTGGCCGCGCTCGGGCTGGAGATCAACATCGACTACCTGGCGGCGTGCGTGGTCGACGTCACCAGGGACGTGCGGCTGCGGCGCGTCAGGCCCGCCGACAACCGCAACTCCGATCCCGCGCGCATCCTGGCCGAGCTGCGCGACCTGGTCAAGGAGGTCACCGCCGAGGCCGAGGCCGGCGGGCTGCGGGTGATCGGCGCGGCGCTGGCCGTGCCCGGCACGGTCGAGGGCGGGGTGCTGCGCAGCGCGCCGCACCTGGGCTGGCGGGACGTCCGGGTCGAGGACCTGGTGGACCTGCCGTTCGTCGTCGACAACGAGGCCAACCTGGCGGCGCTCGGCGAGCTGTGGTTCGGCTCGCGGGAGCCCGACTTCCTCTACGTCTCCGGCGAGATCGGCATCGGCGCCGGTCTGGTGGTCGGGGGCATGGTGTTCAGGGGCACGTTCGGGCTGGCCGGCGAGCTGGGGCACGTGGTCGTGGTGCCGGACGGGCCCACCTGCCGGTGCGGCGGGCGGGGCTGCCTGGAGGTCTACGCGGGCCAGGACGCGCTGCTCGGCGACGCGGCCTCCGTCGGCGAACTGGTCGTACGGCTGGAAGCGGGCGACGTCCGGGCGCGGGAGGCGTGCGAGCGGGCCGGGCACGCGCTCGGCGTGGCGCTCACCTCCGCCGTGCACCTGCTCGACCCCGGGCGGATCGTGCTCGGCGGGGTCTACGCGCCGCTGTTCCGCTGGCTGGAGGGGCCGGTGTCGGAGGGGATGCGGGCCAGGCTGGGGCAGATGCGGGGGACGCCGCCCGCACTGGTGGTCTCGGGGACGGGGGGCGACGCGGCCGTGCTCGGGGCGGCTGGGTCGATCATTCAGAAGATCCTGGCGGAGCCCGCCCAGATGCTCGGGCTGTAGGGCTTTTCGTACCATGTCGGGGTGAAGATCGAGGAGCGGGCCGTCGCGGACCGCGAGCTGGCCGCCCTGCTCGACGCGGCCTTCGCGGAGCTGGTCGCCCGGTACGGGGCCGAGGGGCGCTCCCAGGTGAAGGAGGGGGCCAGGTACCTGGTGGCCTCCGTGGACGGGCGGGCCGTCGGGTGCGGGGCCGTGCAGCCGGTGGACGACGTCACCGGGGAGCTCAAGCGCATGTACGTGGTGCCGGAGCAGCGTGGGCGGGGGATCGCCACCTCGCTGCTCTCCGCCCTTGAGGAGCTGGCCAGGAGCCTCGGGTACGAGCGGCTGCGGCTGGCCACCGGGTTGCGGCAGCCCGAGGCCATCGCGTTGTACGAGCGGTGCGCGTACACGCTCACCGAGCCGTACGGGCGGTACGTGGACGCGCCCCTGACCCGCTGCTACGCCAAGGCGCTGGCACGCTAGGCGTCTCGCGATGGGCGCCGAGGCCCGCCCATTGACGCGGGTGGGCCTCGGCGCCTTCGGGTGCCGGTTTACGTCCTGGTGCTGAGGGCGAGGATCTTGATGTTGGCGGCGGCCGGGCTGGTGAACGAGACCGCCTCGCGGGCCGCGTCCACCGGCACCGACACGCGCCAGATGCTCACCTTGCGCCCGTCGGCGGTGCCGTTGACGTTGTAGCGGGTGTCCGCCGTGACGGCCGCCTCCTCGCCGAAGCGCGGGGCAGCCGCCGCCCAGTCGGTCACCTTGAGCGGCGCCGTGGACGTCGTCCCGTCCGCGTAGGCGATCGTCAGCTCGGTCTGCTGGTCGCCGTTGACGGCCGTGACCAGCAGGTCGAGCGCCTGGTAGCGGCCCGGCGTGAGGTAGGTGCGCTGGCCGCGCAGGCTGTGGAAGTTGCCCGCCGTGCCCTTGGTGTCGGGGATCAGGTAGCCCTCGTACGGGCCGGGGGCGGGGAGCTGCTCGGCGGGGAAGCTCCAGCCCTTGCCGTCCAGGTTGCCCTGCGCCTTGGCGTCGGCGGTGGCCACGCCGTCCACGTCGTACTGGAGCCGCTGCGCGCAGGCCGCGCCGACCGGCTCGCACGCGGCGGGCAGGTTCGGGATCGGGGTCTGCGCGGCCGGCACGTGGTCCACGGGCAGGTCGGCGGCGGCGGTGGCCCACTGCTGGTTCGCGGTGGCGCCGACGTTGACGGCGACCTCGCCGCCCTGGTTGAGCAGCGACTCGGGCAGCCAGGACTTCGTGTACGCGCGGCCGTTGACCTTCACGTCCTGGACGTAGATCGCGTCGGGCGCGGCCTGCGGGGCCGTCACCGTGATCGTGCGGCCGTTGCCGCGTTTGATCCACGCCTTCTGGAACATGGGGCTGGACAGCAGCATCTCGGCGCGGCTGGGCGTCTGCGGGTACATGCCGAGCGCGGCGAAGACGTACCAGGCGGACATGGTGCCGAGGTCGTCGTTGCCCGGCAGGCCGCTGGGGCCGGTCCTGTAGACCAGCGACGCCATCGCGCGCACCGTCTCCTGGGTCTTCCACGGCTGGCCGAGCGCGTTGTAGAGCCACGGGACGTGGATGCCGGGCTCGTTCGTGGGGTCGTAGCGGAAGCCGTCGCCGCCGGTCGCCCACGAGCCGTCCGGACGGTGGAAGAACGTGTCGAGCCGCTTGGCCGCCTGCTCCTTGCCGCCCATGGCGGCGGCCAGGCCCGACACGTCGTGCTGGACCATCCAGGTGTAGGTGGCGCTGGTGCCCTGCGCGAAACCGGCGTCCGAGGTCGGCGAGAACGGCCACAGCCAGCTTCCGTCGGCCTTGCGCGCCTGCTGGTAGCCGCCCTCCGCGCCGGCGGACGGGTTGAACGTGTTGCGCCACCAGCTCGCGCGCGGCAGCAGCTCGTCGCGCTCCCGCTCGCGGCCGATGCGGCCGGCCCAGTCGGCCAGCGCGAAGTCCGCCGTGGCGTCCTCCAGGGTCTCGGCGGCGCCGCCCCAGCAGTGGCAGGTGTCCTGCGGGGCGTAGTGCAGGCGCAGGTACTCGGCCAGGTTCGGACGCTGGCCCTCGCACTGGCCTGGGCAGCCCTTGTCGGACAGCCCGGACTCGTGCGGCACGGTGGCCTGCTCGTAGAGCGAGTCGAACGCGCCCCGCACGTCGAAGTTGCGCACCCCGAGCGCGTGGAAGCCCGCCAGGGCAGGGGCCGACGGGTCGCCTGTCATGACGTGGGTGGGGCCGTTGACGTGCACCCAGCGGTCCCAGACGCCGCCGTTCTGCCGCGCCAGGTTGTACAGCGACTGGGCGTAGTCGCCGGCGACCTGCGGTTCGAGCAGGGCCAGGAGCTGGGTGTGGGCGCGGTACTGGTCCCAGCCGGAGAAGTTGCCGTACTGGACGCGCTGCCCCCTGGCCAGCCGGTGCACCTTCTGGTCGCTGCCCAGGTAGGTGCCCGCCACGTCGCTGGTGACGTTCGGCTGGAGGTAGGAGTGGTACATCGCGGTGTAGAACGTGGTGAGCTGGTCGGCCGGGCCGCCCGCCACCTCGATCGAGCGCAGGCTGTCGTTCCAGGCGCGGCGGGCCCTGTCCGCCACGGACGCCACGTCGTCGCGGCGGGAGATCTCCTTGGCGAGGTTCTGCCTGGCCGCGTCGAGGCTGGTGTAGGAGATGCCGACCTTCATGCGCACGTCGGCGTCGGAGGTGGTGTCGAAGCTGACGTACCCGCCTGAGCCCTTGCCCGCGCGGTCGGCGCCGGTGGCGTAACCCTCGCCGCCGGAGGCCGTGGTGGTGTCCTCGCGCAGCTCGCCGTTCACCCACGTGCCGGTGCCCGAGAAGGCGCGGTCGAAGGTGGCGGCGAAGTGCAGCCGGTAGTAGGTCTTGCGGTTGTTCACGCCGCCGTTGGCGCGCCGGCCGCAGAACGCGCCGGTCAGTACGGAGCCGGTGACCGTGCGGGTGGCGGGGTCGATGGTGATCTCGGCGTCCTCGCTGCCGTTCAGCGAGTTCGACACGCGGAAGAGCAGGTTGGCCTGCTTGTCCTGCGGGAAGGTGAACTCGCCGACGCCCGCGCGGGTGGTGACCGACAGGTCGGTCTTGACCCCGGAGTCGAGCGTGACCGTGTAGCGGCCGGGCTTCGCGCTCTCGTTGTCGTGGCTGAAGGTGCTCGCGTAGAGCGCGTCGGTGGTGTCCGTGGTGGGGGACGAGGTGACCTCGCCGGCGAACGGCATGATCGGGACGTCCCCGGCGGCGCCCGGATGGCAGCCCGCGCCGTTGACGTGCGTGAGCGCGAAGCCGCGTACGCGCGGGGTGTTGTAGGAGTAGCCGTTGGCGCCGGCGGCGTTGGTCTGGTCGCCGGCCGTGTTGGTGGGGCTCCAGGAGATCATCCCGAACGGGACGACGGCCCCCGGATAGGTGTTGCCGCCTCCGGCCGAGCCGATCAGCGGATCGACGTGGGCGGCGGGGTCAGGGGTGCGAACGGGTGCGGCTGATGCCGGGACGGCGACGACGGTGCCGACTAATGCGCCGGTGATCGCCGCGGCAAGCCACGAACGTGGAGAGAACACCTCAGGATCACACTGCTTTCCCTTAACCGGACAATGAACGCATCAGTACGCAGAGAAAAATCTCCGGCGGGATGTCGGGAATGTCGTCCTGATCAGGGCCAGAAGTCGGTGGAGCGGCGGCCGGCCGCGACGATGGCGGCGCCGTCGAGCTCGACGATGGTCAGCCCGATGCCGCCCATGGGCCACTCGACGGCCAGCTCGAACGGCTCGGGCGGCGGCAGCGGCCACAACCACAGCCGGGTCCCGCCCAGCATGGAGCCCGTCTCGCCGCCGCCCTGGTGCATCGCCTGGAGCAGCGGCGCGGACGGCTCGCCGCTCCTGTCGTCGATGCTGGTCAGCTTCCTGCCGTCACTGAACCGCACGCCCCACCGCAGCAGCCGGTCGGGCAGCGGCTCGCCGGCGCGCAGCGTGAACCGGGGCGTGGCGTACATCGCCATCATGTGCAGCTCCAGGAAGTCGCCGCCGTGGAGGTCGCCCTGCCTGAAGGCGATCTCCACCTGGAACGAGCAGCCAGCCCGGTAGGCGCGTACGAACGCCAGGTTGAGCACCACGTTGTCGCTGCGGGCCAGCAGCCGCTCCATGGGCAGCAGCGTGCCCATCTCGTTGACGGGCGGGCCGAGCCAGGCGGGGAGCTCGATGTCGGCTAATCGGGGGTTGATCTCTTCAGTCCGTACTGACTCGAAGAACATGCCCTCATGCTAGGTCCGGCGTTCGACGGCGGCACGGAGCGCGGTGAGGCCGGCGTCGGTCAGGCCGTGCGGGTCGAGCCCGCTGACGGTGCGCGAGGGGCTGAGCGTGGCGTTCTCTCAGACCGTGGCCCTTTCTCAGACCGTGGCCTTTTCTCAGACCGTGGCCTTTTCTCAGATCGTGGTTCGCAGCGGGCCCCCGTTGTAGGCGATCGCGTCCGCTGCGGCTGCCACCATGTCCACCTCGCCCTCCGTCGCGGCCCTGTGCAAATTCAGCACCAGCCGCTCCGGATCACCCCACTCGGCGAACTCACCCAGGTCGGCCTGCCGCGCCGCCGCCAGCGGGCTGAGCCCCCTCGCCGCCTGCTTCTGCACGAACCGGAAGTACCGCTCCTGCTCGGCCAGCACGTACGGCAGCGCGCGAGCGTCCACCAGCGGCCCGTGACCCGGCACGACCAGCTCGGGCGCGAACGCCGCCAGCCAGTCCAGCGCCCGCAGCGACCCCTCCAGGGAGCCGCTGACCGCCAGCGGCGTGACGCCGTTGAAGAGCAGGTCCCCCGCGAACAGCACCCGCTCCTCCGGCAGCCACGCCACGACGTCCCCCGCCGAGTGCGCCACGAAGCCGGGATGGCGCAGCTCCACGCGGCGATCACCCGTGTGCACCGCCACCTCCGACCTGAACACCACCGAAGGCGGCCGGCGCGACACGTTCCCCCAGTCGGGCACCGGCTCCCAGAACGGCGGAGCCCCGTCGATGATGATGTCCGCGAGGATGCCCTCGCGGGTGTTCTCGTGCCCGACGACCACCGTGTCCGCCGGCAGCAGGCTGTTGCCGTGCGTGTGGTCGCCGTGCTCGTGCGTGTTCACGGCCACCCGGATGGGCGCGCCGTGCGTACGGGTGGCGAGCTGCATCAGGAAGCGGCGGGTACGCCGCTCGCTGGCACAGGTGTCGATCACCACCGTGCCGCCGGAGCCGGTGACCGCGCCCGCGTTGTTGACCCACCAGGTCCAGTCCGGCTGGATCCAGGCGTGGACCCCCGGGGCGATCTCCTGCAGCACCGCGTCGTCGATCCCACTCATCATGCGTCCGGTCCTTTCTGGAGGGTGCCTCCCGATCATGCGGAGGCGGGGTTCAGTTCCGGTCGAGCCCCGGTAGATCGGCTCTGTGCGGAAATGCCTGGAAGTCGCGGAGCGGTGGAGGCACTATGCCTACGGGGGCCGTGGCTCGTTCGCTCGCGCGAGGGGAGACACGCATGGAGCTCCGCATACTCGGCCCGCTCGAGGCGCTGGCGGACGGCACGACGCTCGACCTCGGCGCCGCCAAGCAACAGGTCATCCTCGGCGTGCTGCTGCTGCACCCCAACCAGGTGGTGTCTGCCGGGCGGCTCGTGGACGAGGTGTGGGGCGAGTCGCCGCCGTCCAGCGCGCCGAAGATCGTCCAGGGGTACGTGTCCGGGCTGCGGCGCATCCTGGGCGTGGACGCCATCGCCACCCGAGGAGGCGGCTACCTGGCCGTGGTGCCCCCGGGCACGCTCGACGCCGACCGCTTCGAACGGCTCGCCCGCGAAGGCAGGGCCGCCGATCCCGGGCGGGCGGCCGGGCTCTTCCGGCAGGCGCTGTCGCTGTGGCGGGGGGAGGCGCTGGCGGGGCTGGCGTTCCGGTCGTCGGCGGCCGGAGAGGTCGAGCGGCTGACCGAGCAGCGGATCGGGGTCGTCGAGGAGCTGATGGAGGCCGAGCTGGCGCTGGGGGGCGGGGCCGCGCTCGTGCCCGGGTTGCGGGAGCTCGTGGTCGCCCAGCCGTATCGGGAGCGGCCCCGGGCGCAGCTCATGCTCGCCCTCTACCGGTCGGGACGGCAGGCCGAGGCGCTGGCCGTCTACCGGGACACCCGGCGGTTGCTGGCGGAGGAGCTGGGGGTGGAGCCGGGGCCCGAACTGCGGAGGATGGAGCGGCTGGTGCTGGCCCAGGCCGAAGAACTCACCCCCGGCCACCCAACCGGCCCACCGGGGGCGACGGGACGGTCGGCGGCCGGGCGGGCAGGCGCCCCTGGGCGTGCGGGCGCCTCGGACGCGGCTGCCGGACGGCCGGGCGCCCTCCCGGATGCCGCTGCCGGATGGCCGGGCGTGCTGCCGGATGCCGCTGCGGGGCGGTTGGTGGCTGGGGCGGAGGGCGCCGCTGGGCGCGCGGGCGCTTCGGACGCCGCTCCCGGATGGTCGGACGCTCTGTCGGAGGGCGCTGCGGGGCGGCCAGTGACCGGAGTGGGGGTCGGGTACGAGCGTGCGGTCGGGCCTGGGGTTGTTTCACGGGAAACCAGTGCGCCGGACGCCACCAGGCGGCTCGTCACCGTCCTGGCCGCCACCCCCGCCAGCACCGCCGCCCTGGACCCCGAGCTGCTCCACCACGTGCTCGACACACACGCCCGCACCTGCGCCGACGTCGTCACCAGGCACGGCGGCAGCGTGCAGAGACCGCCGGGCCGGCCGATGGCGGGCGTGTTCGGGCTGCGCGAGGTGCGCGAGGACGACGCGCCGCGCGCCGTACGGGCCGCCGTCGAGCTGCGTGACGCGTTGCGCGCCTGGCAGGCGGAGGTGCTGCGCGACCACGGCGTCACCTTGCCCGTGCGGCTCGGCGTCGAGTCCGGCGAGGCGTACGTGCCGGACGGCGCCCCGGCCACCGGGCACGTGTTCGACGCCGCCAGCCTGCTCCAGCAAGCCGCCCCCGACGGCGGCATCCTGCTGGGCGAGCGCACCCGCAGCCTGGTTCGGACGATGGCCACGACGGAGCCGCACGACGCGGTAGCCGGGACGCCAGCGTGGCTGCTGTGCGGGCTGCGGGGAGATCCGCCGTCGTTGCGGGAGTCGCCGGTGCCGTTCGTGGGGCGGCATCAGGAGTTGCACCAGCTCAGGCAGGCGTTGCACGAGGTGGTGGCGGGGCGGGTCTGCCGGCTGGTGACGGTGCTCGGGCCGCCCGGCATCGGCAAGTCGCGGCTGACGGCTCGCCTGCTGGAGGAGGACACGGTTCCGGTGTCGGTGGCGATCGTGCGGTGCGCCTCGGACGGGACCGGGTCGGAACTGCCGCAACTCGTCCGGCAGGTGCTGGCCAGCGGCCGGGACGAACGGGCGAGCGGCCAGGAGGAGCGGGCGCCTGCGGAAGGCGATGGCAATCGCGCGCCTGCCACGGACGGCGAGGGCCATCGCGTACCTGCCATGCAAGGCGAGGACGAACGCGCGCCCGCCGCGGGCGGCGAGACGGAGCGGACGGAGAGGGACGACGAGGGCGATCGCGCGCCTACCTCGGAGGGCGAGGACAAGCGCGCGGGTGGCGAGACGGAGCGGGCGGAGGGGGAGCGGGCGTCGGGAGGTGGGGAGGAGGAGCGGGTTCGGCGGATTCTGAGCTCGGCCGGGCAGCCCTCGCAGGCCGACGAGACGTTCTGGGCCGTGCGCAGGCTGCTGGAGCGCGCCGCCGCCGAAAACCCGCTGATCGTCGTGATCGACGACGCCCAGAACGCGTCCCCCGAGCTGCTGGACCTGCTCGACTACCTGGTCGCCTGCTCCACGGGCGTGCCCATGCTGCTGCTGTGCCTGTCCCGCGAACGGCGTACCGCGTGGCCGGATTGTGTGGTGCTGGGGCCGCTGGCGGAGCCGGAGGCGTACAAGCTGGCGGAGAACGCGGCGGCGGGCGCGCTGGATCAGCACGCGCTCGGCGCGGTCGTGCGGGTGGCGGAGGGCAACCCGTTCTTCCTGGAGCAGCTCGTCGCGGCCAGGGAGGAGACGGGCACGGCCGCGCTGCCGATGACCGTGCAGGCGGTGCTCGCCGCCCGCATCGACCACCTCGACCCGGCCGAGCGGACCGTGCTCCAGTACGCCTCCGTGGAGGGCGCCACCTTCCACTGGGGCGCGGTCACGGCACTGGTGCGGAACCGGGCCGCAGGGGACGGGGCCGTGATGGACAGGACCGCGGGGGACAGGACCGCAAGGGACAGGGGTGCAGGGGACGGTGGGGCGGCGCTCGTGTCGCTGGTGCGCAAGAACCTGGTCAGGGCCGACACCCCCGAGTTCGCCGACGAGGACGCCTTCCGCTTCTCGCACGCCCTCATCGGCGAGGTCGCCTACGACAGCCTGCCCAAACGAACCCGCGCCGACCTGCACGAACGGGTGGCGGGCTGGCTGGCGGGCAAGCCCGGGGCGCAGCCGGCCGCGATCGGGCACCACCTGGAGGCGTGCGTGCGCCTGCGCCAAGAGCTGGGCCTGTCCGGCGAGCGGGAGCGGGTGCTGGCCCGCGAGGCCGCCGCGCACCTGGCCGCCGCCGCGCCGGCCGCGTTGCTGCGCGGGGACGTGACGGCGGGCGCCCGGCTGTGGCGGCGGGCGGTCGCGCTCGTGCCGCGCGACGATCCAGGACGTGCCGCGCTGCTGCCCAGGCTGGGGGCGGCGTTGTACGAGGCGGGCCGGTTCGAGGAGGCGCACGAGGTGCTGGCCGAGGCGATCTCGCTCGGTGAGCCCCGGGTGGCGGCGCTGGCCGAGGTGGAGCGGGAGCGGGTGCGCCTCCAGGCGGGCACCGGCTGGTCGCTGGCCGACGCGCGGCGGGTGTCCGACCGGGCGCTGGCCGCCTTGCGCGGCGACGACCGCGGCCTGTGCAGGGCGTGGTGCCTGCGGGCGTCCATCGACTGGACGGAGGGGCGGGCCGCGGCGGCGGACGAGTCGTGGCGGCACGCGGAACGGCACGCCGCGCGCGCGGGCGACGACCGTGAGCTGTACGAGATCCTCGGCTGGCGGGCGTCGGCGGCGGCGTTCGGCCCCATGCCGGTGGCCACGGCGCTGGACCTGTGCGAGCGCAGCCGGGCCAGGGTCGCGGCCAGCCCGGCGGCGATGGCCGTGATCCTGCATCCGGTCGGCCTGCTGCTGGCCATGCGGGGCGAGTTCGGCCGGGCCCGCGAGAGCCTGCGCGAGGCCGACGAGATCCTGGGCGAGCTGGGCCGGCTGCAGTCGGCCGTCTCGCACCACGAGGCCATGATCGAGCTGCTGGCGGGCCGCCCGGCGGAGGCCGAGTCGCTGCTGCGGGCCGGCTACGAGCGCCTGTCGGAGATGGGTGAGCGGACGCTGCTCGCGACCACGGCGGCGATGCTGGCCCGCGCGCTGCACCAGCGCGGCAAGGACGCGGAGGCCGAGCAGGCCTGCCAGGTCAGCGCCCGCAACGCCGGCGAAGAGGACCTGCCGACGCAGGTCATGTGGCGCGGCGTCCAGGCCCGTGTCCTGGCCGCCAGGGGCGCCGCCGGGGCGGTGGAGATGGCCCGCGAGTCCGTACGGCTGGCCCAGCGCACCGACCTGTCGCCGATCATCGCGGACGCCCTGTTCGATCTCGCAGTGGTCCTGTACGCCTCGGGCGCGCACGAGCAGGCTTGTACCGAGGCCCGCAGAAGCAGGGCACTGCACGAGCGCAAGGGGAACGCCGTGTCGGCGGAGCACGTGCGTGCCTGGCTCGCGGCACGATCACCAAGCGAATGAGAGCCATCACATGTCTCTGTCCCAGATAGTCAAGGTCCTGGTCTCGGAGGACGAGGTGACGGTCGTCGGCAAGCACACGCCGTCGCCGGAGCACGAGGGCAGCCCGGTGCACTACTACTACGTGGTCAGCAAGGACGGCGCGGCGCTGACCCGCGGCGACGTCGACGCGGTCTTCCCACGCAGTACGCCCCCCGACCCGGCCCCCGAGACCTCCTGGATCGCGCCGGCCAAGCCCCGCCCGCAGGAGCTCAAGGAGGGCATGACCGTGCTCGCCACCGCCCTCGGCGTTATCGAGACCGACAACCCGCCCGGCTTCCACACCCTCCTGTGGAGCCAGGAGCTGCCGGTCACCGCCATGGAGGACTGACGGGCGAGATTTTTTGCAACGGAGGCGGGCGTCCGCACGTCCCTGGGGAGTGGAGTTCGAGGATTTCGTCCGGGCCAGGGGGCAGGCGTTGCTGCGGTACGGGCTGGTGCTGACCGGCAACGCCGACGACGCCGCCGACCTGGTGCAGGAGGCGCTGCTCAGGTTGAGCTCCTCCTGGCGGCGGGTCCGTAACAAGGACGATCCCGAAGGCTACGTGCGGACGATCATGGCCAGGCAGCACGTGAGCTGGTGGCGCGGGCGGCGGCGGGAGCACCTCACCGACGAGGTCGTGGCGCCGCCGGTGCGGGAGGACGAGCACGATCTCAGGGAGGTGTGGCAGCGGCTGCGCGCCCTGCCGCCCAAGCAGCGGGCCGTGCTGGTGCTGCGCTATCACGAGGGGCTGGGGGACGACGAGATCGCCGCGATGCTGGGCATCTCGCGGGCGACCGTCCGCAGCCAGGCATCGCGCGCGCTCGCCACGCTCCGCGTCCGCGCCCAGGCGTTGAGCGGGAGGCGGGAGTGAGCACCGGACAGACAGGTGGCAGGGCGGCGCTGACGGGCGCTTGCCCGCGTGTGCGGTGGGAGGCGGCAGGAAGGGCCGGACGGGTGCTTGCCCGCGCGTGTGGCGGGAGGCGGCGATGAAGAGTGAGGAGGAGCTGGCCCGGGCGTTGCGGACGATCGGGGAGCGGGCCGAGGTGCTGGACCTGCTGCCCCGCGTGGCCGAGCGGCGTCGGCGCAGGAGGGCGCGGCGGGCGCGGGCCGCGCTGGCGGCGGTGTGCGCCGTGGTGCTCGGGTGGAGCGTGGTGGCCCTGTGGCCTGCCAGGCAGGCCCCGGTCATCGGTACGCCGGAGCCGGTCACGGCCGTCGAGCGGATGTGGCCGCGGGCGGTGTTCACGATGCCGGGCCGCTACCGCCCGCTGGCGGCGATCGACGCCACGCGGGTGCTGGTGACGGCGGAGCCGGGCACGATCGAGGTCTACGACTCCGCCACGGGCCGTTCGAGGACGGTGGTCACGCTCCCGGACCTGCGCCACCGGGTGGCGGCCAGTGGCGCGTGGGTCGTCTGGATGGACGACGAGGAGGTTGGCTTCGCGCCGACGGACGGCACCGGGGAAGCGGGGCGGCAGAGGTTGCCCGACGGGGACGACGTGGACCGGATGGAGATCGCGGGCGATGAGGTCGTGTGGTCGGCGCCGCTGGACGGCGTGTGGCGGATGAGCCTGCCCGGCGGGACGATCGAGCGGGTGCCCGGGTCCGACGGGCTGCAACTGGCGGCCTGGCCGTGGGCGACCGACGAGCCGCTCGACATCCGGACCAACCCCACCAGGCTCGTCAACCTGGAGACGGGCGAGACCGTGCGCATCAGGCCGGCGCGCGGCGTCGAGGGCCTGCGTTGCGGGCCCACCTGGTGCCTGGGCGTCCGGGACGGCGACGCCGTGGTGCAGCGGATCGACGGGAGCCAGGCTCGCGTGCAGCCGGAGCTGGGCGGGCAGGTGGGCTCGTACCCGTACGCGGATCGGTTTTTCGACGGTTCGGCGGTCTACGATGCCGCGGCCGGTGTGCTCGTCCCGATCGAAAGCGACGAGTGGTCCTCCGGGCCGGGCGTCGTGGCGTGGGAGGCGCGGGGCGGTGGGGTGCGGGTGCTGAACCTGGCGGCGATTCCGCCCGCGAGGTGAGTAATGCTCTACTCATGTGCCCGTGAGGGGAGGCAGGCGAGTCTGGTCGCTCGATCCGACGAGGGGAGCGGATGTGCGAACGCGGCTGGCTCGGCTGCTGACCGTCGTGTTACTGGCGGTGGCGGGCATGGCGTACGGAGGCGCGGTCCCGGCGCAGGCGGATGCGGTGGAGGTCACCGTCACCCTGTACCGGGTGCAGGAGCTGTCGTGCGACGAGGGTGACTTCGAGGCGTGCGGCAACGACTACTACCCGAAATTCAAGATCGGCTCCAACGAGCTGTACGACGGCAAGGACGACTTCTGCTGCGCCCACGGCGGGGACTTCACGACGAACTGGGTGCACAAGGCGACGGTCGACACCAGTGAGAACCCCGTGGACGTCCACCTGGAGTTATGGGACCAGGACGACTGGAGCGGCGACGACGTCATCCACTGGGCGACCACCGGCGACTACCTGGATCTCAAGTTCGACCTGTTCACCTGCGTGTTCACCGGCGGCGGCCTGAGCGTCCAGCAGGGCGCGAACCTGCCGACGCTGGCGGGGCAGAGCGAGACGACCGGCGCGGACACGGCCAGGGGCTACTTCACGATCAGCACGCCCGACTGCGTGCGGAAGGTCAACGAGACCGACAGCGACGGCGACGGCATCATGAACGGCTGGGAGACGCCGAACGGCGGCCTCGACGTCAACAACGACCAGAAGATCGACCTGGCGCTGGGGCAGCCGCCGTACAACGCGTTGCCGTACAGGAAGGATCTGTTCGTCGAGGTGGACCACATGGAGGGCTTCAAGCCTGTGGACGGCGCGCTGCAGGAGGTGGTCGACGCGTTCGCCGCCGCGCCCGTTGACCCGTCGCCCGGCGGCTTCCGCGGTGTGAACCTGCACGCCGCGGTGGACGAGCAGGTCCCGCACATCGGGGCCGTCAACTTCAGGAGCGAGCCCGACGGGGACGGCAACGACTTCTACGACGTCAAGCGCGGCAACCCGCGCGGCCCCTGCACGGGCTTCTTCGGCACCCGCGCCGACCGCGCGGACGCCAACTGCGAGCACATACTGAACGCCAGGCGCCAGGTGTTCCGGTACGCGCTGTTCGCCGACACGTTCACGGAGAACACCAGCTCGTCGGGCAGCGCCGAGTGGGCGGAGGCCGGGCCGCAGGGCGGCAACGACTTCATCGTCACGATGGGGGCGCTGAGCGACACGACGTTCGAGCGGGCGGGCGGCAGGAAGAAGGCCGAGTCCGCGACGTTCATGCACGAGCTGGGGCACACGCTCAGCCTGGGTCACGGCGGCGACGACGCCACCAACTGCAAGCCCAACTACCTCAGCGTGATGAACTACAACTTCCAGCTCCCGATCAGGGACTCCGCGCGCCCGCTCGACTTCTCCAGCGCGCACGAGGGCACCGCGCTCACCACGCCGCTGGACGAGGCGCACCTCAACGAGAACAGGGGCGTCTACGGCAACCCGCGCCCTGAGCGCAACATCGTGTTCGGCCGCAACGGCAAGCTGGAGCTGGCGCCCGCCAGCGACGGCCGCATCGACTGGAACGGCGCGAACGGCGACAAGGAGTCCGACGTCGCCGCCGACATCAACGACATCGACTCCATCAAGGCCTGCCAGGACCCCAGCCCCGGCGAGGTGCTCGACGGCTTCGACGACTGGGCCAACATCCAGTACAACCCCCGGCTGTTCAGCGGCTCCTTCGCCGACGGCGCCGGCAGGGAGGTCGTGGAGGAGATGACGGCCCAGACGATCCTGGACATGTCCCAGAAGGCAGACCTGAAGGTCGCCAAGTCGGCCGACAAGGAGGAGGCCGCGGGCGGCGACACCGTGAGCTACACGGTGCCCGTGACCAACCTCGGCCCCGGCCCGGCCAAGGAGATCGCGCTCACCGACACGCTGCCCGACGGGACCAAGGTGCGGCGCCCGCTGCCCGGCCTGGCGAGCGGCGCGACGGACACGCAGACGTTCGCGTACGAGGTGCCGTGCGACACGGCGGACGGCACGGTGCTCACCAACACCGTCACCGTCGAGGGCAAGGACGCCGACGGCGTGGCGGACCCGTACACGAGCGACAACACCGCCACGGCCGCCACCACGGTGCGCGCGCCCGTGCTGACGGCCGGGCTGACGGCCACGGCGGCGGTGAACGCGGGCGAGGCGATCACGTACACGATCAAGTACGCCAACACCGGCGGCGGCCCCGCCTCCGCCGTCACGATCACCGCCGTCCTGCCCGCGGGCGTCTACTACAGCCAGGCGCTCGACCAGGGCGCGGGCCCCAGGCCCGGCGCGGTGACGCTGAACGCCGACGGCACCAGGACGCTGACCTGGAACGCCGGCGACCTGCCCGCCAAGTCGGGGGAGAAGAGCATCGTGCTGACCGCGCGGCCGACGTTGCTGGCCACGGCGGGCACGACGTACACGGCGAGCTTGTCGGCCGGGTTCAAGAACGCCGGGCAGGCGTGCGCGTTCGACCCGGTCACCGCGACGGCGCGCACCTCGGTCACGGAGGTCAGGCCGACCAAGAACCCGGTGCTGCCCGCGGTGTGGGCGCTGCGGCCCGATCTGCGGACCGCCGAGGTGCTGGCTCGGGTGCAGGCGACCGACACGCGGTTCGACGGGGCCGACGGCTCGGCCGCCGACGGGGCGCTGTCGCAGCGGGAGGCTTCGGCCACGCTGACCCTGCCGGTGGTGCAGCCGCGTACGTTGCGGGCGGAGCTGCTGGCGGCGGCGCTCAACCTGGGCACGCGGCGGATCAACGCCAGCACTGCCATTGACACGCTCACCACCCGGGCGCTGGGGCTGGGCACGGTGGGTGACGCGGTCCGGTACGCGCAGGCGACCTTGGCCGAGCCGCCGACGGCGGCGAACCTGCTGCGGTACACGAAGACCACGCTGGTCCTCACCGAGATCAACTCGGGGCTGGCGGAGCGCTACTGAGGAAGGTGCCCGAGCGCCGCCGGAACGCCCGGCGGCGCTCAGGCGCGCAGGCGGGAGTGCAGGCGCGTGCGGGTGGGAGCGCTGGCGGTCGTTTCAGGGGCGGGCGGCGGGTTCGGCGTAGGCGAGGACGTGGTCGCGGAGCATCACGCCCGCCCGGGGGTCGTCGCGCTCGAACGCCGCCAGGAGCGGCTCGTGATCGGCGGCGTTGTCCAGGGCATCCGTACGCAGCAGGCGGAGCGACAGGTGCGTCCACACCTCGACGCCGAGCGACTCCCACACCGACAGCAGCACCTCGTTCCCCGCCGCCCTGACGATCTCGCGGTGAAAGGCGACGCCGTGACGCACCTGGTCGGACACGGAGCCCCCGGCCGCCTCGTGCAGGCGCTCCAGGTGGGCGCGCAGGGCCGCGACGGACGGGCGGCGCAGTCGTACGGCGGTCTCCTCCAGCCCGGCCCGCACCACGTAGACCTCGCGCACGTCGGCGTGGGTGAGGCGGCGCACGCGGGCGCCCTTGTTGGGGGAGAACTCGATCAGGCGCAGCGCCGCCAGCTCGCGCAGCGCCTCGCGCACCGGGGCCTGGCTGACGCCCGCCTCGGCCGCGACCTGCCGCTCGACGATGCGGTCGCCCGGCCCCCACCGGCCGTCGATGAGGCCGTCGAGGAGGGTCTGGCGGATCTGTTCGCGAAGCGGCGTACGGACGACGGGTTGCACAGGTCACAGACTACAGAACATCGGATGATCGATCATAGGGTGTTTAATGGAGTCATGGAGAAAGACCTGGACCCGCAGGAGACCGCCGAGTGGCTGGAGTCACTTGAGGCGGTGCGGCGGTCGGCCGGCTCCGAACGGGCCGACTACCTGTTGAGAAGGCTCGCCACCAGCAGCCGTCCGATCAACACGGTCCCCACGGCCGAGGAGCCGCCCTACCCGGGTGACCTGGCTCTGGAGGAGCGCATCTCGGCGTACGACCGCTGGAACGCGGCCGTCATGATCACCCGGGGCAGCAAGCACGGCCTCGGCGGTCATCTGGCCACCTACGCCTCGGCCGCCTGGCTGTACGAGGTCGGCTTCAACCACTTCTTCAACGGCGAGCACGACCAGATCTACTTCCAGGGCCACGCCTCGCCGGGCATCTACGCGCGCGCCTTCCTGGAGGGCAGGTTGAGCGAGGCGCAGCTCGACCTGTTCAGGCGGGAGCCGGAGGGCGGCCTGCCCTCGTACCCGCATCCGCGCAGCATGCCGGACTTTTGGCAGTTCCCCACGGTGTCCATGGGGCTGGGCCCGCTCAACGCCGTCTACCAGGCGAGGTTCAACCGCTACCTGCACGACCGCGGCATCAAGGACACCTCGCGCAGCCACGTGTGGGCCTTCCTCGGCGACGGCGAGATGGACGAGCCCGAGTCCACGGCCGCACTCACCTTGGCCGCCCGCGAGGGGCTCGACAACCTCACCTTCGTCATCAACTGCAACCTTCAGCGGCTCGACGGGCCGGTGCGCGGCAACACCAGCATCGTGCAGGAGCTGGAGAGCGTCTTCAGGGGCGCGGGCTGGCACGTCGTCAAGGCGCTGTGGGGCCACGAGTGGGACGGGCTGCTCGGCTCCGACGAGCTGGTCTCGCGGCTGGCGCAGGTGCCCGACGGGCAGTTCCAGACGTTCGCCGCCTCCACGGGCGGCTACATCAGGGAGCACCTGTTCCAGGGGCTGGACGTGCCGTACTCGGACGAGGAGCTGCGGCGCGTCGTGGGCGGGTCGCGTGCGGGCCACGAGCCGCGCAAGGTGTACGCCGCCTACCGCAGGGCGCTCGGTAACAAGGGCGCGCCCACGGTCGTCCTGGTGCAGACCGTCAAGGGCTGGATGCTCGGGTCGGGCATCGAGGCGCGCAACGCCAACCACCAGATGAAGAAGCTCACCCAGGACGAGTTCCGCGTGCTGCGCGACCGGCTGGGCCTGCCGGTGCCGGACGAGGCGCTGGAGGGCGAGCTGCCGCCGTACGCGCACCCCGGCCCCGACTCCCCCGAGGCCCGTTACGCGGCCGGGCGGCGCGCGGCCCTGGGCGGTGCGGTGCCTCGCCGCACGGTCGTCGCCAAGCCGCTGCCCGAGCCGGGCGAGCGCGCGTTCCGCGCGCTGGAGAAGGGCTCGACGCAGCCGGTGGCCACCACCATGGCGCTGGTCCGGCTGGTCAAGGACCTGATGAAGGACCCGGAGACCGGCCGCAGGTGGGTGCCGATCGTGCCCGACGAGGCCAGGACGTTCGGCATGGAGTCGCTGTTCCCCACCGCCAAGATCTACTCCCCGCTGGGGCAGCGTTACGAGTCGGTGGACAGGGAGCTGCTGCTGGCCTACAAGGAGGCCACCGACGGGCAGCTCCTCATCGAGGGCATCACCGAGGCGGGCTCGATGGCCTCCTTCGCCGCCACCGCGTCCAGCTACGCCACGCACGGCGAGCCGATGATCCCGTTCTACATCTTCTACGCGATGTTCGGCTTCCAGCGGACCGGCGACCAGATGTGGGCGCTGGCCGACCAGCTCGGCCGCGGCTTCCTCGTCGGGGCCACCGCCGGCCGCACCACGATGACCGGCGAGGGCCTCCAGCACGCCGACGGCCACTCCCAGCTACTGGCCTCCGCCAACCCGGCCTGCGTCGCCTACGACCCCGCCTTCGCGTACGAGGTGGGCGCGATCGTCCGCGACGGCCTGCGGCGCATGTACGGCACGACCCCCGAGGACGTGTTCTACTACCTGACCGTCTACAACGAGCCGCTCCCGCAGCCCGCCATGCCGGAAGGCGTGGAGGAGGGCATCCTGCGCGGCATCTACCGCTACAAGGAGGGCGGCGGCCAGGCCCACCTGCTGGCCAGCGGCACCGCCATCCACTGGGCGCTGGAGGCGCAGCGGATGCTCCAGGAGGACTACGGGCTGGGCGTGGACGTGTGGTCCGTCACCTCGTGGAGCGAGCTGCGCCGCGACGCCATGACCTCCTCCGGCGTGCCGTACCTCCGGCAGGCGCTGGCCGGGGCCGAGGGGCCGGTGATCGCGGTCAGCGACTGGATGCGCGCCGTCCCCGACCAGATCCGCCCGTGGATCGACCAGCCGTGGACGTCGCTCGGCACCGACGGGTTCGGGCTGTCCGGCACGCGCGAGTCCGTGCGCAGGCACTTCGGCGTGGACCCCCGCTCGATCGCCGACGCCGTCTTCAAGGCCGTCGAGGAGCAGGCGAGGCACTGATCAGTCCAGGCAGAACTCGTTGCCCTCCGGGTCGGCCATGATGATGTGGCCGAGGTGCAGCGGAGCGGCGGGGTCCTGCCGGTGCAGGCGGGTGGCGCCGTGGGAGACGAGCCGGTCGGCCTCCGACTCCAGGGCCGCCATCCGCGCCTCGCCCGACAGGCCGGGGGCGGCCCGCAGGTCGAGGTGCACGCGGTTCTTGGCCTGCTTGCCCTCGGGCACCCGCTGGAAGAACAGCCGGGGCCCCGAGCCGTCGGGGTCGACCACCGCCGAGGCGTCGTTGCGGCGCTCCGGCGGCACGTCCCAGGCGTCCAGGGCCTGCTCCCACGACTCGAAGCCCGGCGGCGGGCCGTCCAGCCGGTAGTGCAGGGCCTCGGCCCAGAACGCGGCCAGCTTCGCCGGGTCGCCGCAGTCGAAGGTGATCTGTACCTCGCGGGCCATGTCAGCTCGCCTCCCGTCGGGTGTGCAGGTAGAGGTCGCGCAGCAGGCAGACCTCGGCCAGGTGGTGGATCAGCTCGCGGTTGATGTGCAGCACCAGCGCCGCCATCGGGTGCTCGTCGTACGGCTCCTCGGCCTTGCCGCACGGGCGGGCCAGGCCGTCCTCGCCGAGCGACTCGACCCCGGCCAGCCAGGCGGCGTACTCCGTGTCGAGCTGGGCGAGCGCCTCGGCCGCCGTCGCGGCGTAGGGGAAGGAGTGGTAGTCGGTGGCCTCGCGGCCGAAGTGCGAGGCGTTGCGCATGGCCAGCACGCCGACGATGACGTGCCCGAGCCGCCAGGAGATCGTCGTGAGCGGCGCGGGGTCGGGCGGCGGGAAGGCGAAGTCGATGGTCATCGCGCCGGATCCGCCCTGTATCGGCGCGCTGCCCGTGCCGCGCGGGCGCACGTTCCAGGAGCCGGGCGCGGGCTCCCAGAAGTACTCGTCGTCGGTGAGGCCGTCGAGGCGGGAGCGCAACTGGTTGGTCCAGTGCCAGTCGATCTGGTCGCGGAGCAGTGCGTTCGTGGTCATGCTCGAAGCCTGCCCTCAATAGCGGACAGGATCGGTCCGTGATCTGTGGAAGCATGAGCCGCATGACCGCAGAAGGGACGACCGAGCGGGTGTTGCGGCTGCTCTCGCTGTTGCAGCGCCGGTTGTCGTGGACCGCCACCGAGCTGGCCGACGAGCTGGGCGTCACCGATCGTTCGGTGCGCCGCGACGTGGAGCGGTTGCGGGCGCTCGGGTACCCCGTGCACGCGACGGCGGGCGTCGGCGGCGGTTACCAGCTCGGCGCGGGCACCCGGCTGCCGCCGCTGCTCCTCGACGACGAGGAGGCGATCGCGACGGCGGTGTCCCTGCGGCTGGCGTCCGGTGGGACGGTCGCGGGGGCGGGTGAGGCGGCGTTGCGCGCGCTCGCCAAGCTCGACCAGGTGATGCCGCCCCGGCTGCGGGGCGAGGTGCGGGCGGTGCACGGGGCCACCGAGACGCTGCTCGGGCCCGGTGTCGAGATCGACGCCGAGCTGCTGGTGACGCTCGCGCGGGCCTGCCGCGACGCCGTGCGGGTGCGGTTCCTCTACACGTCGGCGCGCGCCGGTGCGGGGCGCGGGGGCGCGGAGCGTGGCGGTGCGGGGGACGGTGGTGCGGAGCGTGAGCGTACGGTCGAGCCGGTGCGGATGGTGGCCACGAGCCGCCGCTGGTACCTCATGGCGTACGACGTGGACCGCGACGACTGGCGCACCTTCCGGCTCGACCGCATGCGTGACGTGACCGCCACGACCTGGCGTTTCCAGCCGAGGGAGCATCCCGACCCGGTCGCCTTCGTGCAGCGGGGGGTGACCGAGGCGCCGTACCGGCATCTGGCCCGCGTGCGGTTGCGCGCCCGGCCCGAGCAGGTGCGGGAGCTGGTGCCGCCGCAGGTGGGGCGGGTGGAGGAGGATCGCGACGGGTGGTGCGTGCTGGTGTCCGGCGGTGACAACCTGGACGCGATCGCCGTGCACGTGGCCTGGCTGGGGTTCGAGGCGGAGGTGCTGGAGCCGCCGGAGCTGCGGGAGAGCGCCGCCCGGCTGGCCCGCCGCCTCGCCGCGATGGCCCAGGTCGAGTGACAGGGCTTGGACGACGGGCGCATGCCCTCCGCGAACGTGGGTACTGGCGGCCCACCGGGAGTGAAGGATGGGCGGCATGGGTTTATGGACGGGGTTGCGGGGACGGTTCGGCCGGCGCGGACGGCGGCTGCGGGCCACGGCCAGGCAGCGCTTCGGCTGGCAGAGCCTGCGGCCGGGCCAGCAGGAGGCGATGGAGCACCTGCTGCGCGGCAGGGACGTGCTGCTCGTCATGCCGACCGGCGGCGGCAAGTCGGCGGTCTACCAGGTGCCCGCCCTGCTGCTCGACGGGCCCGCGATCGTCGTCTCGCCGCTCATCGCGCTCCAGCGTGACCAGGTGACGAGCCTGCTCAAGGCGGACGCGGGCGGCGCGGTGGCGGTCAACTCGACCTCCTCGGTGGAGGCCGGGCTGGAGAAGGTGACGGCGGGGCACGCGGCGTTCGTGTTCCTGTCGCCGGAGCAGCTCGCCAAGCCCGACGTCGTGGAGCGGCTCGCGCAGGCGAGGCCGTCCCTGATCGCGATCGACGAGGCCCACTGCGTCTCGTCGTGGGGCCACGACTTCCGGCCGGACTACCTGCGGCTCGGGAAGGTCATCGAGCGTCTGGGCCATCCGCCGGTGGTGGCGCTGACCGCGACCGCCGCGCCGAACGTCCGCGAGGAGATCGTCCGCTCGCTCGGGCTGAACAGGCCCGTGGAGATCGTCAGGGGCTTCGACCGGCCGAACCTCTCCCTGGAGGTGCGGCGTTTCGCCCGCGCGGAGGACAAGAGCCAGGCCCTGGTCGAGCACGCCGCCACCCGCGACGGGCTCGGCCTCGTCTACGTCGCCACCCGCAAGGAGACCGAGGAGTACGCGGCGGCGCTGGCCGGCAGGGGACGCCGCGCGGAGCCGTACCACGGGGGCATGCGCGCGGCTGAGCGCACCCGTGTGCACGAGCTGTTCACCGCGGGAGAGGTGGACACCGTGGTGGCGACGTCGGCGTTCGGCATGGGCATCGACCGGCCTGACGTGCGGTACGTGCTGCACGCCGCGCCGCCCGAGTCGCCCGACGCGTACTACCAGGAGATCGGCAGGGCGGGCCGGGACGGCGAGCCGGCCTCGGCCGTGCTGTTCTACCGGCAGGAGGACCTGGGTCTGCGCCGCTTCTTCACCGGCGGGAGGGCCGACGGGGAGGCGCTGCTGCGCGTGGCGACGCTGGTGCGCGAGCACGCGGGCACGGTGCCCGCCGGCGAGCTGGCCGCGCTGCTCAAGATCAAGCCCTCACACCTGGCCAGGCTGGTCAACCTGCTGGAACAGGCGGGCGCGCTCGCCGTGACCGACGCCGGCGACCTGCGCTACGCCGACGCCGGGCTGACGGCGGAGCGGGCCGCCGCGCGGGCGGCCGAGCTGGACGAGACGCGGCGCCGCGTCGACGACTCGCGCATCGACATGATGCGCGGCTACGCGGAGACCAGCGGCTGCCGCCGCCGGTTCCTGCTCGCCTACTTCGGCGAGCCGTACGCCCCCGCCACCTGCGGCGCGTGCGACGCCTGCGAGAGCGGCCGGGCCCCTGAGCCGGTGCCCGAGCCCGGCCGCGGGGAGTTCCCCGTGCGGGCGAAGGTGACGCACAAGTTGTGGGGGCCCGGGACGGTGATGAGCCGGGAGCACGACAGGATCACCGTGCTGTTCGACTCGGTGGGTTACAAGACGCTGTCGCTGGCCGTGGTGGAGGACGTCCTGCGCCACGGGTAGCCGCGCCTCAGCTCGCCGCCTGCTTCACCAGCGAGGCGATCCGCGCCTCGGCGTCGGGGGTCAGGTCCGTCAGCGCGTACGCGGTCGCCCACATGGCGCCCTCGTCCAGGTTCGCGGCGTCGTTGAAGCCGAGCGTCGCGTACCTGGTCTTGAACTTGGCGGCGGGCTGGAAGAAGCAGACCAGCTTGCCGTTCTTCGAGTAGGCGGGCTGGCCGTACCAGAGCCTCGGGGTCAGCTCCGGGGCGTTCTCCTTGACGATGGCGTGGATGCGCTCGGCCATGATCCGGTCCGGCTCGGCGAACTCGGCGATCTTGGCGAGCACGTCCTGCTCCCCGTCGGCCTTGGTGGCCTTCGAGCCGCGGCGCGCGGCCTTCTTCAGCTCCTGAGCGTGCTCCTTCATCGCGGCCCGCTCGTCGTCGGAGAAACCGTCGAAAGTGCCCTTGGTGTCAGTCATTGGGGTGTTCCTCCCGTGCATGTCCTCTTGGGTGAATCTCATGTTAGGAGGGCGCCCCTGGCACGGGCTTCTTGAAACCTGATCGGTTGTCAGAGGGTCGAGCTGAGGCCCTCCCCGATCTTCTTCAGCTCCGCCGTGACGGCGTCGGCGCCGGAGAACTCCTTGGCGTACACGGGGCTGAACATGATCTCGGCCCACTGCCTGTCGTTCAGCTTGAGGAAGAGGGTCGGGGTGCCCGCCATGCCGTCCTCGCCGACGTTCGCGACGACCAGATAGCCGCTGCGCCCGGCGACGGTCACGTCCTGGCCCTCCTCGTCCTCGCGGTGGAGGCGGATCCGGTCGTCGATGTCCTGCATGGTCTGGTCCTCGTACATGAAGATCTGGACGCGGTAGCTGCCCTTCTCGTCGCCCTTGTAGAAGTACGAGGTCGTGTAGCTGTCGCCGTTGTCCATCGACCACTCGCCCCACACCAGCCGCTTGGGCAGGTAACCCACCCTGACGTGGCCGAACTCCCTGCCGTCGCCGAGGTCCCCGAGGGTTTCCGGCTCGGTCCGCGCGGGCGGGATGTCGTCGATGGCGGGCGGCTCCGGCACCGCGGAGGTGGTGGCCTGCTCGCTGGCCGGGCCCGCCGAGCCGCCACTCAGGTAGGCCACGGGCGCGCCGATGATGATCACGGAGGCGGCCACGCAGGCGGTCACCGCCGCCGCCTTGGCCCTGCGCCTCCTGGCCCTGTCGGCGCGGACCACCCGCTGCAGCAGGTCGGGCGCGGCGCGCAGCCGGGCGGTCTCGTGCGTCATGAGCCGCCGGATCTCGTCCTCAAGCGTGGGCATTCCTGATTGCTCCTTCCACTGTGTCCCGGCCGAGCGCCGTGCGGAGCTTGGCCGTCGCCTTCGACGCCTGGCTCTTGACCGTGCCGACCGAGCAGCCGAGCACCTCGGCCGTCTGCGTCTCGCTGAGGTCCTCCCAGTACCGCAGCACGACCACCGCGCGCTGCCTGGGCGGCAGCGCGCGCAGCGCCTCCATGAGCACGTGCTGCAGGTCGGGGTCGCCCGCGGGGGCAGGCGTCTCCGGCGGGCTGTGCGTGGGGACGATCTTGAGGATGGCCCGGCGGCGGGCCCGGCTGATGGCCGCGTTCACGATGACGCGGCGCACGTAGGGCTCCGGGTTGTCGTGGCTGACCCGGTCCCACTTCCTGTAGGTGCGTTCGAGCGCCGTCTGCAGCAGGTCCTCGGCCTCCACCGTGTCGCCACAGGCGAGGTAGGCGACCCGCAGCAGGCTCGTGGCACGCGCGGCCACGAAGGCGCCGAAGTCGTGCTCCACGCCGCTCACGGCTTTCTGTCCGATTTCACGCCTCCTAATACGCCCTGCCGCGGCCGACCGTTGCCCGCCCGCGCGAAACAATGTCAGGGCAACCTTCCGGGTGGTCCCAGGCGTATGGATGGTCGTGAGTCGACAACCCATGAGCAAGCTGATCTCTCTCGGCGCCGGCCTGGCCCTGGGCGCCACCGTCCTGGCCGCGCCGCCCGCCGCCGCGGCGGCTCCCCCCGAGGGCGCCTACTGGCACACCAGGTCGCTGACCGTCCAGCCCCACCAGTGGCGGTTCGGCACCAAGGCGGACTCCTACGCGCTGATGGAGCACAGCGTGTCGGAGAGGTGGACCGCACCCGGCGGCAAGTCCTGGTTCGGCTACCGCGAGCTGGGGGCGGTGCCCGCGACCGCCGCCGACAAGCAGGCGTGGCAGCGTGACGGCTCGCCCGCCAAGTGGAGCAAGTCGATCGACGGCAAGGTCGTGAAGCTGTCCACCCAACCGGCCAAGGGCCACGTGGGCCCCGTGCGCCAGCGATACGACCAGTTCTCTTTCGCGGGGCAGTGGCTGACCTACGACGAGGTGCAGCGCCTGCCGGCCGACCCCGACCGGCTCAAGGACTGGGTCACGCGGGCGGGCCAGGTCTTCCAGATCTCCGACGGGTCCATGGCGGGCTGGCTCACCGCGAACTTCGCGGAGCTCCTGCACGCCGTCCCCGCGCCGAAGGAGGTCCGCGCGGCGGCGTACCAGGGGCTGCTGAGCCGGCCGGGCGCCCGCCCCGGCGGCACCGCGAAGGACTCCCTGGGCAGGACCGGCGCCGTCCTGGTGCTGGAGAGCTCGAACGGGACGGGGAAGAAGGCGAGCACGTCCAGGCAGTCGCTGATCGTCGACACGGGCAGGATGGTGCTGCTGTCGCGAAGCCACGCGCTCGCAGTCGGCGGCGAGCCCTTCCCGGCCAAGTCGCCCGTCGAGACCCTGGTCGAGGTCGGCTGGACCGACTCACCGCCCGTCGTCCCCACCCTGCCCTGAGGTTTTCCACAGCAGGAGTGGGCGGAGCACCGCATTCTGCCGCGCGGCCGATCTCCCTAACGTTGATCACATGATGCAGACGATGATGAACGTGCTGGTGGCGGCGGCTGTGACGACGGGCGGCGCCGCCGTGGACGTGCGAGCCGACCTGGCGAAGATCGTGGCGGGCGACGGGGCCACGGCCGCCCTGGCGCGCGTCTCCGACGGCCACCGCACCTGGTCGGGCGCCGTGGGGGTGCGCGACGTCGAGCGCGGCGGACGACCGTCGCCGAACGGGTACTTCCGGATCGGCAGCGTCACCAAGACCTTCGTCGCCACGGTGGTGCTCCAGCTCGTGGACGAGGGCGAGCTGGCGCTCGACGACCCCATCGAGCGGCACCTGCCCGGCCTGGTGCCCGGCGGCTCCGGCATCACGGTCCGCGAGCTGCTCAACCACCGCAGCCACCTCCACGACTACATGAGCGAGCCCGGCTACTCCACCAACCGCTGGCGCGGCGACGCGCGGTTCCGCTCGTACCAGCCGGAGGAGCTGCTCAAGGTGGCCTTCGCCAAGAAGCTCCCCGACGACGGGAAGTGGCACTACTCCAACACCAACTACGTGGTGCTCGGGCTGCTGGTGGAGAAGCTGACCGGCAGGCCGTACGGCGAGGAGGTGCGGCGCCGCGTCCTGCGGCCGCTCGGGCTGCGGCACACCGTGGTGCCGGGCGACCGGGCCGGGCTGCCGTCGCCGCACGCCAAGGGGTACGAGCCGCTGCCCGAGCTGGTGGACGCCACCAGGATGAACCCGTCGCTGGACTGGGCGGCGGGCGAGATGATCTCCACCGCGGCCGACCTGGAGAGGTTCATGACGGCGCTGATCGGCGGCAAGCTGATCAGCGAGAAGTCGCTGCGCGAGATGCGCACGACGGTCGCCACGGGGGCCGGCTTCGACTACGGGCTCGGCCTCCAGGCCTACCGGCTGCCGTGCGGCACGGCGTGGGGGCACAGCGGGGAGCTGATCGGGTACCAGACGTACGCGTTCCGTACGGACTCCGGCAAGTCGCTGACCCTGTCGATCAACCCCTCGACCCGCAACCCGACCACGCCGGAGGTCATGGGGATCGCCGTCAAGGCGCTCTGCGGTTAGGCGGTTCGATCCCTCAGATCGGCCCCACCGTGTCGCCCACAGCCTCTCCCAGCAAGAAGGGGTAGCTCGCGAAGAGCGGCAGGAGAGTAGGCTTTTAACGCTGTATGTCGTGCATAGCGTCCGTAAGCCATCGTTCTGCTGAGCATCCTTCTCAGGGAAGGTACGTGTGCCCAGTTTCAGTCCTCTGCGGCCGGCCGACCCGAGCCAAGTAGGTCCCTACCGGCTGACGGGCTACCTGGGCGCGGGCGGTCAGGGCACCGTGTACGTCGGCGAGTCCCCCGAGGGCCAGACCGTCGCGATCAAGGTGCTGCACGCCCGGCTGTCGGAGGAGCCGCAGGCCCGCGAGCGGTTCCTCCAGGAGATCGCCGCGACCCGGCAGGTGCGGCAGTTCTGCACCGCCCGCGTCCTGGACGCCGACACCAGCGGCGACCAGCCGTACGTGGTCAGCCAGTACGTCGAGGGCATCTCGCTGAGCAGGCTCATCGCCACGCAGGGTGTGCGCGACCCCGACGCGCTGGAGCGGCTGGCGGTCGCCACCGTCACCGCGCTGGTCGCCATCCACCAGGCCGGCATCGTGCACCGCGACTTCAAGCCCAGCAACGTCGTCTGCGGCCCCGACGGGCCCAGGGTGATCGACTTCGGGCTGGCGCGCGCTCTCGACTCCACGGTCGCCGAGAGCAGCGAGATCCTCGGCACGCCCGCCTACATGGCGCCGGAGCAGTTCAGCGCGGGCGTGGTGACGTCGGCGTCCGACATGTTCAGCTGGGCCGCCACGATGGCGTACGCGGCGAGCGGGCGCCCGCCGTTCGGCAACGACAGCATCCCGGCGCTCTTCCAGCGCATACTCAACGAGGAGCCGGACCTCAGCGGGCTGACCGAGCCGGTGCGGTCGCTGGTGGTGGCCTGCCTGGACAAGAACCCCGCGGCCCGGCCGTCGGCGACCGACGTGCTGTTCACCCTGCTCGGCCACGGCGTGCCCGCCGCCGCGCGGGAGACGCCTGGGCAGGAGGCGCTGTTCTCGGCCCCGCGGCAGGAGGGCTGGCCCGCGCCGATGACGGGGGCGCCGTCCTCGGCGGGCTCCGCGTTCTCGGCGGGCTTCCCGTCCCCGGCGGGCTTCCCGTCCCGGCCCGTCGTGTCGCCGCAGCCGGGCCCGCCGCCGTTGTCCGGCCCCGCCGCGCTCTCCGGCCCGCCGTCCATCTCGGGCGGGGTGCCGCGCCCCGGCGAGGGGCCGGTCTCTGCGACGGAGTCGCTGGTGGGCGCGCCCGCCCGCACCGGTCTGAAGTCGCGCCGCACGCTGGTCGTCGCGTCGCTCGGGCTGGTGGCCGCCGGGGTCGTCGCCACGGGCGCCTGGTTCGCGCTGTCCACCCCGGCGACGCCCAAGCTGGTGACCCGGCAGGCCGTCGTCACCGGGCCGACGACGCCCGTGGTCCAGCCCGAGGTGACCAGGACCCTCGCCCCGAACCCCGCCTACGCCGTCGCCTACAGCCCCGACGGCAAGACGTTCGTCACCGGCGGCGCCGAGGGCAAGGTGCAGATCTGGGACGCCGCCACTCGCCGCGCCACCACCACGCTCGAAGGCCACACCAAGGGCGTGCACGCGGTGGCGTTCAGCCCGGACGGCAAGACGCTCGCCACGGGCAGCGACGACGGGACCATCCGGCTGTGGAGCCTGCCGTCGGGTGAGGGCAAGGGCACGCTCACCGGCCACACCGGAGGCGTCGGGTCCGTGGCGTTCAGCCCCGACGGCAAGACCCTGGCCAGCGCCAGCCGCGACAGGACCGTGCGCCTGTGGAACGCCGAGACCGGCGACGGTACCGCGCTGCTCAACGGCCACACCGACTGGGTGGACTCGGTGGCGTTCAGCCCCGACGGCGAGACGCTCGCCACCGGCAGCCACGACCGCACCGTGCGGCTGTGGCACCCGGCGACCGGCGAGGCCGTCGCCGTGCTCACCGGGCACCGCTACTGGGTCTTCTCGGTGGCCTTCAGCCCCGACGGCAGGACGCTGGCCAGCGCGAGCGCCGACCGTACCGTCCGGCTGTGGGACGTCGCCGCCCGCAAGGAGCGCACCGTGCTCGCCGGGCACCGCGGGTGGGCCACCGCGCTCGCCTTCAGCCCGGACGGCCGGATGCTCGCCAGCGGCGGCTACGACCGCAAGGTGCGGCTGTGGGAGGTGGCGAGCGGGCGCGGCACCGGCGAGCTGGACGGGCCGGGCGACTGGATCTACTCGGTGGCGTTCAGCCGCGACGGCGCGACCGTCACCGGGGTCGCCGGTGACGCCACGCTGCGGGTGTGGGGCACGCGCTAGGAAGCGCCCGTCTCGTCCGGGGTGAGCCGGGCACGCGTTTGGGAGCGTCCGGGGTGAGCCGGGCACGCGTTAGGAAGCGTCCGGGGTCAGCCGGGCACGCGTCAAGGAGTGCTCGTCTCGTCCGGGGAGAGCGGGCGCCGCCACACGGTCGGCTCGTCGCCGTGGCCGGTGGCCGTCGAGCCCACCCCGACGAGCTCCTCGCCCACCGTCGTGAACGCGGTCAGCCGCTGGTCGCCCGGCCCCGACATGCCGGTGCCGCGCGGCTGCTCGGACTTCCACGAGCGGCCGTCGGCCGAGGTCCAGACGACCACGTCGCCCGGCCTGCCCACGGTGCCCGCCAGCACGAAGCCCTCCGGGGTCACCGCCATGGCGGTGACGCTGGACTGCTCGCCCGCCATCACCGGCAGCGAGATCGGCTGCCAGCTCCGGCCGCCGTCCAGCGAGGCGTAACCGAACGCGGCCGTGCCCGTGCCGTTGCCGGTGACGGCCGTGCCCGCGGTGACCAGGACGTCGTCGTTGGACGCGATGTGGGACAGCCAGCCCTCGTTGACCCCCGACGGGATCGGCAGCCGCACCAGCGACCACTTGCGGCCGTCCGGCGAGATCCACACGGTGGGGCGGCGCACGAACACGCCGCCGTACGCGTTGGGGTCGGTCACCCCGCCGGCCGCGACGAAGCCGAACAGGCCGCCGGTCACCGACTCCATCCACCGCCTGGTCGCCGGCGTGCCGACGAGGTTGTCCTCGCCCGCCGGATTGCCGCGCTCCCACGTCTTGAGGTCAGGCGACCACCAGGTGCCCGCGCCGTAGCCGTCCTCGCCGACGATCACGTAGCCGTCGGGGCCTGCCGTGACGCCCCGGGCGACCAGCGGGTTCTTGCCCTCGGGCTGGAACGCCGGAGCGCCGTCGGCCCGCCGCCAGCTCTCGCCGTCGGCCGAGGTGACGACCAGCGGATGTCCTGGCGTCCGGCCGCTCGACCCGACCGCCAGCCAGCCGGCGAAGCCGGGCACCACACCGGTCAGCCGCTGACGGCCCTGGCCGGTCAGCGCCTTCTCCTTGTCCTGGACGTGCTGCCAGGCGGATCCGTCGGCGGACGTCCAGACGGCGGCCTCCCCGTTGGCGCCGCCGACCGCCACCACCCGGCCGTCGGCCGTGCCGAGCGCGTCCACGACCTTGCCGCTGCCGCCGGTGTCAGGCAGCTTCGCGGGGACGTCCTTGCCCGCCTTGTCGCGCACCGCGAGCAGGGCGCCCGTGGTGCCGTGGGCCGCGTCGGCGCCCACCACGACCGTGTTGTCACCGGCCGCGACGGCGTCGCGCACCTCGGCCCCGTCCGCCGTCGCGCCGGCGGGCTGCCAGGAGCGGCCGTCCGTGCTGCGGACCAGCCGGACGCCGCTGCCGGTCTCGATCGCGGCCACCGCCGCCCCGGCCGTGGCGGTCAGCCGCAGCACGCGGCGGAAGCCCGGCACGTCGATCTTCGCCGCGGTGGACCAGCGCACGCCGTCGGGCGAGGTGTAGGTGGTGGCGTGCGAGCCGTCCTGGCGCACCGCCAGCATGGTCGTCGCGGTCGCGGCGAAGGTCAGCTCCGGCTCGCCCGACTCGCCGGGGACGGCGAACGCCTGCCAGGTCTCGCCGGCGTCGGTCGAGCGCCAGGTGATGTCGTACGGCTCCGCCGAGCTCTCGCCGCGCACCACGATCGCGTCCTTGACGCTCGCCACATCGGTCAGGGCCAGCGTGCCGCCGGTCGGCGGGTGCAGCCGCCAGCCCGCCCTGCGCTCCCAGCTCCGGCCGTCGGCGGACAGCCACACCACCGGGGAGGCGTCAGTGAAGTCGCCCTTGTCGGAGGTCTGCCCGACGGCGGTGAAGCCCTTGCCGGTCCACGCCACGTCGGCGACCCGGTCGCGCGGGCCGAAGGCGAGGCTGGCGGTGGCGTCGGGCTGGCGGGTCCAGGCCGCGCCGTCGGGGCTCGTCCACACGACGGAGCCGCCGACGCGGTCGCCCAGCGCCACCCAGCCGCCGGGGCCCGCTGCCACGTAGCGGGGCACCTCGCCGGCGACCGGTGGCTCGCCCTTCGCGGTGCGCACCTGGGCGCGGGCGAAGGTGCGGCCCGCGTCCTTGGACAGGAAGAACTCGGTGCGGTAGCCGGAGTCGGCGTCCTCGCCGCCCGCGACCACCACGGTGGCGCCCGTGGCGGCGACGCCGTTCAGCTCCAGTTGCTGGCCGTCGCCGGCGGCGGCCGTGCCGGTCGTGAACAGGGCGCCGGCCAGTTGGGCGGACGCCTGCTCGTCGCCCTGGCGGGAGGCCACCAGCACGCCGCCCGCCACCGCTACGGCCAGCGCCACGGAGGTGCCGCCGATCAGGAGGGAGCGGAAGCGCTTCTGGCGGCCGTGCGGCATCGGGTCGGTGGCGGGGTAGCCGACGTCGGGGTCGGTCAGGTGGGTGGTCGGCGGCACCGACGGCGCTGACAGCGGCATCGACGGGTGCGGGGGGCCGGAGAGCGGCTGAGATGGGTGCGCTGGCCCGGAAAGCGGCACTGATGGGTGCGCTGGCCCGGAAAGTGGCTGAGACGGGTGCGCGGGGCCGGAAAGTGGCTGGGATGGGTGCGCGGGCCCCGACAGCGGCTGCGAGAAGCGCTCGGCCGGTGGTAACGAGGGCTGGGACAGGGGTGATGACGGCCCGGACAGTGGTGAGGCCGGTCCTGAGGGCGGTGAGGCCGGTCCTGAGGGCGGTGAGGCCGGTCCTGAGGGCGGTGAGGCCGGTCCTGAGGGCGGTGACGCAGGGCCGGACGGCGGTGACGCCGGTCCCGAGGTCGATGACGTCGGCCCGGAGGTCGGTGATGCCGGCCCGGACAGCCGCTCGTTCGCCTGCTCGGGCGAACCGTCCGGATCGCCCGTCTCGCTCCTCCAACCACCTCCGGTCACCGCAGCCTCTCCCTTTGGTATATTCCCGGCCAGGACGGAGCCCCTCGCCGGAAGTCATTATTTATGGGATGCGCGACGAAACGAAGTCCGTGCGCGAGCCGGCCCGATGACGAAGGCTGACGGCCCGCCCCGTTCCCGCACCTGGATTCTCGCATCGGCGATCTGTGCCGCCGTGGTCGCGGCCAGCGCGGCGGGGGTGCGGACGGTCGGCGAGACGCCCTCGGGCGCGGCCAGGAACGCGGCGGCGACGCCGCCACCGGCGCAGTCGATCGAGCCGCCGCCGCTGGCGCTGCCCAAGGCGTCCTGGAAGCTGACCTGGTCGGATGAGTTCAACGGGCGCGGCACGCCCGCCAAGTGGACCGCCCTGTCCGGCACGAGCTGGTCGAACAGGAAGGCGCTGCACTACTACAGCCCGGCGAACGCGCGTCAGGACGGCTCGGGCCGCCTGGTCATCTCCGCGCAGCGGACGGGCGCGGCCGACCGTACGACCTGCTGGTACGGCGCCTGCGACTACAGCTCGGCCCGGCTGGAGACCAGCCACTCCTTCGACCAGGCGTACGGCCGGTTCGCCGCGCGCATCAAGCTGCCGCTCGGCAAGGGGCTGTGGCCGGCGTTCTGGCTCAAGCGCACCGACGCGGGCCGTTCGGGCTCGGCGACGTACGGCGAGATCGACATCATGGAGAACCGGGGCCACGAGACGCACCTCGTACGGGCCTACACCCACTCCAAGGGCCGCAAGGGCGGCGGCCAGATCGCCCTGCCGGAGCGGCTGGACGCCGGTTTCCACGTCTACGGCGTGGACTGGACGCCGCAGAGCATCACCTGGTGGGTGGACGGCAAGCCGTACGCGCAGTATCCGCGCTATCCGGGCTGGCCGTTCGACAAGCCCTTCCACGTGATTCTCAACTTGCAGGTGGGCGGCACCTGGGTGGGAAACCCGAACAGCAAGACACGTTTTCCCGCGCGGATGGTCGTCGACTGGGTGCGCGTTTACCGCCAGCGCTGAACGCGTCTCAGATGTCCTCCGAAACAGCGAGATGTCGTATCGGAGCGCTCCAAAGGTAACGGTTGGACCCGTGCGGCGGTCACTTTTGGAGCGGGAGCCGCTTCAGGGACATTAGTATCAACCGTCCCATCAGTATCGAGGTGAAGTCACGCCGTAAATGACGCGATTAGTCCCCCGTTTCACCTCTGCAGCGACTGCCGCCCTGCTCGGCGCGGTGGTCGTGGCCGCGCTCGGCCTACAGAGCGAGCAGGGGCGCAGGCTTCTCCTCTCCGCCGGACTGGCGGGCGCGCCCGCCGGGTACACCGAGCTGGCCTTCGTCGATCCCCAGGACCTGCCGGATCGGCTGCCCGCCACGTCGTACCTGGTCCCGCCCTCCTTCACGATCCGCAACGTCACCGGGCGCGAGCACGAGTACGGCTGGTCGGTCCGCCTGACCGAGTCCGGCAACACCCGCACCGTCGCCAGCGGCCGGGTGCGGCTGGCCGACGGGCAGCCGGTGACGATCACGCCGCCCACCAAGGCGCTGTGCGAGCCCGGCCCGATCACGCTCGGGGTCCTGCTGGAGGGCGGCGAGTCCATCGCGTTCCGCGCCTCCTGCTCCGCGAACATCGACGAGGGGTAGGCGCGTGCCGAGACGGCCTGTGGTGGCGCTGGTCACCGATGCCATCCACCCGTACAGCTTCGGTGGCAGGGAGATCCGCTACCACGAGCTGTACGCGCACCTGACCGCGCACGCCGACGTGCACGTGTTCACCATGCGCTGGTGGCACGGACCCAAGGTGCGCGCCGAGGGCGGCGTCACGTTCCACGCCATCGCGCCGCTGCTGCCGATGTACCGGCACGGGGTCCGCTCGACGTGGCAGGCGCTGGTGTTCGCGGTGGCCTGCTTACGGCTGCTGCGCCACCGGTTCGACGTGCTGAACGTCGACCAGATCCCGTTCCTGCACCTGTTACCGCTGCGCCTGGTCGCCACGCTGCGCCGGGTGCCGCTCATCGCGACCTGGCACGAGGTCTGGGGCCCCGAGTACTGGCGCTACAGCATGCCCACGGGCTGGCGGCCCGCCTGGTGGATCGAGCGGCTGGCCATGCGGGCGCCCGACCGCATCATCGCCGTCTCGCCGGAGACGGCCAGGCGGCTGCGGGCCGAGCTGGGCGAGCGCACCCCGATCACCATCGCGCCCAACGGCGTGGACCTCGACGGCGTCGGCCAGGCCGCGCCGCACGAGCAGCACACCGACCTGGTCGTGGTGAGCAGGCTGATGCGGCACAAGGGCCTGGACCTGCTGCTCGCCGCCGTCGCCCGGCTGCGCGAGCACGGCCGCGCGGTCACCTGCCGGATCATCGGGGACGGGCCGGAACGCGACGCGCTGCGCGAGGAGGCCGAGCGGCTCGGCATCGCGCACGTTGTGGAGTTCCGGCACGACGTCAGCGAGCAGAAGGACGTGTACTCGCTGGTCAAGGCCGGGCGGGTGTTCGCCTTCCCGTCCACCAGGGAGGGGTTCGGCATCGCGGTGCTGGAGGCGATCGCCTGCGGCGTGCCGGTGGTGACCACCTCGGCCCGGGACAACCTGGCCCAGCACCTGGTGCGGCGCAGCCGGCGCGGCATCGTCTGCGACCACACGCTGGACGCCTTCGCCGCCGCCCTGGCGCTCGCTCTCGACCGTCCGACTGACGACGACACACCCACCGGTCCCGCCGACCTCACCCTCGACCGTCCTGGAGGCCTCGCGCTCGGCAGGTCCGCACTCGGCGCGCCCGCCGAGCCCTGGGTCGGCGAGTACGCCCTGGACACGATCGCCGCCCACGTGGTCAAGGCGATGCTCCCGTGAGGATCCTCTACGTCAGCCCCTACCCGCCCGCCCGCGACGGCATCGGCGCCTACACCCACGTGCTCGCCCACGCCGTACGCGAGCGCGGCCACGACATCGCGGTGGTCGCCGCCCGCCCCCACCCCGACGCCCCCGGCGAGGTCATCGGCACCCTGGGCAGCACGGTGCAGCCGCTGCGCGAGGCGGTGGACCGGTTCCGCCCGGACGTGGTGCACGCCCAGTTCGCGGTCCCCGCGTTCGGCGCCCGAGCCCCGGCCGTGGCGCGCTGGCTGGCCGCGCCCGGCGTCCCGGCGGTGGCCACGCTGCACGAGGTCACCCGCGACACGGCGCTGCTGCGCGGGCCGGGCAGGGCGCTGTACCGGCACCTGGCGCGCGGCTGCGACCGGCTCGTCGTGCACACGCGCGCGGCCGGGGACACCCTGCGAGCCCTCGGCCTGGACGGCAAGGCCACGGTGATCCCGCACTTCTCCACACCCCCGCCGCCCGCGACCGGCACCCCCGCCGAACTGCGGAAGCGCTTCGGCCTCGGCGACGACCGCGTGTTGCTGGCCTTCGGGCACGTCCACGTCAGCAAGGGGCTCGACGACCTGGTGCGGGCCATGACCATGCTGCCGCCCGGCACGCTGGGCGAGGTGCGGGTGGTGGTCGCGGGCGCGGTGCGGCGGCGGCACGGGCCGTTCCGGGTGTTCGAGGCGCGCGACCACCTGCACGAGGCGGCGGTCCGCCGCCTGGCACGCCGGTACGGGCTGCGGGACCGGCTGGTGTTCACCGGCTATGTGCCGGACGGCGACGTCGCGGCCTGGTTCGGCGCGGCGGAGGCCGTCGTGCTGCCCTACCGCGACGCCGAGCAGAGCGGGGTGGCGAACCTGGCCCGCGCCTTCGGGGTGCCGGTGATCGCGACCACCGCGGGCGGGCTGGCGGAGCTGTTCGAGGGCTCACCGTGGGCGGTCCCGCCCGGCGCCCCTGACCGGCTGGCGTCGGCGATCGCCGACCTCCTCGAGACGGGCCCGCAGGCGCTTCCGTGTGCCGAGGACACCAGCCTGAACGTGATCACCCAACGCACCATCGCCCTGTACGAGTCCGCCCACACCCCCGGAAACCGTCCCGATGCCCCCTAGCCTGTCGGTGGTCGTCTGCTCCTACGACGGCGCAGCCCGCCTCGGACGGACCCTCGACGCGCTGGCCGCCCAGACCGTCCAGGCCGACCTGGAGATCATCGTCGTGGACGACGCCTCCACGGACGCCACAGGCCACGTCGCACGAGGACACGGCGCCACGGTCATCCGCCACGACACGAACCGTGGCGCGGCGGCGGCCCGCGACACGGGCCTGCGCGCCGCGAAGGGCCGCATCGTCGCCTTCCTGGACGACGACTGCGAGCCGGGCCCCCGCTGGGCGGAGCTGCTGATCGGCGGCTACGCGGAGGACGGCGTGGCCGGGGTGGGCGGCCCGGTCGTGCCGGAGACGGGCGATGGCTTCCTGCCGCGCTTCCTCGAACGCAACAACCGGCACGAGCCCCTGGAGCTGGACCTCACGGTGAGCGCGGCGCTGCCGTACCGGTTCTGGCTGTACCTGAAGCGGCAGTGGCGGGCGGCCCCGCCGTCGCGGGGCAGGCGGGACGTGCACGCCTTCAGCGGCGGCAACATGTCGTACGAGCGGGAGGCGCTGCTGGCCGCCGGCGGTTTCGATCCGAGGTTCCGGTACGCGGCCGAGGAGGAGGACCTGTCGCGCAGGCTCCGCCGGGGCCGGTTGCTGTTCGTGCCGGAGGCGCCGGTCGCCCACCGGTACGCGCCCACGGTGCGCGGCCTGCTGCGCCGCAGCCTCGCGTACGGCAGGGGCGCGGCGATGCAGTGCCGCAAGTGGCCGGGCGTGCGGCCGACGCTGTTCCCGTGGCCGGCGCTGGTGGCGGGCCTGGCCGTGGCGGCCGTCCGCTGGCCGGCGGTCGCGCCCGTCCCGGTGCTGCTGCCCCTGCTGCTCTACCCGGTGGGGCTGCGGCATGCGCTGCGGGGCAGGGTGGAGGCGCTCGCCGACCCGTACCTCCGCCTGGCGCAGGAGACGTGCGAAAATATCGGCTTCCTGCACGGTCTGTGGGCCTTCCGCCGCATGTTCGCCGGGGACAGGGCCGGCCGGGGCGGGGGGCAGAGCACGTGACCATGCGCGAGCAGGACAGGCGCATGCTGCTGTACGGCGCGGCCCTCGTCCTGATCGTCGGGCTGACCCAGGTGCGTCACCTGTGGGCGGCCCAGCTCCTGCTCGTGCCGTTGCTGCTGGTCGTGCCCGGCTGCCTGCTGCTGCGGGCGCTGCGGGTGCCCGGCCGCCTGGTGGCGGGCTTCCCGCTGTACGTCCCGGCCGCGTCGCTGATCGTGCTGATGGCGTCGGGCCTGGCGGTGACGCTGCTGGTGCCGCTGGTGGACGGCGCCGCCCTGCGAGCGGTGTTCGGTCCCGAGGCGGATCCCGGTGCGCCGTTGCGGGCCGGGCCGCTGCTCGCCGGGCTCATGCTGACCTGCCTGGGGCTGTTCCTGGCGGGGGTGAAGGCGCCGCCGGAGACGGGCGTGCCGTGGCGGTCGCTGCCGTCCGCCGGATGGTTGTCGCTGCCGATGCTGGTGCCGCTGCTCGCGGCGGCGGGCGCGCTGCGGCTCAACCACGGGTACGGCTCCGAGGTGGCGGTCGCGGCCGTCGTCGGCTGCGTGCTGGTGCTGGCCTTCGGCATCGTCAGGGCCGGGCGGCTGGGCGACGGGCGGACCGCTGTCCTGCTGTACGCCGTCTCGCTGGCCATGATGTGGTCGTACGCGCTGCGCGGCGAGCTGGTCTACGGCTTCGACATCGCCTCGGAGTACGCCGTCGCCCAGGAGACGGTCACCTCGGGGATCTGGGTGACCGGGCCGCACCCGGACGCGTACGGGGCGATGCTGAGCATCACCGTCCTGCCGGCCGAGCTGCACGCGCTGACCGGGCTGCCGGTCCTGCTGGTGTTCAAGGTCGTCTACCCGGCCGTCTTCGCCCTGTTCCCCGTCGGGATCTACCACCTGGCCAGGCGCTTCCTGCCAGGCCAGTGGGCGTTCGCCGCCGCCGCGTTCGTGACGGCGCAGGGCGCGCTGTCGCAGCAGTTCCCCGCGCTGGCCCGGCAGGAGATCGCCATGCTGCTGTTCGCGGCGCTGTGCGGGGCGCTGCTGGACGCCCGGCTGCGGCACGTGCCCAAGGCGGCGCTGATGGGCCTGTTCGGGGCGGGCATCGTGGTCTCGCACTACACGACCGCGTACTTCACGGCCGTGATGCTCGGCGGCGCGCTTGCACTCCAGGCGGTGCTGTGGGCCTTGCGGCGGCCCAGGATCGCGCCGCGCGCGGTCGCGGCGGCGCTGGTGCCGGGGCTGGTGGCCGGGGTGCTCTGGTACGTTCCGATCACCCGCTCGACGGCCAACATCGGCGAGTTCCGCACCGCGCTGAGCGCCGAGGGCCTGCGGCTGCTGCCCGGCGCCGAGTCGGCGGGCACGCTGCTGTCCGCCTACCTGCGCGGCACCGACGTGACCCGCATCCCGACGTACCTGTACGCCAAGCGGGTGGTGCCCAAGTACCGCCCGCCCAAGGCCACGGTGCGCCCGGCCGCCGACGCGGACGCGCCCCGCTGGGAGCTGGGGGACGCGGGCGTGCCCGTCCCGCCGAAGGCCGCCCCGGCGGTGAGCGCGTCGCTCGACCTCGGCGTGCTGCTGATCCAGCAACTGGCGAACCTGCTCGGCCTGATCGGCGCGATCGTCATGGCCGTGCGCCGCCACTCGTCGTGGCTGGTCAGGCGGATCGGCGTGCTGGCCGTGCCGATGCTGGGCGTCCTGGTGCTGCTGCGCCTGTCGGGCACCCTCGCCGCCGCCTACAACCAGAGCCGCGCCCAGTTGCAGGCGCTGACGCTGCTGTCCATCGCGATGTTCTGGCTGCTGCACCGCGTCTCGTCGGCCAAGTTCCCCGCCGGGCTGCGCAGGACCCTGTACGGGCTGGCGGGCGCGGCGGTCGTGGTCACGTTCACGACCGGCAGCGGCCTGGACAACGTGGTGCTCGGCGGCGAGCGGGCCACCAACCTGTCCACGCGCGGCGAGGACTGCGAGCGCTACTGCATGTACGAGGCCGAGCTGGCGGGCGCCCGCTGGCTCAAGGAGGAGGCCCGCGGCTCGCCCGCCCGCCTCTACGCCGACCGGTACGCGCAGCTCCGCCTGTTCGCCGAGCTGGGCCCCGGGCGGCGCATCCAGACCGACATCACGCCGCAGACCCTGGACCGGCAGGCCTGGGTGTACGCGAGCTGGGCCAACACCGCCGTCGGCCGCGCCAGGTCGCTGTTCGACAACCAGCTCGCGCTGTACGCGTTCCCGGCCGAGTTCATCGAGGCGCACTACGATCTCGTCTACACGAGCGGAGTCACGAAGGTGTTCCATCGATGATCTCTATCGTCATCATCAGCAAGGACGAGCCCGCGCTGGACGGCACGCTCGACGCCGTCGCCCGTGCCGCCGAGGCCGCCGGTCCGCCGTACGAGATCATCGTCGTGGACGCCTCGGCAGGCAGGCTCGACGCCGTCGCCGCCGCCCACCCGCACGTGCGGTGGGCGGACTTCACCCCGCCGCCGGGCGCGGGCGTGACCATCCCGCACCAGCGCAACGCGGGCGTGCACGCGGCCAAGGGCGAGATCGTGGTGTTCACCGACGCGGGCTGCCTGCCCCAGGACGGCTGGCTGCGCCGCCTCCTCGCGCCGATCACGGACGAGGGCGAGAGCGTCGTGTCAGGCCTGGTCACCGGCCCTGAGGGGCACGGCAGCCTCTACGACGCCGACGCCAGACGCCGGGCCGCCGCCGCCCGCTACCTGCCCGAGTGCGGCACCGGCAACCTGGCCGTGCGGCGGGAGGTCTTCGACCGGGTGGGCGGCTTCGACGAGACGTTCGGCTACGGCTCCGACGTCGACTTCAGCTGGCGGGTGCAGGACGCCGGGCACCGCATCCGCAGCGCCGGGGACGCGGTCGTCACCCACGACTGGGGCGACCACCGCAGGCAGCTCCGCCGCTCCTTCGTCTACGGCAAGGCCCGCGCCCGCCTCTACCTCAAGCACCGCTCCCGCCGCGCGTCCCTGCTGCGCAGGGAGCCGATGGTCGTGGTGTACCCGCTGTTCCTGCTCGGCCTGCCGCTGACCCTGTGGTTCCCGTTCTACCCGGCGCTGCTGCTGGTCCCGGCCTGGCGCAACCGGCACAACGGCCCGGTGCGGGTCCTGGCCGACCACCTCATGTACGGCGCGGGCGTGCTCGCCGAACTCGTGGATCCCCGGGGTCGCGCCTGCCGATGAAGGTGCTGGTCTTCCCCCGCGACAGCAACCCGTACCAGGAGTTGCTGCACTCCGGGTTACCCGGCGTCAGCGTCCGCTACCTGGGCGAGCTGACCCCCTCGCACACGCTCAACCTCCTGCTGCTGCCCGCGGAGCTGGCCGTGCGGCGGCTGACCGGAGCCAGGATCGTGCACCTGCACTGGGTGTGGAAGTTCGCGCTGCCCGGCGGCGACCGGACCCGGCGGCTCGCCCAGTGGTGGTTCGCCGCCGTCCTCGGCGTCATCCGGCTGCTCGGCCTGCGGCTGGTGTGGACGGCGCACAACGTGCTGCCGCACCGGCCCGTCTTCGCCGACGACACCGCCGCCCGGCGCACCCTGGTACGGCACTGCGACCTCGTGATCGCCCACCACTCGACGGCGCTGGACCGGCTGGCGGCCCTGGGCGCCGAACCGTCCAGGGCGGTCGTCATCCCGCACGGCCCCTTTCCCGCGCCGCCGATCCCGCCGCCGGGGCGGTCGGGCGGGGTGCGCACGTTCCTGTTCTTCGGGCGGATCGAGCCGTACAAGGGGGTCGAGGACCTGCTCGCGGCCTTCGCCGCGCTGCCCGCCGAGCTGGACGTGCGCCTCGTCGTCGCCGGGGCCTGCCCGAACGCGGCGCTCGCGGCCAGGCTGGAGGCGTCGGCCCTCGGCGACGACCGGGTCGAACTGCGGATCGGGCGGGTGCCCGACGCGGATGTCGCCGGGCTGTTCGCCGGGAGCGACGTGGTCGTGCTGCCGTTCCGCGAGATCACCACCAGCGGCAGCGCGCTGCTCGCGCTCGCCCACGGCAGGCCGCTCATCGTGCCAGGCTTGCCCGCGATGGCGGGGCTGCCCGCCGCCGCCCTCGCCTCCTACCGGGACGGCGCCGGCGGGCTCACGGCGGCGCTGCGGGAGGCGGCGGGGTGGGACGCGGCGCGGCTGGCGCGGATGTCGGGGGCGGCGCTGGAGCACGCCGCCGGCGGCGGGTGGACGGAGATCGGCCGCGCCACCCGCAACGGCTACGCGACCGCGCTACGCGATCCAGGCGCGCGTCCGGGCGGGCGCGTCCGACGCCTGAGCCATGGCGGTGATCGGGTCCGGTCGTTCTTCCGTGACGTCCTCGTGCGCGGCACCTTCCTCCTCCTGCTCAACACGGTGCTGCTCGCGGCGGGCGGCTTCGCGTTCTTCACCCTGGCGGCCCGCAACTACCCGGTCGCCGCCGTCGGCTGGCTGACCGCCGTGACCGCGACCGTCAACCTGCTGTCCACCATCGCCTCCCTCGGCCTGCCCACCACGCTGCTGCGCCACCTCGTCAAGTCCGACGACCCGCGCCGCCTGGCCGCGATCGCCGTGACGGCCGTGGGCGCGATCGGCGGCGTGCTCGCCCTGGTGTCCCTGCTGGTCCTGGCGCCGCTGCTGCCCGGCGGCCCCGAGCTGATCCGGCAGCCGGGCACGATGGCGCTGATCACCGCCATGGTGATGGTCACCGCCGTGGGCGGCACGCTGGACGCGGGCCTGGTGGCGGTGCGGGGCACGGCGGCGCTGCTGGCCAAGAACGTGGCGGGCACCGTGCTGAAGGTCGGCGCGCTGCTGCCGCTGGTCCCGCTCGGCTTCACCGGCCTGATCCTGGCCTACGGCGGCGGCACGCTGCTCGCCTGCCTGCTCGGCGGGGCCGCGCTGTGGCCGAGGCTGCGCCGCGTCGCCGTCCGCGCGCGGCCGGGTGAGCTGCTGCGGCGCTACCTGCCGTTCTCCGCCGCGGGCTACCTGGCGACGGCGCTCGGCATGCTGCCCAGCACCGTGGTGCCGCTGGAGGTGCTGGCCATCCAGGGGCCGCGGGCGGCGGCGTACTTCGCGATCGCCTTCCAGGTGGCGGCGTTCCTCAGCTTCATCCCCTCGACGAGCGCGCAGGTGCTGTTCGCGGAGGCGCAGCGGATCTCGCTGCGCCGGTACCTGCGCAAGGCCGTGGCCGGGATCTACGGCCTGCTCGTGCCGGCCGTCGCGGTGATCGTGGCCGGGGCGCCGTACCTCCTGCGGGTGTTCGGGGAGGGCTACGCGGCGCAGGCGGCGCAGCCGCTGCGGGTGCTGGCGCTGGCGTCGCTGGTCGGCGCGGGGAACTACCTGGTGGACACGATCCTGATCAGCCGGGACCGGACCGGCGCGTACGTGTTCATGAACGGCGCCAACGCGGTGCTGGTGCTGGCGCTGGTGGCGGCGCTGCTGCCGTACGGGCTGACCGCCGCGGCCCTCGGCTGGACGCTCGCGCAGGGCCTGTCGCTGCTGCTCGGAGTGGGCGTGCTGGCCGCCAGCTTCGCCACAGGACGGGGTGCGCGGGTCAGCGTGGCGGATCGGTGGCGGCGTACACGCGGACGTGATCCACGATCAGATGCTGCGGGAAACGCGTCGTAGCGTCGGGCGACCCCGGCCAGTCGCCGCCGACGGCCAGGTTGAGCAGCAGGTAGTAGGGGACGTCGAAGTCCCATCCGCCCGGCGGGGCGTCCGCCTTGTGCTCGGTGGCGTAGACCTGACCGTCGACCAGGAAGGAGATGCGGTCGGGGTACCAGTCGGCGGCGAAGACGTGGAAGTCGTCGGCGAAGCTGCCGCCGCCGGGCAGCCGGTAGGTGTTCTGCCGGTCGTAGCCCTGCTCCCCGTGCAGGCTCCCGTGCACGGTGTCCGGCTCGTGCCCGAGGTGCTCCATGATGTCGATCTCGCCGCGCCCGCTGCCCTGCGGGGAGCGCCGCGCCCAGAAGGCCGGCCACATGCCCCGGCCCATGGGTAACTTGACGCGGGCCTCGATCCGCCCGTACCGGTGGGCGAACTTCCCGGCCGTGAACAGGCGGGCGGAGGTGGCCGCGCACACCCGGGGGCTGCAGTCGTAGGAGCCCGCGTCGTCGGACCTGGCGGTGATGACCAGCCGGCCGTGCCCGTCCACCGCCGCGTTGCGCGGCGTGTAGTACTCCAGCTCGTTGTTGTAGCCGAGGTGGTCGTCGACCAGGTTCCACTTGGCCGGGTCGGGCGGCCCGGCGGGGCCGTCGAACTCGTCCGACCAGACCAGCCGCCAGCCCCGCGGCTCCCGCTCCTCGGCGGTGTCGCGGTCTCCCACCACGTAGAGGGTGGCGGCGACCGCGAGCGTGAAGGTCAGGACCAGCGCTCCGGCGACCCACCAGCCGGTTCGATCGCGGCGGGACGCCGCTCTGGCGGTGTGGGGTGAACGGCTCGCACCGTGGCGGGGATCACGGTGCCACGCGCGGTCATCGGACACGGACCTCTAACCTCCCGACGGCATGCCTGACATCGTACGGCCACCTGGCCCGCGTGTACCGCCATGCGGGTCGTCCCAGTAGTGCTTGAGCCGCGCTCTAGTCCGGCACGCGACCATGAACGGGAGTTGATCAGCGCCATGACACGACACGCGACCAGGAGAGGGTCAGATGGCCACCGAAAGCTCTCGGCGCAGCGAATATCCCCGCAGGTGGTTCGCGCTGTTCATCGTGCTCACGGCCATGTTCATGAACCAGCTCGACGTGACGATCGTCAACGTCGCCCTGCCCTACATCCAGCGGGACCTGGGCGCGGGCATCTCCCTGCAGCAGTGGATCCTGGCCGGTTTCGCGCTCGCGTTCGCGCTGCTCCTGGTCACCGGCGGCCGGCTCGGGGACATCACCGGCCGCAAGAGGGTCTTCCTGATCGGCGTCGCGGGGTTCACCGCCGCCTCGGCCGCGGCCGGTCTCGCGCAGAGCGGCGAGATGATGGCGGCGGCGAGGGTGACGCAGGGCGTGTTCGCGGCGCTGATGGTGCCGCAGGTGCTGTCCGTGATCCAGGTGATGTTCCAGCCGCCGGAGCGGATCAAGGCCATGGGGCTGCTCGGCGTGGTCGTGCCGTTCGCCTCGATCACCGGCCCCGTCGCCGGCGCCCTGCTCACCGCCGGGCCGGGATGGCGGTGGATCTTCTGGGTGAACGTGCCGATCGGGGTGCTCGCCTTCGTGGGCGCGGCGCGGCTGGTGCCGGAGTCGAAGTCCGACCGGCCGCTGCGGCTGGACCTGACCGGCGTGCTGCTGCTCGGGCTGGCCTCGATCATGCTGATGTACCCCCTGGTGCAGGGGCACGAGCTGGGCTGGCCGGCCTGGACGCTGGTGTCGATGGTGGTCTCGCTGCCGGTGTTCGCCGCGTTCGGGCTCCACCAGCTCCGCCGGGAGGGCTCGCCGCTGGTGCCGCCGGCGTTGTTCCGCAACCGCTCGTTCGTCGCCGGCTCCGTCCTGATGGCGCTCGTCTTCTCCGGGATCATGTCCTACCTCATCGTGCTGGTGTGGGACTTCCAGGTCGCGCACGGCTGGAGCCCGCTGCGGATGGCGCTGACGGGGCTGGGCTGGACGATCGGGCTCGGCCTCACCGCGAGCATCGCCGTCAGGTACGGCGCGGTCGCCGGCCGCAGGCTCATCGGCGCGGGCCTGGTCGTCATGGCGGCGGGCATGGTGGCCCTGATCGTGGTGCTGCGCCACTACGGCGGCGCCACGGACTCCTGGCAGGTCTTCGCCTGCCTCCTGGGCGCCGGAATGGGCTCCGGCCTGGTCGTGCCCATCCTGGTGGACCTGGTGCTGGCCGGGGTCCCCGCCAGGGACGCGGGCGCCGGGTCCGGCGTCGCCAACGCCACCATCCAGCTCGGCACCGCCGTGGGCGTGGCGATGGTCGGCGCGATCTTCTTCTCGCTGGTCGGCACAGGGCCGCGCGACCCGATGGTGTGGGCGAGCGCCACCTGGCGGACCCTGCTCTACAACGCCGGGGTCTTCCTCCTCGCGGTGCTGCTGGTCCCGCTGCTGCCCCGGCGGACCAGGACGCACGACGCTCCGGCCGAGGCCCGGCCCGCGGGCGCGTCCTGAATCCTGCTCGCCGCCGCGCGATTATGTGCGCGGCGGAAAAAACAAGCGCAGTTGTGGACCTGTGCCCGTGACATGGATCGGTACATAGTTGCCATAGGCCTTGTCAATAAGGCGTGAGTTCGTAAGATCGGTGAGGCGGGGGTGCGCGCTCAAGGCGCGATCGTGCCTTTCGGCGTTGGAGCCGCCCCCGGTGCAACAGGCATGGCCCGCAGGAATTTCGCTTGCCGTTGAATAAATTGCCGCACGGGGGTTGCTGCACATGGAAAAGGCAATGCGGTTCGCCATTCTCGGTCCTTTGGACGTGCGGCGCGGGAACCGCACGATCATGGTCAACGCCGAGAAACAACGGGTGATCCTCGCGACCCTGTTGCTTTCCGCGAACCGCGTCGTGCTCGCCGACGACCTCATGGAACGACTGTGGGAGCAGCGGTTACCGCGTTACGCGCGGGCCTCGTTGCAGACGCATCTGGCCCGGCTGCGCCGCACGCTCGAAGACGGTGACGACGACGTCGAGGTGATCCGCACCAGCCCCGGTGGCTACCTCATCGAGGTCGCCCCAGAACAGCTCGACCTGCTGCGCTTCCGCGGGCTCACCGAGCAGGCGACGCACGCGGAGCGGGCGGGCGACGCGGCGGGCGAGCTGGGGCTGCTGCGCGAGGCGCTGTCGTTGTGGCGGGGCACGGCGCTGGCCGGCATCCGCTCCGACGTCATCCTGCGCGACGAGGTGCCGCAGCTCACCGAGGAGTGGTTCCGGTGCCTGCACCGGCGCTTCGACCTGGAGCTGCTGCTGGGCAACCACGACGAGATCGTGGCGGAGCTGCGCAGCCTCGTCCGCAGGTATCCGCTGCGCGAGCGGCTGTGCGGCCAGTTGATGATCGCGCTGTTCCGCTGCGGGCAGCAGGTGGAGGCGTTGAAGGCGTACGCGTCCGTCTCCGCGGTGCTGCGCCACGACTACGGGCTCGACGTCGGCGACGAGCTCGAACGCCTCCAGCACGCCGTGCTGACCGGAGATCCCGAGCTGGTATCAGTAAACGGTTACAGGAAGGGCAACAGGGAGGCCGGCGGCGCGGCCTCGCCGTGGACGACCCCGCGCCAGCTCCCCGTGAGCGCCGGCGACTTCGTCGGCCGCACCGAGCTGCTCAAGCGCGCCGACGCGGCCCTCGACCCCGGCCAGTCCGACACGATGGCGATCGTCACCATGACGGGGCCCGCCGGCGTCGGCAAGACCGCCACGGCCATCCAGGTCGCCCATCAGGTCCAGGACCGTTTCCCTGACGGCCAGCTCTACGTCAAGCTGCAGGGCGTCGGCGAGCACCCGCGCACTTCCACCGAGGTGCTGGGCGAGCTGCTGGAGGCGACCGGCCTGAGCCCGGGGGCGATCCCGGAGGGGCACGAGCAGCGCGCCGCCCTGTTCAGATCCAGGCTCGCCGACCGCCGCGTCCTGCTCATCCTGGACGACGCCGCCGACATCGAGCAGGTGCGGCCGCTCCTGCCGGGCACGCCCGGCTGCGCCGTGGTCATCACCAGCCGCCGCCTGCTGTCCGCCCTCCCGGGGGCCGTCCCGGTGCGGCTGGGCAACCTGTCGGAGCAGGAGTCGCTCGACCTGCTGGAGGCCCTGGTCGGCAGCAGGCGCATCCGCCAGGAGGCGCAGCCCGCCGCGCGCATCGCCGCCGCCTGCGGGCACCTGCCGCTGGCCCTGCGCATCGTGGGGGCCCGGCTGGCCGCGCAGCCGCTGGCGCGCGTCGCCACCTTCGCCCAGCGGCTGCAGGACGGCCACCGGCGCCTGGACGAGCTGCGGATCAGCGGCCTGGACCTCCGGCGCAGCCTGGAGCGCAGCTACGTCGCCCTCGACCCGCCCGCGCGCACCGCCTTCCGCCGGCTCGGCCTGCTGTCCGGCGCCGAGATCACGCCGTGGACCGTGGCGGCCCTGGCCGGCGCGGGCGACGAGCACCTGGCCGACCGGCTCATCGAGCACAACCTCCTGGAGCCCGTCGGCCTCAACACGATCCACGACCCGACCTACCGCCTGCACCCCCTGTCCGCCCTGTACGCGGCCGACCTCGCCAAGCAGGACGACCCGATCTCCACCGGAGCCGCCCTGCGCCGCTACACCGACTCCCTGCTGGCCTACGCGGAACGGGCGTCGCGGCAACTGCCCAGGGCGATCGGCCAGCTCCCGCCGGACGGCGCCGTCGTCGCGTCCGTCCCGCTCAACGACGTCGCGCGGGTCGACGTGCGGCCGTGGCGGTGGCTCGCCGCAGAACGCGACCACCTCAAGGACATGGCCCTGCACTGCTGCCGGCAAGGCTGGCACGAGCGGGCGGCGCGGATCACCGAGGTCATCTCGCAGCTCGCCAGCCACGAGGACGCGCTGGAGATGCTCGGTCTGTTGTGCGTCAGGGTGCGCGACTCCGCCTGGGCCAACGGCGACCAGCGGACCGGGTGGCGCGCCGAGCACCACCGGGCCATGCTGCTGCTGCGGCAGGGCCGGGTGGAGGCCGCCCGCAAGATCATCGCCAAGTGCGTGACCGCCTTCCAGCAACTCGACGCCGCCCGCGAGCTGCCGTACAGCACGGCGGTCCTGGCGGCCGTCAACGTGATGCAGCTCAGGGCCAAGGAGGGGCTGGCGCTCGCCGAGCACGCCTACCAGCTCGCCCGGTCGGCCTCCGACCCGTACGCCGAGGCCCTCGCGCTCGGGGCCGTCGGCGACGCGCTGCTCGGCCTGCGGCGCAAGTCCGAGGCGCGCAACACGCTCGTACGGGTGCTGCGGCTGGCCAGGGAGCTGGGGGAGACCCGGCTGGAGGCCGTGACGCTGAACCGGATGGGCTGGTCGTCCCTGCGCGTCGGCGATCTGCGCGCCGCGCCCCGGATGGCCGAGGAGGCCAGAGGGCTCACCGGGATCGGCGACCGGTACGGCAAGGCGCGCCCGCTGGCGCTGCTCGGGGCCGTCGCCCTGGAGCAGGGGCGGCACGGGGAGGCGATCCAGCTCGCCGAGGAGAGCAGGCGCACCTTCGCCCGGCTCGGTGACGCCTGCGGGGAGGCGGAGGTCGCCTGCCTGCAAGGGGAGATCCACCTGTCGGCCGGGCGGCCTCGTGACGCCGTGGCCCTGCTGGTGCCGGGGATGAGCAGGCTCGACGAGCTGGGCGCCTACCGCGTCCGCGACCGGGCCACGCGTGTCCTGGCCGAGGCGGACACCGTCCTGGGGGAGCAGCGGCAGCGCAAGCGGGACGGCCGGTGGACGGAGGGGGCGACGGTGCGGTCACTCAACCGCGACGGACGCAGCGGCGCCGCCTGACCCGCGCCCGCCGGTCGCTCAGCCATGACGGGCCATGCGACGCCGCCTGACGTGTGACCGGACGACGCGGACGGCGATGACGGTGGCCACGATCGCCGGAGGGATCAGCGTGCCCCAGACGCCTAACTCGGAGCCGACCTCACGATAGGAGGCCGCGACGGCCGTCCCCGCGCCCACGTACAGACACGACCACGTCAGGGCGGCGGGCCCGGCCCAGCAGATGAACCGCCGGTACGGCATGCCCAGCGTGCCCGCCACGATGGGCACCAGCGAGTGGATCACGGTGACGAACCGGGACCCGAACACGGCGGGCCCGCCATGGCGGCGCAGGTGGGCCTCGGCCCTGGCCCACTTGCCCGCCCCGATCCGCCGCCCCGCCCAGCTCTGCCGGATCGACGGCCCGAAGCGGCGTCCCAGGGCGAACCCGAGCGTCTCTCCCGCCAGGCAGCCGAGCGTGGTGGCGGCGACGAGGAGCGCGTAGCGCGCCGGCGAGTCGACGGTCGTCCCGGCCAGCAGCACCACCGCGTCGCCCGGCACGAAGAGGCCCACGAGCAGCGAGGTCTCCACGCACATGAACCCGAGCGCGGCGGCGCAGAGCAGCAGGGGGTGGAGCTCGGCGAGCTGATCGAGCACCTCCATGTCCTTCCTCTCCGCAGGAGTCGCCGACCTTCCCATGATGGCGTTGACTGATCACCTCCACTCGTCCATCGTCGATTTGTCAGGGTCATCTCAGGGGCTCCCGGAGAAACGTCAGGGATGTTCCCCGATGGCACCGGCGGGAGGCCGTCAGGAGCATGGTGGTGCGCGGTCCGATGATCGGTGTTCGACATCGAAGGAGCCACTCCATGACCTTCCGCCTCCTCGCCTCCTCGCCTCGTGGGGAAGGCCCGTTCGACGGCGCTGAGGGTGAGGCACGGCCGCTGCGGCTGCTGATCGGCACCGACACCTACCCGCCCGACGCGAACGGCACGGCCTGCTCCGCCTACCGCCTGGCCGGCGCCCTCGTCAGGCGGGGGCACGACGTGCACGTCGTGTGCCCGTCGGAGCAGGGGTCGCCGCGGGTCGAGCGGGCGGAGGGCGTCACGGTGCACCGGCTCAGGTCGGTGGCCGTGCCGGAGCGGCGGATCATCGTGCCCGTCCTGCTCACGGGCACCCTCAGGGGGCTGCTCAGGCGGATCGCCCCGGACGTCGTCCACGTGCAGGACCACTTCGTCGTCGGGCGCGCGCTGATCGCCGTGGCCCGCCGGCTGTGCGTGCCGGTGGTGGCCACCACCCGCTTCCTGCCGCACCGGAGAAGGACCGCGTGCGAGCTGGTCAGGACGCTGGCCTGGCGCGACCTCACCCGGGTGTTCGGCCGGGCGGACCACGTCGCGGCGCCGAGCAGGGCCGCCGCCGAGCTGCTCGCGGACCAGGGCCTGACCCGCCCGGTCGAGCCGGTGCCGCACGGCGTGGACCTCAGCCGGTTCAGGCCCAGGGAGGAGCCGAAGACGTGGGCGCGCGGCAGGCTCGGCCTGCCCGACCGCGACACCGCGCTGTTCGTCGGCCGGCTCGACGCGGCCACCCGGCTGGACGAGCTGCTCCAGGCGCTGCGGCAGGTGTGCCGCCGCGCCGACGCGCAGGTGGTCCTGGTGGGCGACGGGCCGCGCCGCGCGCGGCTGGAGAGCCTGGCCGGCGCGCTCGGGATCGGCGGGCGCACCCACTTCCTCGGCTCCGTCCCCGAGGACGACCTGCACCTCGCCTACGCCGCCGCCGACGTCTTCGCCAGCCCGAAGGTCGCCGGGCTGGGCGCCGCCGCCACTCTGGAGGCGATGGCCAGCGGCCTGCCCGTGGTGGCGGCGGACGCGGGCGCGCGCACCTGCCTCGTCCAGCACGGCAGGACGGGCTACCTGTACCGCCCGGGTGAGGTGCCCGCGTTCGCGAGCTTCCTCACCCGGGTGCTGACCGACGGCGAGCTGGCGGCGACGATGGGCGCCATCGCCCGCACCGTCGCGGCCACGCACGACCACCTGCGCTCGCTCGCCCGCATCGAGGAGATCTACGCCGGCCTCGCCCAGACGTACGGCGGGCGCGTCCAGCGGCTGGCCTGACCCTGGGCTCTAGCCCTGGGCCTTGTCGGCGACCAGGACGCGGAAGGCCAGGCCCGGCACGTCGTACCGGCGGCCGTCGACGAACCCGGCCCTGTCCAGCATGTGCGTGTAGTCCTGGACCGTGTGCACCTCGCCCTCGAACGTCCACGTCAGCATCAGGATCGAGAACAGGTGCGGGGCGGGGTCCTCGGCGGGCGGCGCGTCCAGCGTGAAGCCCACCAGCACGATCTTCCCGTCGGGCTTGACCGCGGGGGCGAGCCTGGTCAGCAGCTCGCCCGCGCGCTCCGCCGAGAAGTGGTGCAGCACGTTCGTGACGAGGACGACGTCGTACGGGCCGCCGAGCGGCACCTCGAACATGTCGCCGGGCAGCCGGTGCACCCGCTCCCTGACGCCCATGCGCTCGGCGTGCTGCTCGGTCAGCGGCAGCACGTTGGGCCAGTCGAGCGCCCACACCTGGGCCTGCGGGTTGCGCTGGGCAAGGGTCAGCCCGTACATGCCGTGCCCGCAGGCCACGTCCAGCACGTCCAGGCTCTCCCGCCCTGCCGCCCACGGCTCCAGCGCGTCGGCCACGACGGCGGCCGTGGGGCGGGCCACCGCGACGGCGTAGGAGGCGAAGTCCTCCCAGTACTCGTAGCCGGGCGTCTCGGCGTGCACCTCCATGACGGTGCCGCCGTGCCGTACGGCGTCGTGCAGCTTCTTCAGCGCGTCCCACTCCCAGTCGCTGGCCATGACCCTGACCATGTCGCCCAGGTACTCGGGGCTCTTGCTCACCAGGAGCCGCTCGCCGTGCTCGGGCAGGGCGAACCGGCCGCCGTCCTCGACGGCCAGGCCCACCGCGGCCAGCGCGTTCAGCAGGATCCGCATGCCGCGGACGTCGCTGCCGAGCCGCCCCGCCACGGTCTCGGCGTCGATCGGCCCCTCCGCGAGGCAGTCGAACACCCCCATGGTGACGCCCGTCCTGAGCAGGCTGGTCGTCTTGTACGCCTGCATCATCCCGAGCAGCGACTCGCGGCTGATGCTCTTGTTGTTCGTGCTCATCGTCCCTCCCGCCGAAACGGTGACTGTGGTGGCCCGGCCGATCGCCGGCCGGTCGGCTGACGTCATCGAGGAAGCTGGGAGACCCTTCCGGGCTCGGCCTCCCATCGGTAGAACTCGTGCGCCATGGCGTCCCTGGGGGATCGCCAGGTGTCGGGGTCGTACGGCTCGATGAACTCCGTCAGCCGCTCGCTCAGGCGCCGGAACTCCGGGTGCTCGCGGATCTGGCTCATCGTGTGCTGGGCGTTGTCCCGCACCTCCATGAGCTGGAAGTACAGGCCCTGGAAGGAGAACAGGCTGCGGCTCACGGCGCCGCCGAGCCACGGCAGCTCCGTGCGGTCCGACTCGGCGAACAACTCGGCGACCTCCGCCTCGGAGGAGGGCCGCATGCGTGCCACGACCAGGATGCGTTCCATTGGGGTTCTCCTCGGTATCTGGCTGCCGCGAACGATCTCGGGCCAGTCTTTCCGCCGCGGCTCGCACGCGGCTTGAGGGAGCCTGGAGCGCCGGGGCCGCCCGGGGCGCTTCGACCGGCGTTCGACCTGCTCTCTAGCCGTGCCCAGCAGCATGAACGGGTGTACGGGAACCCGTTCGACGGCAAGCCCTGGAGGAGTGATGAACCCGCCGACCAGTACCTCGCGGACGCACGGCAGGCCGCGCTGGCTCACCACGCTGTTCCTGGCCGACATGTGGGAGAGGTTCAGCTTCTTCGGGATGCAGGCCATCATGATCCTGTTCGCGGTGGCCCCCGCCGAGGAGGGCGGGCTGAACCTGCCGCACTCGACCGCGGTCGCCCTGTACGGCGCCTACGTCGGCCTGATCTTCGTGCTCTCCATGCCGGGCGGCTGGCTCGGCGACCGGTTTCTCGGCGAGCACCGGGCGACGCTCTACGGCGGCGTCGTCATCGCCCTGGGCCACTACCTGATGATGGTGCCGGCCCGGCCCACCGCCTATCTCGGCCTGGTGACCATCGCCGTGGGCACCGGCCTGCTCAAGCCGAACATGCTGGCGCTGCTGGGCCGCTTCTACGGCCCCGACGAGAGCAACCGGCGTGAGGCCGCGCTCGTCGTCTTCTACATCGGCATCCAGATCAGCGCGCTGCTCGCGCCGCTCGTCACGGGCTTCCTGGGCGAGCGGATGAACTGGCACCTCGGGTTCGGCGCGGCGGGCCTCGGCATGACGTTCGGCGTCATCCAGTACGCCATCGGCTCGCGCAGGTTCGGCACCATCGGCCGCGCTCCCGCGCATCCGGCGAGCCGCGACGAACTGCGTACCGTGGCGAGACGGATCGCGATCGCCGCCGCGGTCGTGGGCGTGCTGCTGACCGGCGCCGTGCTGACCGGCGCCTTCGCGATCACGCACGGGATCGCGCTCGTCGGCCTCGTCACGCTGACCGCGCCGTTCGTCTACTTCGCGGTCCTGCGCCGCCGGGCCCGGCTCAGCCCGGAGGAGAGCCGGCGGCTGTCGGCGTTCCGCTGGGTGCTGCTGTCGGTGGCGCTGTTCTGGATGTTCGTCATCCAGGCCGGTTCGACGCTGAGCCTCTTCGCGCAGCGGCACACCGCCCGCGAGCTGGGCGGCTTCCTGGTGCCCGCGAGCTGGTTCCAGTCGGCGATCCCGCTGTTCATCCTCCTGGCCGCGCCCGGGGTGGCGTGGCTGCTGGTGCGTAAGGGCCGTCAGGTCGGCGTAGTGGACAAGATCGCATTCGGGCACTGGCTCGCCGCCGCCGGCTTCGGGGTGATCAGCGTGGCGGCCATGCTGGCGGCGGGCGGGGAGCGCGTCTCCCCGCTGTGGCTGCTGTTCGTGCTGCTGACGCTGGCGTGCGGCGAGGTGATACTCGGCCCGACGGTCATGAGCGCCACCGTGGACCTCGCCCCTTCCGCGTTCGCCGGCCGCACCATGGCGCTGTACTGGATGTTCGCGGGCGTCGGCGGCGGCCTCGGCAGCCTGCTGGGCAGGCTGGTCTCCGCCGGGGATCCACAGCCTGTGTACTACCTCGCGCTCGCCGCGCTGGCCCTGCTGACGGCGACGGGCTTCGTCGTCGCCCGCCGGCGGCTGGCGGCGGCCATGTCACAGCCGGCATTTCCGTCGCGTCACCGGGACCTCACGCCCAATTGAGCGCGAAAGAGAGACGAAAGCGGCGCTTTACCGCAGTCAACTAGAAAGGCATCCGAGGGGATCGCGAAATTCCTTCAGGTACGGGAAGACCCACAAGTCAACGCCGCTACGTGAGGATCATGCGAGATGCGTTTTCAGGTGCTCGGAACATTGGAGATCCACGATGGTCCGCGCCGGTTGACACCGAGCGCTCCGAAACAGCGCAGCGTACTCGCGCTGCTGCTGTCCTCGGCGAACGAGGTCGTGCCGACCGAGGCACTGATCGAGGAGCTCTGGGAGGGCCACCCGCCCGTGAGCGCGCTCACCACCCTGCAGACCTACGTCTACCAACTACGCAAGCTGCTGACACGCAACGGCGAGGAGGAGGACGGGCCCCGCCTCCTCACCAAGCACGGGGCCTACCTGCTGTCCGTGGACGGCGGCATGCTGGACGCCGTCGAGTTCGAGCGGCTGATCGACGTCGCCCGCCGGCACCTGCAATCCGACGACCTCGAACCCGCCTCCGCGACCCTGTGCGCCGCCCTGGACCTGTGGCACGGGTCGGCCCTCGCGGACGTGGTCGCCGGGCCCAGGCTGGCCATCTACCGGACCCGGCTGGAGGAGCTGCGCGTCCACGCCGTCAAGCTCAGGATCGACACGTGGTGGCGGATGGGGCGGCACCACGAGACGATCGCCGAGCTGAAGGAGCTGGCCGCGACCCACCCGCTCGACGAGTGGTTCCACCTGAGGCTCATGGAGGGGCTCTCCCGCGAGAGCCGGCGGCACGAGGCGCTGGAGGTCTACCACAACCTGCGCTCCATCCTGCGGGAGGAGCTGGGGCTGGAGCCGGGGTCCGAGATGCGGGAGCTGCAGCAGACGGTGCTGGCCCTCGACCACGCGCCGCACGCGCCGCACGCGTCCATCGACCGCTCGCCCGAGCCCGCCTTGGCCGGGCGGAACGGGCGCCGGCCGCTGCACGACCCAGTGCGTGACCCAGTGCGTGACTCGGTGCGTGACCGGTCACCGCGGAAGGCCGGCTGCGCCCTGTGAGACGCGAGCCGGGCCCGGCTCAAGGCCGGGCCTGGCGTTCCGCTTGAGAGCCCACGTTCCTTACGAGTCCGCGGCCACCATGACGTCGGCGAGCGACGTGGTGTGCCGCGCCTCCAGGAACCGCGCGTCGGCCATGATGTCCTGAAGGAACCCGATCGTCGTACAGATCCCGCGCCCCGACACGCGGAACTCGCTCAGGGCCCGCCGCATCCGGGCGACGGCCTGATCGCGATCCGGAGCCCACACGATCACCTTGGCCAGCAGGGAGTCGTACTCGGCGCCGATCGAGACGCCGTTCGCGCCGTGCGTGTCCACCCGGGTGAACGGCCCGCCCGGCGGCAGGAACTCCTCCACCACACCGGGCGTCGGCAGGAACCCGCGCCGCGGATCCTCCGTGTTGACCCGGCACTCGATCGCCACGCCCCTGAGCTCCACGTCCTCCTGACGCAGGCCCAGCGGGCGGTCGGCGGCGACCAGCAACTGCTCCCTGACCAGATCGACGCCCGTGACCATCTCGGTCACCGGGTGCTCCACCTGGATCCGGCAGTTGGCCTCGATGAAGAAGAACGCCCCCGCGGGATCGACCAGGAACTCGAACGTCCCGGCGCTCGCGTAGCCGACGGCCCGCGCCAGGGTCACCGCCGCCTCCCGGATCCGCCCCGTCAGCTCGGGGGACAGGCCGGGCGCGGGCGACTCCTCGATCAGCTTCTGCCTGCGCCGCTGGACGGTGCAGTCGCGCTCGCCCAGGCTCACGATGCCGCCGTGGAGATCGCCCAGCACCTGGACCTCGATGTGGCGGGCGTTCTCGACGTACTTCTCGACGAAGACCCGGCCGTCGCCGAACACCGCCTGCGCGCTCGTCCGGGTCTCGGCGCACGCCCGCAGGAAGTCCTCGGGGTCGCGGACGACGGCCATGCCCCGCCCGCCGCCGCCCGCCACGGCCTTGATGATGACCGGGTACCCGATCTCGTCGGCGACCTGCTTGGCCTCCTGCCCGGTGCGCAGCGGCGCGGGGCTGCCCGGCAGCACAGGCAGTCCCGCGGCGGCGGCCAGGTTGCGCGCCTGCGTCTTGTCGCCCAGCGAGGCGATCACCGACGGCGACGGGCCGATGAACGTCAGCCCCTTCGACTCGCACATCTCGGCGAAGTCGGCGTCCTCGGACAGGAAGCCGTACCCCGGGTGCACGGCCTGCGCCCCGGCGTTCAGCGCGGCCTCCAGGATCGCGGGCGGGTAGAGGTAGCTGCGCTTGGCCATCGCGGGGCCGATCTGCACCCGCTGGTCGGCCAGGCGCAGCGCGGGCGAGTCACGGTCGGCCGTCGAGTGGATCATGATGACGCGTACGCCCAGCTCGCGACAGCTACGGGCGATGCGCAGCGCTATCTCGCCACGGTTGGCGACGAGGACCGACGAGAACATGGAGCCTCCAGGCGCCTTCCCGGCGCGGTCGGAACGGTCGTTCAGTGGGTCGCGGGCGGGGCGACGGCGATCAGCTTCTGGCCGTACTCGACCGGCGTTCCGTCCGGGACGAGGATCTCGACGACCTCGCCTGACACGTCGGCCTCGATCGGGTTCATCAGCTTCATCGCCTCCACGATGCCGACCTGCTGGCCCTTCTCCACCGTGTCGCCCACGGCGACGAAGGGGGCGGCGCCCGGCTCGGGGGCCCAGTAGAACGTGCCCACCATCGGCGCGCAGACGTGGCGCAGCTCCTCGCCCTCAGCCGTCGCCGCGCCGTCCTGCGCGGCCCCGTCCTGCGCCACGCCCTGTGCGACGTGCGGCGCGGCGTAGGGCGCGGTGTGCGGTGCCGGGTATGTCACGCCGTGCGGCGCGGCGTAGGGCGGCGCGAACTGCGGGAGTGCGGTGTGCGGGAGTGCGGTGGCGGGCGGACCGGCGGCGATGACGGGCGGGCCCGCGGCGACGTCCGGCCATTCCAGCTCGACCACCGCGTCACCGGCCTGCAGCCGGACCCTGCGCATCCTGCCCCCGGCCGCGATCAGCTCAGCAGCCTGACGGCACAGCTCTCCCATCAGCGCCTGCGTGGAGCCCTCATCCGCCCGCCCCGCGGCCTCCTGCCCGGTGACGCCGTCCGCCCGCCCCGCGGCCTCCTGCGCGCTCATCGCGACCCCGCGTCGAACTGGCGGAACCGCTGCCGCCGATCCGCGATCAGCTTGCGCGGCTCATGAATGGCGAGGTCGTCGAACGCCTCCGCCACCGCCGCCCCCACCAGCCGAGCGGTGGCCGCCGGATCCGTGTGGGCGCCCTCCCCGGGCTCCGGGATCACCCCGTCCACGATGCGATGCCGCAGCAGCTCCCGCGCGTCCAGCCGCAACGCCTCGGCGGCGAGCGGCGCGGCCGACGGGCTCTTCCACAGGATGGACGCGCACCCCTCGGGGCTGATCACCGAGTACACGGCGTTGGACAGGGCCAGCACCCGGTTGGCGACGCCCAGCGCCAGCGCGCCCCCGCTACCTCCCTCACCGGTGACGACGGCGACGACGGGCACCGGCAGCGTGGACATCAGCCGCAGGTTCTCGGCGATGGCCCAGGCCTGCCCGTTCTCCTCGGCCTCCAGCCCGGGGTACGCCCCCGGCGTGTCCACCAGCGTGAGGATCGGCAGCCCGAGCTTGGCCGCCAGCCGCATCAGCCGGGCCGCCTTGCGGTATCCGGCCGGGGTCGGCATGCCGAAGTTGCGCTCCACCCGTTCCCTGGTGGTGTGGCCCTTCTGGTGGCCGATGAAGACGATCGGCCGGCCGTCCAGCCTGCCGAGGCCGCCCACGATGGCGGGGCAGTCGCCACCGAGCCGGTCCCCGTGCAGCTCCACGAACTCCTCGAGCAGGTGGCGCGCGTAGTCCAGCGACGTGGGCCGGTCGGCGTGCCGGGCGAGCTGCACGGCCGTCCAGCCGCTCCTGGCGGGCAGCCGTTCCGGCTGGAAGATCAGCCTGGACGGCTCCGCGGCGGGCACCCGCTCGGCTGCGGCCTGCAGCGAGCAGAGGCGGGCGAGCGTGGCGCGCAGCTCCGCGCGTGGACGCACGTCGTCGATGAGCCCTCTGGCCCGCAGGAACTCCGCGGTCTGGAACCCGTCGGGGAGCGCCTGGCCGATGGTCTGCTCGATCACGCGGGGGCCGGCGAAGCCGACGTGGGCGCCGGGCTCGGCCAGGATGACGTCGGGCAGGGTCGCGAAGGAGGCGGCCACCCCGCCGTACGTCGGATCGGTGATCAGCGCGATGGTCAGGATCCCGGCCTCGTCCAGCTCGGCCAGGGCCTGGCTGGTGGTGGCCATCTGCATGAGCGACAGAGCGCCCTCCTGCATGCGCGCCCCACCCGACGCCGTCACCAGCAGGAAGGGCACCCGCTGCGCCAGCGCGGCCTCGGCCGCCGCGACGATCCGCGCGCCCACGGCGGAGCCGAGGCTGCCGCCCATGAAACGGAAGTCCATGACGGCGGCGACGATCCCGTGGCCGTCGATCGTGCCGCGCACGCACAGCACGGCCTCGTCCAGCCCGGACTTGTGCCGCGCCTCGCGCAGCCGGTCGGGGTACGGCTTGCTGTCGGCGAACCCGAGCGGGTCCTCAGGGACCGGCGGCGCCTCGATGACCTGCGTCGATCCTTCGTCGAAGAGCTGGTCGATCCGCTCGCGGGCGGTGATCCTGGTGTGCAGCGCGCACCCGGGGCACACGCCGAGATCGCGGGCGAAACGCTTGCCGTACACGATCTCCCCGCACCGCGCGCACCGGATCCACTCGGCCGCCTCGGTCTTGGGGGGGAGGGTGATGGTCATCCTCGGTGCTCCTTTTCCTCGCTCAACCACCCGTCGGCGAAGCTGGTCCGCCCGATTGCCTGCAGTCCGGCCCACAGGTGCCGCCCCACCGCGCGCAGCGCCCGCCGCACGTCGTACGGGGGAGCGGGCGCTCCGGCGGGGCGGGCCCCACCGGAGCCGGGGCTGTCAGAACTGGTCCACGACTTCATAGATCCCGTAGCCCTTGCCGCGTTCGTCGTCGCGGTAGGAGCGCAGCGCGGACGTCTGCCCCTTGTGCCGCGACCCCTGCTCCCAGGCGTTGAACTCCGACAGGCTGCGCCATTCGCTCAGCACGGCGAACTCGCTCGGGTCCAGGGCCGAGCGCAGCAACTGGCTGCTCAGCAGCCCCGCGGTGCCGCGCATGCCCATGTTGACCCGCCGGTAGGCGTCGATCACGGAGCCCGCGTCCCCGTTGGCGGCCGAGTAGTAGACGAGCACCCGGACCGCTCCGATCATCGTCTGGCCTCCGCGCGCTCGCGGCCGAGGTCGAACACCACGTGCTTGGTCGTCATCGTGCCGTGCGAGCGGTAGGGGTGCAGCTTCTTGCGGTGCTCGACGTGCGCGTCGCTGCGCTCGAACTCGCGGAAGCCGGCCTCGTCGGTCCAGTCGCTCATGATGTAGTAGACGCCGTCCTCCTCGGCGCTCCTGGACAGCCACTGGCCGACGTTGGCGGGGTTCTCGCCGACCACGTCCGCGACGGAGTACCAGACCCGCTCGAACTCCTTCTCCTTGCCTGGATGGATCTGCATCCGCAGCATCACCCGGAACACCTGCGTGTCAGCCATCTCAGATCCCTCCATCGACGTGGACGGTCTCGCCGGACATGTAGCGGGAGCGGTCGCTGGCCAGGAACAGCACGACGTCGGCGATCTCGTCGGGCTCGCCGAGCCGGCCGAGCGCGGTCATGTTGCGGTAGCGCTGCTCCTGCTCGGGGCTGAGGCCCTCGGCGGCGTGGGTGGAGATGATGCCGGGGGCGATCACGTTGATCCTGATCCCGTGCGGGCCCAGCTCCTTGCACAGCGACCTGGCCAGGCCGAGCACGCCCGCCTTCGAGGCGGTGTAGTGGGTGCGCAGCGGCACGCCGACCATGGCCGCCTTGGAGCCGATGGCGACCACCGAACCGCCCTGCGACATCAGCGGCAGCGCGCCGTGCAGGACCAGGTACATGCCGGTGAGGTTGGTGTCCAGCACCCGCTGCCACTCGGCCAGTTCGAGCTGGGCGAACGGCACGTGGCTGATGGCGCCGGCGTTGTGCACGACGACGTCCAGCGAGCCGAGCCTGGTCCTGCACTCGTCGATCAGGCGGGTGACCTGGTCGGCGCGGCCCACGTCGGCCTGGATGACGCAGTGCTTGCCCGACGTGGCCGCCAGGTCGCTCTCCAGCCGCGCGGCCGCCTCGGCGTCGCCGCGGTAGCACGCGACGACGTTGCACCCCTCCTGGGCCAGGCTGAGCACGACCGACCGGCCGATCCCTCTGGTTCCTCCGGTGACCAGGACGTTCTTGCCCTCAAGCCGGAAACTCATGATTGCCTCTCCTCTTGGTCTGCGGGGCCGCGCAGCGGCGTTTCAGGGCCGCGTTTCAGAGCAGCGCGACGGCTGCGGAGCTGTTCAGGACGAGGGCGAGCACGGCCAGCCACGTCCTGGTCCCGTTCCACCGCGCCCACGTGCGGCGGAAGGCTTCCATGTCCCACCCGGCGGGCAGCGAGTCGGGGTTCTGCGCCTTGACCCAGCGGTTCATCGGCAGGGTCCTGGTCAGCGACACGACCACCACCGAGCCGGCCGCCAGGGCCGCCGCCGCGCACAGCACCCGGACCGCGATCCGCGGCTCCGCCACGGCGACGAGCACGTCGGCGGCCAGGGTGATGAGCAGGCAGGCGGGCTGGAACGGGTCGTAGCGCCCGACGGCGAAGGCGTGCGCCCTGACGTAGCTGGGCGCGGGGAGCGTCATGTAGAACGGCACGACGCCGAGCACCGTGGCCACCAGCACGCCCGCCGCCAGCCCGTTGGCCAGCAGCGCCAGCGGCAGCGCGACCCCGGTCACGGCACACCGCCCCGGCCCGTCATCCGGCCGGCCCGCTCCGCGCGGGCCCTGTGCGCGGGCATCCCGGCCTCACGCCTTCCTGACCCGACGCGCCGCCCGCTCCACCTTCTCCTTGATCAGTTTCATCTGGACGGGCGAGTTCCCGTCGATCCGCCTGGTCATCTGCTCCAGGCTCACGGGGGAGTCCGGCTTCATCCGGAAGTCCTGCAGCCAGCGCATCTCCACGCCGTCCGGCACCTCGCGGTACTCCCAGCGCAGGTTCATGTACTCGAACCAGCCCGTCTCGACGCGGTGCGCCCGCACGATGCGGGTGCGCGGGTCGGCGGTCCGCTCCGACACCCACGACCAGGCGTTGCCGTTCTCGTCGGGACGCATGGTCAGGCGGAAGCGGACGGTGTCGCCCGAGCGGTGCAGCACCTCGGTGCTGGCGTACTCGTCGAACAGCTCCGGCCACGACTCGACGTCGTTCGTCATGGACCAGACGAGGTCCATCGGCGCGGAGATGACGATCGCGTTCTCGGTGTGTCCGGCGGCCATGGCTAGTTCACCGCCGCCCGCTCGTTGACGTAGTCGAGCACCGCGCGGGGCGTCTCCAGCGTGGCGGCGACCTCGTCGGGGACGACCACGCCCCAGTCGCGCTCCAGGCGGCTGGCCAGCTCCAGCACCGCCAGCGAGTCGTAGCCCATGTCACTGAAGCCCGTGTCGATGATGTCGCCTTCGAGGTCGATCGACTCGTCCTCGCCGGCGCTGATCCGCATCAGGTGCCGCAGGTCGTCGAGCGTGAGTTCCTTCATCGGTCCTCTCCTTGTGTGGAAGTGCCGGTATCGGGGGCGCGGAGCACGAGCGCGGCGTTGAAGCCGCCGTACCCGCGCGCGATGATCAGCGCCGAGCGCACCACGGCGTGCCGGGGCTCGTCCCTGACCAGGTCGATCGCGTAGCCGGGGACGAGGTCGCGGACGCCGATCGTGGGCGGCAGCACCGAGTCGCGGATGGCCAGCAGCGCGGTGGCGACGTCCAGCGACGGCCCTCCCGCGTAGAGCCGGCCGGTCATCGTCTTGGGCGCCGTCACCGGCACGCCGCGGTCGCCGAAGACCGCCGCGATCGCCTCGGCCTCGACCCGGTCGAGGTCGGGGGTGCCGGCGGCGTCGGCGAACACCACGTCGATGTCGCCCGGCGCCAGGCCCGCCTGGGCGAGCGCCTGCTCGATGGCGCGGCGCAGCGCGGGCGGGCGTCCCGTGCCGGGCGCCGGGTCGAACGTGGCGGCGTGCCCGGCGATCACCCCGTACGTCCTGCGCGCCCCGCGCTCCCTGGCCTTGGCCGCGTCCTCCACGATGAGGATCGCGCCGCCCTCGCCGGGCACGTAGCCACCCGCGCCGGCGTCGAACGGGCGGTAGGCCAGCTCGGGATCGGTGTGGGTGCTCATCCGGCCGTTGGAGATCTGGCAGGTGAGCCCGTACGGGCTGAACGGCCCGTCGGTGCCGCCGCTGACCACCAGCCGCGCGCCGTCCTCCAGCACCCGCCGGGCCTGTGCGAGCGACTCCAGCGCCCCGGCCTGCTCGGCGACGACGACCCCGCAGGGGCCGCGCATGCCGTGCCGGATGGAGATCTGCCCGGTGGTCGCCGCGTAGAACCAGGCGATCGACTGGTAGGCGCCCACGTGCCTGGGGCCCTTGCTCCACAACTCCTGGATCTCGCGCTGGCCGAACTCCACCCCGCCGGACGAGCTGGCCGTGACCACGCCCATCTCGTACTCGGGCAGCGCCGCGGGGTCCACGCCCGCGTCGTCCAGCGCCATCTCGGCGGCCAGCAGCGCCATGTGCGTCCAGTGGTCGGTCTGCGGGATCAACCGGCCGGGCACGTTGCCCGGCGCGCTGAACCCCCGCGCCTCTCCCGCCAGGCGCACCGGGTAGGACTCCGCGTCGAACCGGGTGATCCTGTCGATCGCCCGCTTCCCGTTCAGCGTCGCGGCCCAGTGCTCCGCGACGCCGATGCCGGTGGGGGCGACGACGCCGATCCCGGTGATCACCGGCGCGTCCTGAGCCAGGCTCATGCCGCCTCCCGGCCGGGGGCCGTGAGCACCATCGCGGTCTGGAACCCGCCGAAGCCGCTGCCCACGCTGAGCACCACGTCCACCGGCTGCTCGCGGGCCACCTTGGGCACGTAGTCGAGGTCGCACTCCGGGTCCGGCGTCTCCAGGTTCGCGGTCGGCGGCACCGTGCCGTGCTCGATGGCCAGCGCGCTGGCGGCCACCTCGATGGCGCCGATCGCGCCGAGCGAGTGCCCCACCATGGACTTGATGGAGCTGACCGGCGTCCGGTAGGCGTGGTCGCCCAGGCTGCGCTTGAACGCGGCCGTCTCGTGCCGGTCGTTCTGCTTGGTGCCCGAGCCGTGGGCGTTGATGTAGGCGACGTCGTCCGGGTTCAGCCTGGCCCGGTCCAGCGCCACCCTGATGGACTCCGCCATCTCCCGGCCGTCCGGCTTCAGCCCGGTCATGTGGTACGCGTTGCCCCTGGTGGCGTAGCCGGCCACCTCGCAGTAGACGTGCGCCTCCCTGCGCCGGGCCCGCTCCAGGTCCTCCAGCACGAACACGGCGGCGCCCTCACCGAGGACGAAGCCGTTGCGGTCGCGGTCGAACGGCCTCGACGCGTGCGCCGGGTCGTCGTTGCGCGGTGAGGTCGCCTTGATCGCGTCGAAGCAGGCCACGGTGATCGGGGAGATCGGCGCGTCGGTCGCGCCGGCCAGGACGACGTCGGCTGAGCCTTCCGCGATCAGCCGCGCCCCGTACCCGACGGCGTCGAGGCCGGACGTGCAGCCGGTCGAGATCAGCGTGACCTGGCCCTCGGCGCCGCACGTCCAGGCGACCTCGGCGGCCAGCGAGCTGGGCACCAGGTGCCCGTACAGGTGCGGCATCCCGTAGGAGGAGTCGACGAGCCAGTTGCGGCCCGAGTCGCTGACGACGACGTACTCCTCCTCCAGGCTCATCGTGCAGCCGACCGCGCTGCCCAGCGTCACGCCGGTGCGCGTCGGCTCCAGGTCGGAGGGGTCCAGGCCGCTGTCCGCGAGCGCCTCACGCGCCGAGACCACGGCGAACTGCGCCGCGCGGTCCATGCGCCGGATCTCGCGGGCGCTGAGGCCCTCCGCGGCCGGGTCGAAGTCGCACTCCGCGGCGATCCGCGACCGGAACGCGCCGGCGTCGAACATCGAGATCGTCCGCGTCGCCGTACGGCCCGCGGTCAGCAGCTCCCAGAACGCCTTGCGCCCGGTGCCGCCGGGCGCCACGACGCCGAGGCCGGTGAGCGCCACCCGTCTGCCGGTCATTTCTGGTCCCCGACGTTGAGCGAGGGCTCCCCGGCGTTGGGGAGCGGCTCGGTGTCCACGTGGCCGAGCTCCGGCTTCGGCGCCAGCGGCCCGAGGTGGAAGACGGCGACGGCCTGCGTCTCGCCCGGGTTCTCCACCCGGTGCCGGACACCGATGGGCACGTGCAACGCCTCACCCGGAACCAGCCGCACCGGCGTGCCGTCCAGCCGCACGAGCAATTCCCCCTGAATGAGGCAGAGGAACTCCTCGGAATAGGGGTGGTAATGCTCGGACACGAACTCGCCGGGCTCCAGGGTGAGCCGCCCCATGAATCCGGAGGTGGCGCCGACCGTCGCAGGACCGAGCAGAACGCGAATGTCGCCGCCGCGCCGCCGATTCGGCTTGATCTCGTCGACATTCACCTTCGACGCCCGAGTAATCGTCATGTAGAGGCCTCCCTGCCAGGCGGACTACTTTCCTGTGCAGCATCATGACCGGGGCGGCTAGAGGAGACCTCGAAGCGGGCTCAAGCCCGCATTAGACCGCTTTTCCCCAGTCATATTCGAGTCCGCCTCAAGGGGCCGCCCGGATACTTCGGGGTGGTGGCAGAGGGAGGAGCGACATTCGTGATGGTCCAGATTCTCACCGCCGCGGTGCTGGTCACCAGCGGTATCGCCGCGGGTGTGCTGTTCACCCACGCCGTCGGCGTATGGCCGGCGATGCAGGCCATGACCCCCGAGCGTTACGTCGCGGCCCACAAGCTGCTGGGCCGCGCCTACGACCCGATGATGCCGATCATCGTCGGCACCTCGGCGGTCCTCGACGTCATTCTGGCCGTTCTTTCCGGGCCCGGCCAGGCGCGCACCCTGTTCATTGTCTCGGCCGTCTGCCTCGTCGGCGTCGGCGCCGTTTCACAGACTCGGAACGTGCCGATCAACCGGCGCGTGAAATCACTCGATCCGCAGGCCATTCCGGCCGACTGGAAAGACCCGCGCGGCCTGTGGGGGAAATGGAACATCGTGCGGACCTCGTTCGCCGTGCTCGCGCTCATAGGAAATGCCGCGGCCGCCGTATCCGCATTCTGAAACTCGTGCGAAAGGGATTCACCATGACCGCGCCCAGTGCCGCGCGGGGAGCCGGCCTCGCCCCTCCCCGCGAGCTCGCCCAGCGCAAGGCCGACGTGCTCGGCAAGCTCGCGAGCGAAAGGTTCGCCTGGCTCGCGACCGGCGGGGAGTCCGGCGCCCACCTCGTCCCGCTCGGGTGCGTCTGGGACGGCGCCCGCCTGGTGATGGCCACGCAGGAAAGCCACGTCACGGCCCGCAACCTGCGCAAGGACGGCCACTGCCGCGCCGCGCTCGGCGACCCGGCGGACGTTGTGCTCATCGACGGCACCGTGGAGATCGTGGCGCACGAGGACCTGCCCGCCGACGCGCCGTCCGTCCTCGCGAACCTGCCCGTGAACCCCAGCCGGGTGCCGGGCTGCGTCTACCTCTTCCTCACGCCTCAGCGCGTCCTCACCTGGCGGCACCGCGGAGAGATCCCCGACCGGACGGTGATGCGGGACGGCCGCTGGCTCGCCTGACGACGTTTTTTGAGACCTACTGAGGAGCACAGATGCCAGAGGCGGCGACCGTTCCGATCGGCAGCATCCCCCATGCGGCCTTGACCGACCCCTACCCCTTCTACGAGCAGCTGCGGGCGAGCGGGCGGGTGCACCGCCTCGGCACCCCCATCGGGCTGGAGGCGTGGTTCGTCCCGCACTACGAGGACGCCCGCCCGCTGCTCACCGATCCGCGCTTCAGCAAGGCCGCGCACCACTCCGACGTCGTGCACGAGGACGGGCAGAAGGCCGAGAGCTCCTTCGCCGACAACATGGTCAGCACCGACCCGCCCGAGCACACCCGGCTGCGCAAGCTGGTGCAGAAGGCGTTCACCCGGCGGCGGATCGAGCTGCTGCGGCCTCAGGTGGAGAGGTTCACCGACGAGCTGCTCGACAAGATGGAGCGGGCCGGCGAGGCGGAGCTGATGGAGGACTTCTCCTACCCGCTGCCCATGATGGTCATCGGCGAGCTCCTCGGGCTGCCGGTGGAGGACCTGGAGGACCTGCGGCACAAGAGCGTCTTCTGGTTCCTGGAGGAGGACTACGCGGGCAACCCGGTCGACCACTTCAGGGCGCGGCAGGCCGCCATCGGCGAGTACGTCCGCGACCTGATCAAGTACCGGCGCAGCCACCCCAACGACGACCTCGTCCAGGGCCTGATCGAGGCCCGCGACGGCGAGAACCGGCTCTCGGAGAAGGAGCTCGTCGCGACGGTGATGCTGCTCATCTTCGCCGGCTTCCTCACCACCGTGAACCTGATCACCAACGGTGTCCACGCCCTGGTGCGCAACCCCGGCCAGCAGGCCCTGCTCGTCGCCCAGCCCGACCTCATCGGCAGCGCCGTCGAGGAGTTCCTCCGCTACGACAGCTCGCTGTCCCTGATCGAGGGCCACGCGACGGAGGACATCGAGGTCGGCGGCACCGTGATCCCCGCGCACTCGCTGATCATCGTGCCCGTGCACTCGGTCAACCGCGACCCGCAGGCCTTCCCCGACCCGCACCGGCTGGACATCACCCGCAACCCCAACCCGCACCTGGCCTTCAGCCACGGCGTGCACCACTGCCTGGGCGCGCCGCTGGCCCGGCTCGAAGCGCAGGTGGCCATCACCGCGCTGCTGCGCCGCTTCCCCGACATGACGCTCGCCTGCGACCCCGGCGAGGTGCGCTGGCACCGCGACTTCTTCCAGCGCTCCCTGCACGCGCTCCCGCTGCGGCTCAAGCCCTGACCGCTGCTACTGCTGACCGTTTGAGAAAGGAAGCCCGATGTCTCTTCCCGAGACCGCAACGCCCCTTGTCAGGACGGCAACGGGATTCTTCCAGGCGCAGGCCCTGTTCGCCGGGATCGAGCTGGGCCTGTTCGCCCGCCTCTGCACCGCGCCCGCCACCGCCGAGGAGATCCAGCGCGAGTTCGGCCTGCACCCGAAACTGACGCGGGACTACCTGGACTCGCTGGTCGCCATGGAACTGCTCGGCAGGGACGGCTCCGCCTACAAGCCCTCCCCGCTCACCGCCACCTACCTCGACCCGCGCAAGCCCGAGTACATGGGCGGCTTCCTCGCCCACAACCAGCGCCGCCTGTATCCCGCCTGGGGCAAATTGCCCGGCTTCCTGCGCTCCGGCGAGAGCCTCGTGCAGCAGCTCTCCGAAGGCGACTTCACCGACGGCCTGTACGCCGACCCCAAGCGGACCCGCCACTTCGCCGACGCCATGGACGGCTACGCGGTGCTGCTCGGCCGGCCGCTCGCGCAGAAGTACCCGTGGGAGAGCGTCAAGTCCTTCACCGACCTCGGCGGCTGCCGCGGCCTGCTCACCATGCGGCTGGCCGCGGCCCACAGCCACCTGCGCGGCGTCACCTTCGACCTGCCGCCGCTGGAGCCGCTCTTCGACGAGCTCATCGAGAAGGAGGCCGGCGACAGCGACCTGCGCGACCGGGTGTCCTACCACGCGGGCAGCTTCTTCACCGACGACCTGCCCGACACCCAGGTGTACATCTTCGGGCACGTGCTGCACGACTGGGTGGACGAGCGCCGCCGGGCGCTGGTGCAGCGGGCCTTCGAGCAACTGCCCCCGGGCGGCACCCTGCTCATCTACGACAGCATGATCGACGACGAGCGGCGCGACGCGGCGTTCGGGCTGTTGATGAGCCTCAACATGGCGATGATCAGCGGGTCGTCGGAGTACACGGTGTCCGAGGGGGCGGGGTGGATGAAGGAGGCGGGGTTCGAGGTCGAGCGGCCGGTCCCGCTGAACGAGCTCAGCACCCTGCTCATCGGCAACAAGCCGGTCTGACCCTCTCTGTCCGGGCCTGACCAGGCTGCTCCCGCCTGGTCAGGCCGCCCGTCTGTGGGGAAAGGCCGCCTCAGCCCTTGTCAGGCCGCACCGGCCCCGAACGCGCGCTCTTTCAACATCGGCACCCGCTGGGCGGTGCGCAGAAAGGCCCGGAACCCCCGCCGCGCCAGCGGGCTCCGCGTGACGAACCGCCGGGCCGTCCGCAACGAGTCCCGCACGGCGGCGAAGCCGTACTCGCTCATCTGCCTCTCGTAGTCACCGACCGCCGCCACGACCTCCTTGCGGCCACCGGCGGCGGCGCTCAGCTCCTGGCAGAGCAGCCGCGCGTCGCGCAGCGCCGTGTTGGCGCCCAGCCCCAGATGCGGGGCCATGGTGTGGATGGCGTCGCCGAGCAGCGTGATGTTCGTGGCCTGCCACGGCTCGGCCGGCACGGCGCTGCGGATGGGCAGCAGGGACACCGTGTCGGGATCGGTCATCCTGATCATCCGCAGCAGGTCCGGATGCCAGTCCCCGGCCATCCCCAGCACCAGCTCCCGGATCTCCGCCCCGGACAGCTCGGCCGCACCCTCGGGGAAGTTCCGCGTCTCGGCGCCGAAGGCCCACAACACGTAGCTGCTGGTGTTGTCGTGCATCGCCCCGTCCCGCTCGGTCGCCCCGATCCCGCCGGGCAGCACGACCGGATCGCCGCCGAAGTCGTGCGGCGCGCAGAACATCGAATACCCCCTGGCCGGAACGACGTTCGTCAGCCCCTCGTAGAGCTGCGCCGGAACCTGCCGCTTCGTCTCCTCACTGAGCGGGAACTTCCCGGCCACCCGCGTGATGCCGGTGTCGATCCGCTCGGCCTCCGGCAGATACTGCTGCCGCACCCGCGACCCGCTGCCGTCGGCGGCCACCAGGACGTCGGCCGCGGCGGTGGACCCGTCCCCGAAGTGCAGCACGATCCGGCCGTCCGACGCGCGCTCGTACCGCTCGAAGGTCTTGCCGAAGCGCACCACCTGGTCCAGCCCGGTGAGCAGGATCTGGCGCAGCGTGATCCGGCTGACCGAGTGGTGGTCGCGCCAGTTGGCGTCCCTGCGGTCGGCCTCCAGCTTGATGAGCGGCTTGAGCTGCTCCGTCACGAAGACGAAGTCGAGCCCGCCCTTGCCGGTGGTGGACAGGAAGGCCTGCCACAACTCGGGCGTCAGGCACTCGCGCAGCGCCTGGGCGCCGAGCGGGTTGATGTGCAGGCGGTATCCCTGCAGGCGGTTGGCGGATGTGCGGTCGCGCTCGTAGACGGTGACGCGGACGCCGGCCTTGTGCAGGCCCTGCGCCAGGCAGAGCCCGCCTACTCCGGCTCCGACGATCGCTACCTCGATGGTCATGCTTCCCCCGTCCCGGGTCGGCTTATCACTCATTCAGATGACTGATTCCTCCATCGGTATGAGTAACGTAACCCGAGCCCCCGGCCCCTGGCAACGAGCCCGCCCGGCCCAGCGGCTGCGACGCGTCCTCCGCGTCGCAGCCGCCCTCACCTCAGCGACCGTCACGCGTCTGCGGCTCGAATCGCCAGGTCATCGATCTGGAACGCGGACCCGACGACACCCGAACTCCACACAAAGGTCCAGTCGACCCGGGTAGCCCCCGCGGGCGCCGTGAACGTCCCGCTGGCCTCGGTCCAGGCACTCTTCCGCGCCAGCGGAACGGCGTCGGTGCGCAACACCGTCCCCGACTCATCCCGCCACCGCACGTTCCACGTAACGGTGGGCATGGTCGCCACGGCCTCCCGATACCACAGCGACACGTCGTAGCTCGCGCCGGCGACCACACCGCGGTACCCGGGGTAGTTGTCGAGCGCCACCGCGCTGCCACCGGTCTGAGCGCTGGTGAGCTGCAGCGAGCCGTCGCCGCCGTGCGCGCCGCCGCTCTGGTGAGCCACGCCGGCCCCGTACCAGGCCGAGTAGGGCGAGGTGGTCGAGCCGTCCTCGAAGTCGTGCGCGGCGATCGCGGGCGGGGCCGGCGTGCCGCCGTCGAAGGTGCTCCCGGCGTCCTGCCCGTACTGGGGCCCGATCCAGTGGCCGGGCGCGACGCGCGTGTCCATGTCGCCGACCCTGAACTGCCACGGCCCCGTGTAGGTGTTGTCGTGCCAGGAGTTGTGCGAGTCGTGCACGATCGACTTCTGGATCACATCCCCCATGTACGGGGACCAGTCCGGATAGGTGCCCCAGTTGGACAGCAGGGCCATGTGCCCGCAGTACTGCGTCGGGCAGCCGCCGTTGACGTCGCCGGGGTCGAAGGCGAACGTGTTGTGGTGGACGTCGACGTTCTTCGTCCACCAGCGGCAGTCGGTGTAGAGCGGTTCGCTCTTGATGTCAGGGTCCGAGCACTTCGCCTTGTTCGCCGGCCCGACGATCATCGTGCAGTCGCCGGTCGTCGAGGCGGGGCTGTTGCAGAACCGGTCGGCGTTCGCCCACGCGGTGATCCCGCCCCAGTTGTTCTCCAGCAGGTTGCCGGTGATCTCGATCTTGCTGGTCCGTGCCGGCACCCGCGGCTCGCCGTCCGCCTCGGACAGGTAGATCGCCGCTTCGGGGAACGGGTCGCCCTTCGTCGCCCGCTCGGCCCCGGAGTCCCAGGCGTTGCGGCGGATCGTGTTGTTCCTGATCACGGCGTTGTAGCTGATCTCGTAGAAGATCCCGAGCGACTCGTTGTCCTCGATGAGGTTGTCCTCGATGAGGAAGTCGTTGTTGTTCGTGTCCGCCCAGACGCCGGGCCCGTGGTTGCCGTGCACCCAGTTCCCGGTCACGTCGGCGCCGTTCACCGCCCAGAACTTCATGGCGCCGGTGCATCCGCACCCGGGTACCTGGTGCTCCCAGTCGTCGGTGTTGTTGCCGGTGAACTCGTTGCCCGCCACCACCAGGCCGGTGATGGTGTTCCCGGCCTTGTACGCGTTCAGCCCGTACTGCCCGTTGTCCTTGAAGCAGTTCCCGCGGATCTCGTTCTCCGCCCCGGCCATCAGCCCGGCGCCGCCGTTGTCGCGGATCGTGTTGTGCTCCACCACCCAGCCGTCGCCGGAGTCGTGGTTGACCACACCCTCATCCTGCGGCGCGACGAACCCGGTGATGGTCAGGTACTTGATCGTGACGCCGGTCGCGTGCTGGGTGAACGCGTACTGATTCAGCTTCTGCCCGTCCAGCACCGCGCCGGGCGCTCCGATGAACGTGGCGCCGTCACCTGGCATGATCTGGGCGTACTTGTCGGCGCCCAGCGTGTGCGTGCCGGTCGCGAAGTAGTAGGTGGTGTTCGCCTTGCGCAAGTCCACGCCGCTGTTGTCCCCGGAGGGAACCACCACCGCCCCGGCGGGCGGTGTCGCGGGCCCGTTCAGTGACGAACTCCCGCAAACCGCCGCCGCTTCGGTCACCGTTCCCATCGCGATTTCGGTCACCGGATTACCTGCCTCGCCACTCGCCGGCGTCGCACCGCCTATGACGACCGTGGCGAGGGCGGCTAACGCCACCGGCCAAGTTCTTCGCATCCCTGTTCTCCTCCAGGTTCTGACCAAGCCTTGACCGATCTTGACTGCCGGCCGTCGCAAACTGTAGCCACCGCCCCCACCAACCCTCAAGATCGGATAAGGCGGTTCCCGGGCCGTCACCGTCCCTCTTCCAGGGCTTTCGCCGGCGATACGGAAGAAAGGAATTCATCGACCGATGACGCAGCGGCAAGCCTCCGGCCATCCCCCTGACCAGCTCGCGGCCTTACGCGACTGCCTAGCCCGTGCCTACGGCGACCTCGACCATCCGACCTGGCACTTCGTCACGGAGATGGCGGCGCGGCAGCCCTACGCGGACGTCCTGCGTCGTCTGAGAGCGGACGGCGAGGTCACCGACGACACCGACGTCAACTGCGACGTGTCCTTCACCTACCTCGCCAGACGCAGGAGATACCTGACCGTGCGCCTGTCCATGGTCGGGCCGTACGCGGCCATCCTGTCGTCCGGCGCGGACGGCCTCGGCCCCTTCCAGGTCATCTCGACGCGCGACCAGTGCGCGGACGCCTCCGAACAGGCGATCTTCGACCTTGTGAGCCGGAGCGGGTTCGTGATCCTCTCAAGGGAAGAGCTCCAAGAAAGGATGCCCATAAGCCTGCGTGAGACCGGCCGGCCCAGCACCGTCTATGCGGCGTTCTTCGAACCCGACGGGCACATCTGACCCCGCTCGAACCGGTCACCACGCGTACGCCTCGGGGGCCGGCCCCGGGCCGGGAAAGATCTCGTCCAGACGGGCCAGCTCGCTCGCGCCGAGCTCCAGTTCGAGCGCGTGCAGCGAGCGATCGAGCTGGTCCACGGTACGCGGCCCGATGATCGGGCCGGTGACACCGGGCTGGTGAAGCAACCAGGCCAGGGCGACATCGGCCGGGGGACGCCCAAGCTCATCACAGAACGCCTCATAAGCCGCCACCCGCTCACGGTTGGCCGCGAGCCGCTTGGACGTGAGGTCCGACCCCGAGACACGTCCTGTGCGGGTCTTGCGCAGGATGCCGCCAAGGACCCCGCCGTACAGCGGCGACCAGGGGATCACCCCGAGCCCGTACTCACGCGCGGCCGGCAACACCTCCAGCTCCGCGGTGCGCTCGGCGAGGTTGTACAACGACTGTTCGCTCACGAGACCGAGCGAGTGCCGTCGTCTGGCCGCCTCACTGGCCTGGGCGATGTGCCAGCCGGCGAAGTTGGAGGACCCGACGTACAGGATCTTGCCCTGCTCCACCAGCAGGTCCATGGCTTGCCAGAACTCCTCCCACGGCGTGTTCCTGTCGACGTGGTGGGCCTGGTAGAGGTCGAGGTGGTCGGTCCGCAGCCGGCGCAGGCTGTCCTCCACCTGCCGGCGGATGTGCCGGGCCGACAGTCCGCGGGTGTTCGGGCCCTCGCCCATCGGCTCGTAGACCTTGGTGGCCAGGACGACGTCGTCGCGCCGCCCCGTCCTGGCCAGCCAGCGTCCGATGATCTGCTCGGTCCAGCCTTCCCCCAGCCGCCAGCCGTAGATGTTGGCGGTGTCGAAGAAGTTGACACCGAGGTCGAGGGCACGATCCATGATCGCGTGGCTGACGTCCTCGGGGGCGTCGGGCCCGAAGTTCATGGTGCCCAGGACGAGCCGGGAAACCCGCAGGCCGGTGCGGCCCAAAGAGGTGTACTCCATGGGGCCGACGCTAAAGTTTCACATCGATGGGAACGTCAAGCTGATATGGGGCAGATCACATGCTCATCGGCGAGCTGGCGCGCCGCACTTCGGTCAGCACCCGGCTGCTGCGCTACTACGAGGACCAGGGCCTGCTCACCTCCGTCCGGCTGGCCAACGGCTACCGCGACTACGCCGACGACGCGCCGGTGATCGTCGCCCAGATCCGGGGGCTGCTCGCCGCGGGGCTGTCCACCGAGGTCATCCGTGAGCTGCTGCCGTGCGCGGCGGGCAAGCAGCCGCGGCTGACCATCTGCCCGGACCTGGTGGGAATCCTGGGGGAGACTCTTCAGAACATCGACGCGCAGATGGAGGTTCTGAGCCGTAACCGGCAGGCGCTCCTCCGCTACCTCGACGCCGAGGAGACCCTGCCCCAGCCCGCCTCGCCACGACCTCGCCGTACGATGCCTGTGCGGTGGAAGCGTGGCAGCCGGCTCAGCCCTTCTCAGGTGGCGGCAGCGGACATGAAGGCGCGTTCGTAACGCCCCCACGCTCGCTCGGAAGGACCCTCACGCTGATGGCAGGCGAGGGTTGCATGAGCGTCCAGTGATCGGGTAGGCCGGGCGCCATGTCGTTCTCGCGGTGTGAAGGCCGGCTCTTGGCCGGACGCTACCGGCTCCAGGCCGAGCTGGGGCGCGGCGGCATGGGCCGGGTCTGGCGCGGCCACGACGAGGTGCTGGACCGCCCGGTCGCGATCAAGGAGGTCACCCTCGACGAGCGGCCGCCGTCCGAACGTGAGGCGCTGCTCGGGCGGACGATGAGCGAGGCCCGGCTGGCCGCCCGGCTGTCGCACCCGCACATCGCCGCCGTCTACGACGTGGTGGAGGCCGATGGGCGGCCGTGGATCGTGCTCCAGCTCGTTTCGGCGCCCACCCTGGCCGGCGTGCTGGCCGAGCGCGGGCCGCTGCCGCCCGTCGTGGTCGCCCGGATCGGGCTGCAGCTGCTGGAAGCCCTGGGGGCCGCGCACGCCGCCGGGATCGTGCACCGCGACGTCAAACCGGCCAACATCCTGCTGGACGCCGGTCTCGGCCATGCCGTGCTGACCGACTTCGGCCTGGCCACCAGCCTGGAGCGGCCGGTGGACCTCACCGGGTCGGGCGTCGTGGTGGGCACTCCCGCGTTCATCGCCCCCGAACGTGCCCGCGGCGGCCCGGCCACCCCGAAGACGGATCTGTGGTCGCTGGGCGTGACCTTGTACACGGCGGTGGAGGGACGCTGCCCGTTCGACCAGGGCGGCGCACTGGCCACGATCAGCGCCGTGCTGACCGCGCAGCCGTCCCCGTTCGAGCGCGCCGGAGCGCTGGCTCCCCTCCTGGCGGGCCTGCTGCACAAGGACCCGGAACAGCGCATGGACGTCGGCGCCGCCCGCCGCCAGCTCGAACAGATCTGCGCCCCGTACCCTGGCGGCCTGCCACAGACCGGGGATCTGATGCCGGCAGCCGCCGCGCCGGTCGCGCCGTCGCCTCCCAGCCTGCCTGCGTCCGACGCGGGCCGCCCCCGCCGGTCTGAGTGCGCCCGCCCGCCCGGCCAGGAGCGGCGCGCGCAGCTACGGCACGTGGCCGTAGCCGCCGCGCTGACCGTCGGCGCGCTGGCCGCCGGCTTCTGGACGGACGCACCGGCCGAGCCGCCCTCAGCCGCACAGCGTCCCGGCAACCGATCCCAAACCGTGCCGGCCACGCCTGCGACGACATCAGCCCCCGAACCCGTCACTACGGCGACAGCCGACCCCGGAACACCGCAGACTCAGCAGGTCTCGATACGGCGCCGCACCGAGGACCGCGAGCACGCCGGCGCGCCACCCGCGGCGTCCCCGCTACCGCCGGGCCAGGCCAAGAAGTCGACCACCGCCCATGGCCGCATCCCGCCCGGACACAGTGCCGGGCACCCCGGCAAGGGCAAAGGGAAGGGACGTCACTGACGCGAGGACGATCGGGATCGACCCAGCTTGGTCTCATGCACCGCGTGGACGACGCCCCCGCTGACGACGCGCCGGGCAGGACCGGTGAGTGCTCAAGACAGCGATACGCACTCACCCAGCCGGCCTTCTGTTCGCCGGCGTGGGAGAAGCCCGCTCAGCAAGGCCGAGCACGACTCGTCTTTAGCGTCCGGCTGGCTGGGTAGAGGCAAGGGCCGAAGTGGCTGCGGCGGCACCCAACCGCAGCACGGGACAGGCTTCCTGCCCCGCGTCGACCCTCTCCGAAAGGCATGGCACAGTTAACGATCACCATCAAGCAGCGTTCCCACTTCTCGCTCCTGGGACTGGAGGGAGAGCTGGATCGCGAGACCCACACAGCCCTGCTGGAGGTCCTGGATCCGCTTCTGATCGCATCCCGACCGCGGATCGTGGTCGATACCGAGGAACTGAGCTTCTGCGACTCCCACGGCCTGTGGGTCCTCGTCGACGCCCAGCGCCGGGCCGAGAAACGCGGCGGAGCACTGCGGCTGATCGGCGTGCAGGGCACGTTGGCCCGGCTGCTCACGATCACTCAACTCGTGGATCTGTTCCCGCCCTACAGCGATCTGGCGCAGGCCTCGTCCTGGCCGCACGACTGACAGACCGCCGCACTGTCCGCCCCACCCCGCGCATCGCCGGTCCCCGGCGTCGCGGGTCAGGTCATGTCGGGAAGACGCCGGGTGAACCGCAGGCGCAGGCGGCAGCCGCCCTCAGGATGATCGATGAGCACCTCGTCGGACAACTGGGCGATCACCCATAACCCGTAACCACGGGAAGCGATCGGCGGAGGCACCGCGACGCGCTGCTCGAAACGCTCGCGGGTCAACGTGCCGGTCGGATCGATGACCTCGACCCAGATGCCCTCGGCATCAGCGTGGGCCACCACCGTGCCAGAGCCGCCACCGTGCTCCAGCACGTTGTCGGCCGCCTCATGCACCACCAGCACGACATCACGCAACCGCACACCGGCAAAGCCCGCCGCCGCCGCGAAGGAGCCCATCTGCTGCCGCAGGAGCCCCAGATCCGCGGTGATCGGGCAGCGAAATGTGGTCAGCTCGCCCATGCCCACCCTCCACACCTCTCACCAACCGGCCGCCGTCTACCCTCGGCAGGCTAATCCACGCCTACCTGCCCGGGGCGCGTGGTTCTTCACGGACCGCGGCCGGCCGTGGCGAGCACGTCGGCCGTGCCCGCCACCACCACGATGACCGCAGCGGCGGTGACCTCACGCGGCCGGCCAGCTCTGAACGTCATGACCAGAGCCGGCCGAAGGCGCCGCCCTCGATGAGGATGAGCAGCCCGATGCCGATCAGGACCACGGGCAGCAGGAGGTGGCCCCAGCGGCTCAGCGCCTTGGCGATCACCGGGCGGGTGGCGAAGAACCGCCCGGCCAGGCACCACACGGCGACCAGGACGAGGAAGACCACAATATAGATGATCATCCCGACGGTGCCGGCGGTGGCGAAGACCGGCACGTACACGCCGATGTTGTCGCCGCCGTTGGCGAAGGTGACCGCGGCGACCGCCAGCACTCCCGGCCCGCCGGAGTTGACCTGCCCTTCCTCGTTCTCCCCGTCGCGGCGACTCTTCCAGGCCTGCCAGGCGGCCTTCAGGCCGAGGGCGAGCGGCAGCAGACCCAGATAGGGGATGACGGAGTCGGGCAGGAACGTCGCCCCGAAGCCGGCGGCGACGGCCACGGCCAGGATGGCGGTGAAGCCGAGATACTGACCGGCCACGATCCGCGCGCTCGCGCCGCGGTGCCCGGCGCCCTGGGCGAAGAACAGCGCCAGGATCAGGATGTCGTCGATGTTGGTGACGGCGAACAGGGCCGCCGCCTGGCCGACGATGCCGGCGTTCACGACCGCGTCCCCGCCTCATCGGCGCGGTGGCAGGGGCAGGCGGGGAGATGACCGGTCCCACCGGAGCAGGCACGGCGGAACCCGGGAGGTGAACACATGATCAGCCTTCAGGTGGCGTGGTGCCCGTCAGGCACAGGTCGTCCCCGCCGGGCGGAGCATGCGCCTCAGCCCACTCGCGAGGCGCCATGGCCACCTCATCCGAGGCGGCCATGGACAGCCCGGAGTCATCATGCGCGGAATCAGCGGCCGATGTCTGCCCCGCATGGACACCGATGACGGGAAACGCCGCAGCGCTCGCGGAGGGCACGAAAGGGTCGGGCATGACGAGGTACACCAGCAGTGTGATGGCCTGCGGCACAACCACCGCCCACCACCATCGCCTCACCGAATCCTCCCCACGCCCGCCATGTCCCGTTGCGCGACCTGCCGTCACAGCGGCACAGCATCGTACGGACTCCCGCTCGCGTCGGCACCTGGCCCTCGGCCAGCCGGCGGCGCGGCCTGTCATTACTGCCCCGGCGACCCGTACCGGAAGCTTTGAGCCGGTCAGCTCGTGCAGACGGGCGGGGCGGTGTCGCGCAGGCCGAGCAGCCGGAAGTAGTTCTGGCCGAGGGCGATGTTGCGGAAGGACTCGTCGTTGACGTACTGGTAGATTCGGCTGTTGACCTCCAGCTCCTCCTGGTAGACGGCGTAGCTCTTGTCACGGGAGGCGACGAAGTCGGTGCCCGGGATGACGCGGGTGGAGTACTTGTCGAAGAAGGCGGCGTAGGACTCGCTGACGCCCGGCTTGCTGAAGTACAGGTCCTGCAGGATGCGCCAGCTCACGTCGAGGTAGAGGTTGGGGTGGCGCTTGAGCAGGCCGTCCAGGACGCGCTGGTGCAGGGCGGTGTCGATCGCGGGCAGTTCCCTGGACAGGCCCATGTGCGCCCACAGGATCTTGTTGTTCGGGTAGCGCTGCAGCACCTCGCGCATCAGGCCGAGGAACTGGGTGGGGTTGTCGGCGTTGCCTAAGTCGGAGTGCAGGGTGATGGGCATGTTCCGGTCGCGCAGGATCTTCATGAACGGCGCCCAGGCCTCGATGTCGGCCTTGGTGGCGGGCTCGAAGTGGTTGGGCAGGAGCGCCTGCTTCATCACGTTCGCCTCGCCCATCCAGGTGAAGATGCGCGGGTACCAGCCGTCGAGGGTCGCGATCTGGCCGGGGATGCCGGCGGGGTTGGCCAGGTCGGGGAACGTCATCGACATGCTCAGGCGGACGTCGTCCGGCTTGTCCTCGGTGTAGTTCTCGGCGTTGACGTAGTCGTTGTTCATGGTGGGCAGCACCGGGGTGCCGGGGCAGTTCAGGTAGTAGGTGCAGGGGGAGTCCACGGGCAGCGCCTGGCCGATGCCGAAGACGTTGGCGTACTTCACGCCCGCCTTGGCCAGGTAGCCGTTGACCTCGGTGAACGGGATGGCCGGGCCGCCGAAGGGGCGGTAGTGCAGGTGCGCGTCCACGACCATGGTGTAGGGCTGGGTCTTACGGTCGAAGCAGGCCGCGCCGGCGTCCGAGGCCGCCGTGACCAGGGTGGTGCAGGCCAGCGCGGCGATGGCGACGGCCGGCCAGCGGCGGCGGCTGGCCGGGCGCGGGGGACGGGGGTGGCGGATGCGTGCGAGCATGGCGGACCTCCGCAATGAGGGATGGCGAGGTTCAGGCGGCCGGCATCGGCTGCGCCGGCGGATATGGACGACCGGACAAGGCCTCCCGTCCGGGCACACCGCGCGCTGACGACCCCCGAGTGGCAAGCGGGCTCCTACCATGCGCGGCGATCTCTAGCTTCCGCCTGACTGATAGTGGCCGTCACCGGTCAGGCCCTGTCCAGATGCGGCCATCTGCCGCGGCCCAGGCGCGTCTCACCGGCAACGCCTCTTCCCACCCGACCGGTGGGAGGCGCCGTGAGGAACCCAGGCGGAGGTATCGCCCGCGAAGGGCGTTGCGGACGTCGGTCAGCTATTGACGATCTCTGCCGTAGTACAGCCGGTTTGGTGGTTGCGGCTCGCAGGAGATGGCGTAGGAAGAGCGTCAGGCCGCGTTCATCACGGAGAAGACGCCCGCGATGCCGCTGACGCCGCCAAGCGGGCGGGGTTCCTGAGGTCGGCGCGTAGTGGCAGGCCGGCGGTGTGGATGAGGAGCTGGTGTACGGTCACGCCGCCGAGCTGATGGCCGTCCAGGTTCGGCATGAGGCCAGAAAGCGGGTCATGCAGCTCCAGGCGGTGTCCTTGCCGGAGGGAACGCCCGTGCAAGCAGTCGAGCCAGCGCCATGACCTGTGGTGAGAGTGCAGGACGAGCGGCGGGGTTCAGCCCCCGTCACTGCGCAGGTGCCCAGACATGCGGTCTGAGCGCGGTCACGTCGGTTGTGTGCTCGGCGGCGCCTGACCGGACGGGGCGATGCCGGCGATCTCCTGCCAGGAACGTGTTTCAGACCTCCGCTGGAACGCACATCCTGGTCACGGCCGTCAAGAAGCGGACCGCCATACAGCGGGTGGCGGCGTCGTGCCACCCGAGGTACGGCGGCACCTGGAGACCCTGGGACGAGAGCTCGGCTGGCACGGCGCGCTGTTGGCCGACGTCATACTCGGCGAGCGGGGACCGGCGTTCATCGACCTCGACCCTCGCCTGGTCGAGCCGGTGAACGCTCTGCTGTCCGGGGTGGACCTCCGCACGCCGATGCTCGCCCTCGCACGCGGCCGGCCGCCTGCCCGGCAGCCCGCCGCCAGGCCAGGCCCGGCGTGGCGTGGCCACACACCAGCTGCTGCTTGTTGTCCTGGGTACGGCGCAGCGTTTCGGGCGGCGCGGGGCCGTACTGGGTGAACTCGCTGCCGCCGCCGCACGCCGGAGCCGCTACGCGAACAGCCGGGAAGAACTCACGCCAGCGTTCGACCCGCGCAGCACGCTGCTGCTCGCGCTCGCCGCGACCGCCACACTCGTACGTCCGGAGTTCTGGCAACGATTCGCCTCCGGCAGCGTGTCCGCGCACACCCTCAGCCAGGCAGGATGACGGCAGATTCTTGAGCACAAGCCTTCATGACCGGTTGTACGGTGTGCACCATGTCAAAGCGGGAGATCAAGGGATGGGGCCTGCGATGGGCCTGGCGGTCGACCGGGGAGGTGGCGTCCATACCGCCCCTTGGCCAGGCGGCTTACGGAAAGATCCACGCGGTCGCCACCACGGTCCTCGACGGCCTGCCCGTCGCCGTCACCGCCTCACAGGACGGCTCGTTGGCGTTATGGGACCTGGCTACCCAGCAGCAGATCGGCAGCACCCTCACCGGGCACGCGGGCTCGGTGTACGGCCTCGCCACCGCGACGCTCGACGGCCGGCCCGTCGCCGTCTCCGCCAGCAACGACAAGTCGGCGCGGGTGTGGGACCTCGCCACCGGCCGGCCAATAGGCAGCCCGTTCACGGCGCACGACGGGATCGTGCGAGGGGTCACGACGTCCACGCTGAACGGCCGGGCGGTGGCGGTCACCGGCGGCTCCGACGGCGCGGTGCGCGTGTGGGACCTGGCCACCGGCGAACAGCTCGCGAAACCGTTCATCCCTTACGAGTACGCGGCGAAGCACGTGGCCACGGCCGAGCTGGATGGCAGGACGGTGGTGGTGTCGAACAGCGCACTCGGGGAGATCCGGATATCGGACCTGGCCACAGGCGAACAGCTCGGTGAACCGTTCACCGCCCACAAGGACACCGTGTCCACGCTGGCCACGACCACCCTCCACGGCCGTCCGGTCGTCGTCACGGGAGGCCACTACGACGGCACGGTGCGAGTCTGGGATCTGGCCACCCGCCGAATGGTCGGAGAACCGTGGACAGGCCACGACCGAGGAGTGGACGGTGTCGCCTTCACCACGATCGACGATCGGCCGGTGGCGCTCAGCGCGGGCGTCGACCGTACCGTGCGGCTCTGGGACCTCGCCACCGGGAAGCAGCTCCACGTCTTCACCGGGCACACCGACTACGTGTGGTCGGTTGACGTGGCCGTGCTCGACGACCGGCCGGTCGCAGTCACGGGCGGCAGCGACGGCAGAGTGCGGGTATGGGACTTGCGGTTCGGGCTGGAGGCCGCGGAGTCCTCCGTGGGACAGATGCGAGCGGTGACCACCGCCACCGTGGACGGACAGCGCGTCGTGGTCACCGGCGGCGACGACCACAGCGTCCGGCTGTGGGATCTGACCTCGGGGCAGCCGATCGGGCAGCCGCTCACCGGGCACAACGGGCCGATCAGAGCCCTCGCCACCGTCGACGACCGCGCCGTCGCCGTCACCGGTAGCGACGACTGCACCGTCAGGATTTGGGACCTGGCCACCGGCAAGCAACTCGGCGCTCCGCTGACCAGGCACACAGCCGCCGTCAGCTCGGTCGCCACCTCCTCGGCCACCGGGCAGCCGCTCGCCGTGACCGCAGGGGCCGACAAGACCGTACGGGTGTGGAACCTCGCTACCGGCCAGGAGATCGGCGCACCCGGCGTCAGCCACCGCCGCTGGGTCCGCGCCGTCGGCACCGCTGTGGTCGATGGCGCACCCGTCTCCGTGTCCGGTGCCTTCCACGGCGGCCTCCGGGTCCGGGACTTGGCCTCCAACCGGGCAATCAGTTCGTCTCAGCACCACGGCACGCCTGTGCTGCAGCTCGCCACCACCGAGGTCGGTGGTAGAGCGGTCGCTCTGACCGCGAGCGAGGTGCGGTGGAACCGGCAAAGGGACGTGCCGGTGGAGCTGTGGGAGGTGGCCACGAACCGGCTCATCGGCAAACTGCCTGTCGTCAACGTGGAGTTGCTCGCGGTGGCATCGCTGGACGGTCAGCCCGTCGCTGTGACCACGAAGGGCTCTCTGGTGGAAGTGTGGGACCTCACCACCCGTCGGCAGCTCGGCCGCCGCCTTCAGCTCCCCGGGGTTGTGACAGCCATTGCCATGAACGAGTCCGGGGACATCGTCGGCTGCTTCGCCAGCGGCGTCGCCGTCTTCGCGGCCGAGTAAGGGAGCCTAGTCGGCGACGAGCCGGACCTGGCCCGCCTGCTCACGCTGCCGCCGCAGCTCGTACGTCCCGGGTGCGATGCCGGTGAAGGCGTGTTCGGGGTGCGCGAGGTAGGCGGTCGCGCTCTCCTCTACGGTCAGCAGGCCGAGCACCAGCGCGCGCCCGCTCCGGTCAGGGGTGAAGAACGCCGGGCCCGTCTCGACCCGGAGGCGGGTGTTGGCCTGGTCCTGCCCGCGCACGACCGGGACGCCGGAGGCGGGGATCGGGGTGCGGGACGGGTCCCTGGTGACCGGCACGACGGCCACGTCGCCCTGGAACTGCAGGCCGGACAGGACCGAGATCTCCGCCTGCCGGTCGAGGCGCTCATCCACAGGCCGTAGGGCTGATCGCGGGAACCTGACGCCGCTGAGCGCCGCCGGATACCAGCGAGGGCGTTGTCCAAGTTGGCAGGGCATCTCCTGTGCAGGTCCTCCGTCTGAACCTGCCCCCGCCGACTGCACGCTTGCAGTTGGGATCACGGTGCCCTGCAAACCTGTTTGAACCCGTCAGTGTCCCCGGGCGGCGTTCATGCGGACGGTCAAACGATCAAGGGCCTAGCTCTCGATCTTGAGAACCAGGCCCTTGACTTGCGGTACAGCTGTCGGGGTGGCGGGATTTGAACCCACGACCTCTTCGTCCCGAACGAAGCGCGCTGCCAAGCTGCGCTACACCCCGGCGCACACACCCGTCGTGTGCGTGCTTGAAAAGTCTAGCGGACTCTCAAGGTGGTTGTGACCGCCTTTATCTCCGAGGCACCAGCGTCAGCAAGGTGGCCTCGGGGAAGCAGGCGAACCGCACAGGCGCGTACGGCGAGGTCCCGAGCCCGGCGGACACGTGCAGCCAGGCGGAGTCGTGCCGGTTGAGGCCCTTGACGCGGGCCCGGTCGATGCCGCAGTTGGTGACGAGGGCGCCGTAGAAGGGGATGCAGAGCTGGCCGCCGTGGGTGTGGCCGGCCAGCAGGAGCTGGTAGCCGTCGGCGGCGAAGCGGGTCATGTTGCGGGGTTCTGGGGAGTGCATGACGCCGAGGCGGAGGTCGGCGTCGGCGGGGGCGGGGCCGGCTACGAGGTCGTAGCGGTCGCGGTTGATGTGGGAGTCGTGGATGCCGGCGACGGCCACGTCGAGGTCGCCGACCTTGACGCGGGCGGTGGTGTTGTTCATGTCGAGCCAGCCCTCGGCCGCCATGCCGGCCCCCAGCTCCTCCCAGGGCAGGGAGGGCACGTGCTGGCGGTGGTCGTTCTTGGACGTGCGCCACAGGTAGCGGGCCGGGTTCTTGGGCACGGGGGCGTAGAGGTCGTTGGAGCCGTAGACGAACAGGCCGGGGCGCGACAGCAGGGGCTCCAGAGCGTGCAGGAGCGCGGGGACGGCCTCGGGGTGGGCGATGGAGTCGCCGGTGTTGACGACGAGGTCGGGCTCCAGGGCGCCGAGCGAGCGGACCCAGTTGATCAGCATCGTGCGGCGCGGCGTCAGGTGCAGGTCCGACAGGTGGAGGACGCGCACGGGACGCTGGCCGCGCTCCAGGACGGGGACGTCGAAGCGGCGCAGGCGGAACCAGTTGCGCTCCACCACGGAGGCGTAACCCAGCCCGGCCAGGCCGAGACCGAGCATGGACAGGGGTACTGCGACGGCTTTCCTCACCTCTTCATGATGCCCGACTTCGGGCGTGACATCGGCCGGACCGCGACGGACGGGTCCGCGCAGGCGGCAAGATGGAGCGCATGAGCGCATTGAAGGACAAGCTGAAGGCCGACTTGACGGCCTCGCTGAAGAGCAAGGACGAGGTACGGCTGCGGACGGTCCGCATGGCACTGGCCGCGATCAACGTGGAGGAGGTCGCGGGCAAGGAGGCCAGGCAGCTCTCCGACGACGAGGTCATCAAGGTCCTCACGAAGGAGGCCAAGAAGCGGCGCGAGGCGGCCGAGGCGTTCGGCAACGCGGGCCGCAAGGAGCAGGCGGAGGCGGAGCTGGCCGAGCAGGCGGTGCTGGAGGAGTACCTTCCGGCGCAGCTGTCCGACGAGGAGCTGGCCGAGCTGGTGGAGGCGGCCGTGGCCGAGACGGGCGCCGCGGGGCCGCAGGCGATGGGGCAGGTCATGAAGGCGGTCAACCCGAAGGTCGCGGGCCGGGCCGAGGGCGGCCGCGTGGCCGCCGCCGTCAAGGCCCGCCTGGCCAAGTAAGCCTGGGTAAAGCAGGCCCCGGTAAGCCCAGGAGCGCTTGTCTGCGCCCCTGAGGGCCTCTCAGTGCCCTCAGGAGTCCGAGGCCTCCCCCCACGCCCCCGCGACTTCCGGGACGTGAGCGGAGGCCTCAGCGCCTCTCAGCCGCCGGGCGTGATGATCGGCCCCGCGTCGCCGGCGCCACGCCCGCCGCGCCCGCCGCCGGGCCCGTCATCGTCGCCGCCGCCGCGCCCGCCGAACGGCCCGTCGCCGTTGTTGCCGGGGTCGAAGATGTCGAACGGGTCGTCGGGCCCGTTCTCGTCCTTCTTCTTCTTGGGCTTGGGCGCGCAGTTGTCGGTGCAGCCGCCGAAGCGCGAGGTGTCGACCGAGCGGAAGTCGACCGGCTCGACGCCCTTCAGCGCCTGGATCATGGAGTCCTTCCAGATCCGCCCCGAGATGGACGACCCGTACACGTACGGGTAGTAGCGCCCGCCGATGGTGATCCCGATGAGCTTGTGCGCCGAGGTGCCGCGCGGGTCGCCCAGGCTGACGGCGGAGGACATGTTCGGGGTGTAACCGGCGAACCAGGCCGACATGTAGTTGTCGGTCGTGCCGGTCTTGCCGGCCGCGTCGCGCCCGATGCCGCCGACGTCCGTCATGGTGCCCTTGGTGAACACGCCGGACAGGATGCCGCTGACCGCGTCGGCGACCTCCTCCTCCAGCACCTGCGAGCACTTCGGCTTGTACTGCTTGGCCTTGCCGAAGCGGTCCTTGATCTCGGTGATGGCCAGCGGCTTGCAGTACTGGCCGCGCGAGGCGAAGACGGCGTACGAGCTGGCGATGGTGACGGGGTCGACCTCGTTGACCCCCAGCGTGAACGTCTCGACCTCGGACAGCTTCTGCCCGTCGGCCCGCTTGACGCCGAGCTTCTTGGCCATCTTGACCGTGTCGCAGAGCCCGACCTTCTCCTGCAGCTTGATGAAGAACGTGTTCACCGAGCCCCAGGTGCCGGTCTGCAGGGTCTTGAAGCCGCCGCCGCCCTCGCTGGAGTTGCGCACGGTGTGGGTCGGGTCGCCGACGTTCTGGTTCTTGCAGTTCTTGAACGAGCTGTAGCCGCTGGCGGTGTAGCCGGCGGGGGAGGGGAAGCCGTCGCCGTACTTGAGGCCCTCCTCCAGCGCGGCGGCCAGCGTGTAGACCTTGGCGGTCGAGCCCTGCTGGAACCCGCGACCGCCGCCGTGCGCGGCGTCGGCCACGATGTTGTAGCTCATCTCGTTCTTCTTCTTGCTTCCGCCGAACTTGCGGGAGGCGGCCATCGCCTTGATCTCGCCGGTGCCGGGCACGACCATGGCCTGCGAGGCCACGGGCTTGTCCTTGGTGCTGACGTACCTCTTGATGGCCTTCTCGGCGGCCTCCTGCATCTTCGGGTCGATCGTGGTCTTGATCCGCAGGCCGCCGCGCTGGAGCAGCTTCCTGCGCTCGTCCTGGTTCTTCCCGAAGTCCTCGTTGTTGAGGATCTCGTACTGGACGTAGAGGCAGAAGTACGGGTATTTGCTGGCCTCGCAGCCGCCGGGCACCTTGACGTCCTTGTAGCCCAGCTTCTTCTCCTTGGCGGCCGCGGCCTCCTCGGCGGAGATCTTCTTCAGCTCGGCCATCCGGTCGAGCACGATGTTGCGCCGCTCCAGCAGCCGCTGGCGGGACTCGGGGCCGACGTTGGGGTCGGTCCTGGCCGGGTTCTGCACGGCGCCGGCGAGCGTGGCGGACTCGACGAGGTTGAGGTCGGCGGCGGACTTGTTGAAGAAGCGCTTGGCGGCGGCCTGGATGCCGTGGGCGCCGGCGCCGAAGTAGGCGATGTTGAGATATTTCTCGAGAATCTGGTTCTTCGAGTACTTCTTCTCGATCGCCATGGCGTTGCGCAACTCGGACAGCTTCCTGGAGACGGTCGGCGCGATCGCGGCGGCCTGCTCCTCGGGCGTCTCGGCCTTGTTGACCAGCACCTGCTTGACGTACTGCTGGGTGATCGAAGAACCGCCCTGCATGACGCCGCCGCTGCTCACATTCTTCAGCAGCGCTCTGACCGTTCCCTCCACATCGATCGGCCCGTGCTGGTAGAAACGGAAGTCCTCGATCGCGATCAGCGCTGTCTGCATGATCGGGGCGACCTTGTCGAGGGTCACGGACTGCCGGTTCTCGAAGTAGAACTGGGCGATCTTCTTGCCGTCGGCATCAAAGATCTCGGTGCGTTCGGACAGAGGGGGTTCGTCGAGCTCTTCCGGCTTGAGGTTGAGTGCGTCCACCGCGCTCCTGGTGGACATGCCCGCCCCGCCGACGGCGGGCAGGGCAACGGCAGCCGCGAGCACCCCCGCAGCCGCGCCCGCGATGATGAGCCGCAGGACGTTGAGCACGGGGTTGGAGCGATCTTTGCGCTGCGCTTGCACGCTACCAAGAGTACGCGGAAACACTGACCGAATCGGTAGCACGACACCATTTCGCCTTGACTGACGGGGGTGACTAGTCATTCCCGGTCAAGATGGCCGCGAGAAATTGGTCCTCTGGGGTCTGTCGGCCCGAACGTGTAGTTGCGTACGTTCTCCCTGCGGCAACTGAATACGGAGGCTCGGCGCCCGCGCCCGTCGGCCCCAAATGACGACTGACCACCTAAGGGGAGTGGGGTCGAAAAATGTGGATCACGGATTGGACCTCCCGTGCCGCCTGTAAGGGTGCGGATCCGGATGCCCTGTTCGTGCAGGGCGCCGCGCAGAACAGGGCCAAGCTCATCTGCCGTGGCTGCCCGGTCCGTACTGAATGCCTCGCCGATGCGCTGGACAATCGCATCGAGTTCGGGGTGTGGGGCGGTATGACCGAACGGGAACGACGTGCGCTGCTTCGACGGCGGCCCGACGTGGACTCGTGGCGAGAGCTGCTCGAGTCGGCCAAGGAAGAGTACGAACGAACCAACGAGCTGATCGCCGGCTGATCCCAGCCCGGCGACCGCGTACGGCCGGCGTCGCCGCCGGCCGTACTTCTATGCGGTGGCCAGCAGGTTCCCGATCTCCCGCAACCCGGCGAGATCGTGGACGTCCTCGGACATGGCGCGGACCTGCACCACGGGCACCGTGGGGTGGGCCGAGACGAAATGCTCCTGCTCGCGGCTCTCGCGAGCGGCGAGCTGCATTCGCCCGGCGTGCAGCCGCAGCACGGCCGCGGTGAGCTCGTGCTCGCCCCTCGACTCCAAGTCCTCCGCGGCGGCGGCGCTGCGGGCGGCGGAGAGCCCTGACGCGGGAGCCACGTGCACCCGGTTGACGACGAGCCCGGCCAGGGGCATGCGCTCCTCGGCCAGGCGCTCGACGAAGTAGGACGCCTCGCGCATCGCGTCGCGCTCGGGCGCGGCCACGACCACGAAGGCCGTGCCGGGCGCCTGCAGCAGCCGGTACGTCATCTCGGCCCGCTGCCTGAACCCGCCGAACACCGCGTCCAGCGCGGACACGAACGTCTGCAGATCCTTGATCACCTGGGCGCCCAGCAGCTTGGTCATCGCTCCGGCCATCAACCCGAACCCGGCGTTGAGCAGCCGGAACGCGCTGCGCCCTCCTGCCTTGGCAGGCGCGGTCAGCAGCTTGATGAACCGGCCGTCGAGGAAGCGCCCGAGCCGCTCTGGCGCGTCGAGGAAGTCGAGCGCCGAGCGCGAGGGCGGCGTGTCGACGATGATCAGATCCCACTCGTCGGAGCGGCGGAGCTGGCCCAGCTTCTCCATCGCCATGTACTCCTGCGTGCCGGAGAAGCTGGAGGACAGCGACTGGTAGAAGGGGTTCGACAGGATCTGGCGGGCCCGCACCGGGTCGGCGTGCGCCTCGATGATCTCGTCGAACGTGCGCTTCATGTCGAGCATCATCGCGTAGAGCTGGCCACCGCCCTCGGGCGAGCTGACCAGGCGCGGGGTGTTGTCCAGCTCGGTCAGCCCCATCGACTGCGCCAGCCGCCTGGCCGGGTCGACCGTCAGCACGACGGCGCACCTGCCGCGCTCGGCGGCCCGCAGACCGAGCGCCGCCGCGGTCGTGGTCTTGCCCACGCCGCCGGCCCCGCAGCAGACGATGATCCTGGTGCCCTTGTCGTCGAGGATGGCGTCGACGTCGAGCCTGGCGGGCTTCTTCACGCTGCTCCCTGGGTGCGCATGTTCTCGGCCAGCTCGTACAGGCCGGCGAGGTCCACGCCGTCGGCCAGGAGCGGCAGCTCGTACCTCGTCAGACCGGCCCCGGCCAGCGTCTCGCGCTCGGCGCGCTCCAGCTCGGTGCGGTGGGCGTGCTCCACGACCTCCTCGGCCAGCGCCCCGGCCAGCGCGTCGGCCTGCGAGCCGTCGGTGATGCCCGCCGCCTTGAGGCCCAGCGCGAGCTCCTCGGGGTCGAACCGGCCCTTGACAGCCGTGTCAAGGGCGGCCTGCGGCAGCAGGGAGCGGCGCACCATGTTGATGAAGATCCCACCCGCCGGAAGGCCCGCGGCGCGCAGCTCGGCGATGCCGTCGAGGGTCTCCTGCACCGGCATCTCCTCCAGCAGCGTGACGAAGTGCACAGCCGTCTCCGGGGACTTCACGACGCCGCTGACCAGGTCGGAGTGGTTCTTGATGGGCCCGACCCTGGCCAGGCCCGCGACCTCCTTGGTGACGTTCAGGAAGCGCGTGATGCGGCCGGTGGGCGGCGCGTCGAGCACGACGGCGTCGTAGACGCGGCGGCCGTTCTTGCCCCGCCTGCGCACGGCCTCGGTGGTCTTGCCGGTGACGAGCACGTCGCGGAAGCCGGGGGCCACGGTGGTGGCGAAGTCGACGATGCCCATCTTGGTCAGCGCCCGGCCCGCCCTGCGCATCCCGTAGAACATCTCCATGTACTCGAGCATGGCCTCCTCGGGGTCGATGGCCAGCGCGTACACGTCACCGCCTGACGGCGCGACCGCGATCCTGCGCTCCTCGTACGGGAGGGGCGGCAGATCGAAGATCTGCGCGATGCCCTGCCTGCCCTCGACCTCCACCAGCAGCACCTTGCGGCCGCCCGAGGCGAGCGCGAGCGCGAGAGCGGCGGCGACGGTCGTCTTGCCGGTGCCGCCCTTGCCGGTGACGACGTGCAGTCGTACGTCGGCCCAATCAGTGTCCGGGGACTCCACGCTTCCACGCTACCGAACGGTCACTTGTCGTCAGTCTGCGACCAACCTTTGAGATTGCTCACACTAATGTGATCCCCATGAAGAAATGGGAGTACCTCACGGCACCCGTGCTGATCCACAACACGAAGATGATCCTCGACAACTTCGGCGCCGACGGCTGGGAGCTGGTCCAGATCGTCCAGGGCGCCACGCCCGAGCAGCTCGTCGCCTACTTCAAGCGGGAGAAGCAGTGACGACGCCCGAGCAGCGAGTCGAGGAGCTGGGGTTCACCCTGCCGTCGCCCGCCAAGCCCGCGGGCTCCTACCTGCCCGTCGTCCGCACCGGTGACCTGCTCTACACCTCGGGCCAGGTGCCGATGATCGAGGGCAAGCTGCACCAGACCGGCAAGCTCGGCGTCGACCTGGGCGTCGACGAGGGCAAGGCGCAGGCCCGCATCTGCGTGCTCAACGCGCTGGCCGCGCTGAAGGCCGAGCTGGGCGAGCTGTCCCGGGTGAGGCGGATCGTCAAGGTCGTGGTCTTCGTCGCCAGCGCCCCCGACTTCACCGAGCAGCCGCAGGTGGCCAACGGCGCGAGCGACCTGCTCGCCGAGGTGTTCGGCGACCAGGGCAGGCACGCGCGCAGCGCCGTGGGCGTGGCCGCCCTGCCGCTGGACGCGCCCGTCGAGGTGGAGCTGATCGCCGAAGTCGGCTGAGCGGGCATATGTCACCATGACCGAGTGATGTTCTAGGAGGAGGTCATGTGACCGGATTGCCGCTTCCAGCCGAGCTCGCCGACCGGGCGCGGGACGTCCTGTCCGGCCGGGTCCAGCCGGTGCCGGCGCGGGACGCCGCCACGGTGGTGCTCCTGCGCCCGGGGCCGGAGGTCTATCTGCTGCGCCGCAAGGCGACGATGGCCTTCGCCGCGGGCGCCTACGTCTTCCCCGGCGGCTCCGTGGACGTGCGCGACACCGACCAGGCGGTCGCCTGGGCCGGGCCGTCCCCCGCGGAGTGGGGCGAGGTCTTCAAGGCCGACGAACGGCTGGCGCGCGGGCTCGTGTGCGCGGCCGTGCGCGAGACGTTCGAGGAGTCGGGCGTGCTCCTCGCGGGCCCGGGGCCCGGCTCGGTGGTCGCCGACACGACGGGGGACGACTGGGAGTCCGACAGGCTGGCGCTCATCGACCGCAGTCTCGGCTTCGCCGACTTCCTCGCCAGGCGCGGCCTGGTGCTGCGCGCCGACCTGCTCAAGGCCTGGGCCCACTGGATCACCCCCGAGATCGAGCGCAAGCGCTTCGACACGCGCTTCTTCGTCGCCGTGCTGCCCGAGGGGCAGCGCACGCGCGACGTGGGCGGGGAGGCCGACCGGGTGGTGTGGCGGAGCCCCGGCGAGGCGCTGAACGGCGAGTTCTTCCTGATGCCGCCCACCCACGCCACACTGACCGAGCTGAGCGCGTACGACAGCGTGGCCGACGTCCTGGCCGCGCCCCGCGAGATCGAGACGATCATGCCCAGGGCCGTGGAGATCGAGGGTGAGATGCGGCTGGTGACGCGATGAGCGGCCTGCACATCCCGATCGGCACGCCCGACGGCTCCCGTACGGAACACGCCGAGAACCTGCTCGCCCCCAACCCCTCCCTGATGACCCTCGACGGCACCAACACGTGGGTGATCGGCACCGGCGAGGAGGTGATCGTCGTCGATCCCGGCCCCGACGACCAGGCGCACCTCGGCCGCGTACGCGACCATCTCGGCGAGCGCCGCGTCACCCAGATCCTGCTCACCCACGGCCACTTCGACCACAGCGGCGGCGCGCGCCGCTTCGCCCGCATGGTGGACGCGCCCGTACGCGCCCTCGACCCCCGCCACCGGCTGGGCGAGGAGGGCCTCGGCGACGGCGACGTGGTGACCGTGGACGGCCTGGAGATCCACGTCTACGGCACGCCGGGGCACTCGTTCGACTCGCTGTGCTTCTGGCTGCCCGCCGACAGGGCGATGCTGACCGGCGACACCGTGCTCGGCAGGGGCACCACCATCATCGCCCGCGACGGCGGCCTGGCCGACTACCTGCGCAGCCTCGACCGGCTCAGGGCCGCGGCCGAGGGCCTGGAGGCGCGGGCGCTGCTGCCCGGCCACGGGCCGGTGCTGCCCGACCCGATCGGCGCGCTCGACGGCTACATCGAGCACCGGCGTCAGCGCCTCGACCAGATCAGGGCGGCGCGCGCGCAGGGCGCCCGCACGCCGCGCCAGATCGTCAAGATCGTGTACGCCGACGTCGACCGCTCACTCTGGCCGGCCGCTGAGATGTCGGTGGCGGCCCAGCTCGACTACCTCGATCGGTTGTAGAGCCGGTCCATGTCCAGGATCACCACGGCCTTGGCCTCGATCCGCAGCCACCCCCGCTGCGCGAAGTCGGCCAGCGCCTTGTTGACCGTCTCCCGCGAGGCGCCGACGAGCTGCGCCAGCTCCTCCTGGGTCAGGTCGTGGTGCACCCGCAGCCCGTCGTCCGTCTTCGTGCCGAACCGCTCGGCCAGGTCGAGCAACTGCTTGGCCACCCGCCCGGGCACGTCGGTGAAGACCAGGTCGGCCAGCACGTCGTTGGTGCGGCGCAACCGCTGCGCCAGCGCGCGCAACAGGTGCAACGCCACCTCGGGCCGGCCGGTCAGCCAGGGCCGCAGGTCGTCGTGGCCCAGCCCGGCCAGCCGCACCTCGGTCAGCGCCGTCGCCGTGGCCGTACGCGGCCGCGGGTCGAACAGCGACAACTCGCCGAACATCTCGCTCGGCCCCAGCACGCTCAGCAGGTTCTCCCTGCCGTCCGGTGAGGTGCGGGAAAGCTTGATCTTCCCCTCCAGCACCACGTAGAGCCGGTCGCCCGTCTCGTTCTCGTGGAAGAGCGTCTGCCCCTTCGACAGCTGGACCTCGGTGATGCTCGTGCGCAGCGCCGCGGCGCTCTCGCGGTCCAGCGCGGCGAACAGGGGGGCCTTGCCCAGCACATCTTCGGTGTTCACTCTGCCTCCTCTGCTGCCATTGTGACTCACCCCACTCTGGGCAGCACACACAGGTTATGGGAATGCCGGAGTGTTCTGGGCTTGCCCGGGTGCGTGGAGCCCCGGGGGAAAGGTACCGGACCGCCGTTTCCGTACTGTGACCGGACCTGGTCCTGGGCTCAGCTCGCCTGGGACAGCAGGTCGTCCACGGAGGCGACCGCCGCCGCCATGGACCGGCTGAGCAGGACGCGAAGTACGTCCACCGACTTCGGGCGCGCCGCCGGGTCGGGCAGCCGGCACTGCTGGATCGCGATGCGCAGCGCGGGCGTCAGCACGCGGAGGTCGCCGTCCTCGGAGCCGGTGGCCGCGAACACGACCAGGTCGGCCCACGCCCGTACGTCCTCGGCCTCCGGCAGGTCGCCGCCGGCGGGCGCGGTCTGCCAGCCGATGAGCACCTGCCCCCGGGCCCCCAGCGCCACGCTCTCCTTGCCGGGCCTGATTCCGGCGGTGCCGCGCGCGTGCAGTTTGGCCATGGCGGCCACGCAGCTCACGGCCAGCCGGTGCAGGGCCTGCCCGCGCAGCGGCCCGGTCTGCTTGACGAACTCCGCCAGAGTGGAACCCTGATCACCCATGTCACCGACCCCTTCCGTCGCGCCAGGTTGTACGCGGTCGGGTCCGTCTTGGGTTCAACCGTTCCCGGGAGCTTCTACTCTTGCGGCATGGCGACGAACGCGGCGGGGCGCAAGCCGGAGAGCCAGCTCGCACTGGTCCGGCGGGCGCGCAAGATGAACCGCATCCTCGCGGAGACCTACCCTGACGCGCACTGCGAGCTCGACTTCCGCAACCCGCTGGAGCTGCTGGTCGCGACCATCCTGTCCGCGCAGTGCACGGACAAGCGGGTCAACATGGTCACCCCCATCCTCTTCGCGAAATATCCGACGGTGGAGGACTATGCCGCCGCGGACCGGGAGGAGATGGAGGAGATCATCCGCTCGACCGGCTTCTTCCGCGCGAAGACCAACAGCATCATCGGCATGGCGCAGGCGGTCTGCGACCGGTACGGCGGCGAGGTGCCCGCCAAGCTGAAGGACCTGGTCACGCTGCCGGGCGTGGGCCGCAAGACGGCCAACGTGGTGCTGGGCAACGCCTTCGACGTGCCCGGCCTGACCGTCGACACCCACTTCCAACGGCTCGTGCGCCGCTTCGGCTGGACCGAGGAGACCGACCCCGTCAAGATCGAGCACGTCGTGGCCGAGCTGCTGCCCAAGCGCGACTGGACGATCTTCTCCCACCGGGTGATCTGGCACGGCCGCCGCATCTGCCACGCCCGGCGGCCCGCGTGCGGCGTGTGCCCGCTGGCGGCGCTCTGCCCCTCGTACGGCACCGGCCCGACGGGCGAGGCCGAGGCGCGCAAGCTCGTCAGATCCGGCCCGTTCTCCTGATCGGGGAAGTCATTCGCGCCGCGGCGTGTTGGAGGATGCGTGACCCAAGTGCCCGGCTGGCTGGAGAGACTGGCGGCGCAAGCGCAGCGGATCCGCGTTCCCGTACCCCTCCGGCCCCCTGACGGGCGCGGGCGCGAGGCCGCGGTGCTGATGTTGTTCGGCGAGGGGCCGCACGGCCCTGACGTGCTGCTCATCCAGCGCAGCGCGCGCGGGCGCAGGCACGCGGGCCAGCCGGCCTTCCCTGGCGGCGGCGTGGACCCCGAGGACGCGGGGCCGATCGAGGCCGCGCTGCGGGAGGCCGAGGAGGAGACCGGCGCCGACCCGCGCGGGGTGCACGTGATCTGCACGATGCCCGAGTTGTACCTGCCCTACAGCGACAACCGGGTCACGCCCGTGATCGCCTGGTGGCGCGAGCCGTCCGCGGTGCACGCGGCCTCGCCCGACGAGGTCGACTCGGTCGAGCGGGTGCCGATCGCCGAGCTGGTCGATCCGGCGAACCGGGTGACGCTGCGGCATCCGCGCGGCACGGCCGGGCCCGCGTTCCGGGTGCGCGGGATGCTGGTGTGGGGGTTCACGGCGATGGTGCTGGACACCGTGCTGCGCGAGGGCGGGCTCGAACGTCCGTGGGATCCGGAGCGCATGGAGGACCTGCCGCCCGACGTGGTGCGGCTCGCCTCACGTACCGGCTGAACCCGTTGAGTGCGCCGCCCGCAGCGCGACCCCGAGCGAGGCCCATCCGGCCACGTCGGCGTCGCTGTCGGTGGCCAGCGTGCGCAGCGTCGCGAGTCCCGCCCTGTCGGGCGGATCCCCGAGCACGTGCTGCAGCGCGTACGCGGCCCCGTACCGCACCCGCGCGTCGAGGTGACCGGCCAGGTCGATCACGGACGGCAGCGACCGCGGGTCGGCCAGATGACCGAACGCGATCAGCACCGAGTACAGCACCATGGCGTCGTCCTCGCTGGCGGCCAGGTAGCGCAGCACCGGCAGCGTGCGGTCCACGAAGGGCCGCAACATGCCCATGATGTCCACGCCGAGCAGCCGCTCGGCGACGGTGTCGGCGGCGCACAGCCGCCTGGCCTCGATGAACGACTCCAGGTCGCCCCGCTGACGCAGCAACGAGATGACGTGCCAGCGCAGCGGGCCGTCAGGATCGGTGTCGCGCAGCGCAGCCTGGATGAGTTCGCGCACTGTTCCCTCGTCCGGCGGCATACCGCTCAAGATAGCCAGGTGAGTGACGCCGTCCTGATCGAAGACGTGCACACTTGACCGTATCGCTGGTTACCTTTGAAGCGTGCGCGGTGATCTGCTTGACCTCATCTTGATCGGCCTCGTGATCGCCTTCGGCATCTCGGGTTACCGGCAGGGTTTCATCATCGGGGCGATGAGCTTCGTGGGGTTCGTGGGCGGTGCCGTGCTGGGCGTCTTCATCGCGCCTCCGGTGTCCAAGGCGGTCGTCGACGGTGACACGCCGCAGGCGTTGCTGGCCATCGTGATCGTGTTCCTGTCGGCCACCATCGGGCAGTTCGCCTCCTCCACGCTGGGCGCCGTGGTGCGCAGCCACGTCACGTGGGAGCCGGCCAAGATGGCCGACGCGATCGGCGGCACGTTCGCCAGCGCGCTGTCGGTGCTGGTGATCGCCTGGCTGATCGGCTCGCTGATCGTCTCGACCGCGTTCACCCCGCTCGTCGACCAGGTGAAGAACTCCGCGCTGCTCACCACGGTCGACGACGCGATCCCGCAGGCGGCGCGCAACTGGCAGCAGCCGTTCAAGAAGTTCATCGACCGCTCGGAGTTCCCGCCGGTCTTCGACGCGATCGGGGCGGGCACGCTGATCGACGTGCAGCCGCCCGACCAGAGCGTGCTGCAGGGCGCCAAGCTGGGCCGGGCCAGGCAGGCGATCGTCAAGGTGCAGGGCAACGCCGAGAGCTGCAACAAGCACATCGAGGGCACCGGCTTCGTCTACTCGCGCGGCCGGATCATGACCAACGCGCACGTGGTCGCCGGCGTCACCCGCGACCTCCAGGTGATCGACTACAACGGCGACCGCCACGCGGCCACGGTCGTGCGCTACAACCCGCGCCGCGACATCGCCGTCCTCTACGTGCCCGGCCTCGACCTGCCGCAGCTCGCGTTCGACGGCGACGGCAGCCGCGGCGACAACGCGATCATCGCCGGCTTCCCGAAGGGCAAGGGCTTCACCGCCGAGCCGGCCAGGATCGGCGGCCAGGTGGAGGCCGAGGGCCCCGACATCTACCGCGAGAACACGGTCAGGCGGAAGGTGTACGCGATCCGCGGCCAGGTGCTGCCGGGCAACTCGGGCGGGCCGCTGCTCACGGTGGACGGCCAGGTCTACGGCGTGATCTTCGCCGCCGCCGTCAACGAGGAGCAGACCGGCTACGTGCTGACGGCCGAGGAGGTCGGCCCCGACGCCTCGGCGGGCCGCAACGACACGACGCCGGCCAGCACGCAGGAGTGCGACTGATTCTCCATCAGGCGGCGTCTCGATCTCGCAGGTGGGCTGCCGCATGCCGGCTTAGCGGGGGAGCTTCTCCAGGATCAGTGCCACGGCCTCGTCGGGCTCGCTGTCCTGCGTCAGCGCGGAGGCCGCCTTGCCGACCGGGTCGTACGCGCCGCCGTACGACTGCGCCTTGGCCGCCCCCCGGCTGAACAGCGTCACCGCCCCGCGCCCGTTGCCCCGCTGCAGGTGCGTCAGCCCGACGCAGATCTGCGCCAGCCCCTGCCACAGCTCCCGCTCCTCCTCAGGAGCGCACTTCCACCGCCCCTCGAACACCTCGTGCGCGTTGAACGGCAGCCCCTCCTCCAGGAACCGCCGCCCGTCGGCCAGCGCCTGCTCGGTGCTGGGGGCGTAGTCGTCGGGCACTCTGGGCATGCCGGGGGAGCCGTAGGGCAGCGGCCGGCCGTAGGCGTCGCGCGGCCGGGCGTTGCGCGGCCTGCCCTCGGTGTCGCGGTCTCTCATCGGTCGGGCTCCGGATCGGTCAGCCAGCCGAGCAGCTCGGTGTCGAACACGTCGGGGATCTCCTCGTGGGGGAAGTGGCCGGCTCCCTCGAACAGCCGCCACCTGTAAGGTGCCGCCACGTAGCGGCTCGAACCCTGTGCCGTACGGGGCAGGACGCTCGGGTCGAGCGCCCCGTGCAGGTGCAGCGTGGGCGCCTCCACTTCGGTGCGCATGGCGCGGGCGAAGCGCCGCCCGTCGGGCCGGAGCTGGGAGCGGCCGAACCAGCGGTGGTACTCCAGCGCGCAGTGCGCCACGGTGGGGATCCTGAACGCCTCCCGGTACGTACGCGACTCCTCGGGCTCCGGCCACCCGGGCCGCGACCGCTCCTCCAGCAGCCGCCCCACCATCGCCGCGTCGTGCCGGGTGAGCCGGCGCTCGGGCAGCAGCGGGAGCTGGTAGCCGAACGTCCTGCGGCTGGCCTTGAGCTGCCCGAACGGGTCGGTCAGCAGGGCGTTGCGCAGCCGCAGCGGGTGCGGCGCGGAGACGGCGACGAGCCTGCGCACGCACTTGGGGTCGAGCACGGCCATCGTCCAGGCCAGCAGGCCGCCCCAGTCGTGGCCCACCACGATCGCCCCTGTCTCGCCCAGCGCCCTGATCAGCCCGGTCGCGTCGGCGGCCAGCGTGGGCAGGTCGTAGCCGCGCGGCGGCTTGTCGCTGCCGCCGTAGCCGCGCAGGTCGACCGCCACGGCCCGGTAGCCGGCCTCGGACAGCGAGACGAGCTGGTGCCGCCAGGTCCACCAGAACTGCGGGAACCCGTGCAGCAGCAGGACCAGCGGCCCCGTCCCCGCCTCGACGACGTGGAAGCGGGTGCCGCCGGCGTGCACCGCGCGGTGCGTCCAGGGCCCCTCGATGTGGACGACCGACTCGTCAGGTGCCATCGCGGGTCACCGGCTCGCGATCCGGGTTGAGCGCGGGCAGCGCCTGCTCCTCAGGCGTGGCGATCTCCTTCAGGTCCTTGATGGAACGGGTCGTCCGCTTCATCCCGGCCAGCCCCTTGAGCCGGCGGGTGCCGACCCACACCAGGAAGCTCGCGACCACCAGGTAGAACAGGGTCACGATGAGGAAGGCCAGCCAGGTCGGCAGCCACTCGGCCAGCGCGAACCCGATCGCGAACGAGGCGAGGATCAGGCACAGGTGCGCCATGAAGGCGGCCGCGGCGAACAGCCCCGCCGCCGTGCCGACCCGTTTGGCGTCGAACCTGAACTCGGCCTTGGCCAGCTCGATCTCCGAGCGGATCAGGTCCGAGATGTGGCTGCTCGCCTGGGCGACCAGCGAGCCCAGGGATTCTTCCTCGGGAGTCTGCGGCATGAACGTCTCCTATCGAGGCCTGGTGGCCGTGTCAAACATCATCCAGCGCATTGCGACGCTTGCGTACCCTCATGTTGAGCAGCACCGCCGCCAGGATCGACGCGATGACGCTCGCCGCGAGGATCCCGGTGGTGACGGCCTCGGCGCGCTGCCGGTCGTCACCGTACGCCAGGTCGGCGATCAGCAGTGACACCGTGAACCCGATCCCGGCCAGCAACGACACCGCCGCCATGTCCCGCCAGTGGAGCTCCTCCGACAGTCTCGCCAGGCCGAGCCGCACTGACAGCCAGGCACCGCCGAACACTCCGAGGAACTTACCGAGTACGAGTCCCGCTATCACTCCCAGAACTACCCGATCGGCAAAGATAGCGCCGAGGCTTGATCCGTCCAGCTTCACCCCCGCCGACACGAACGCGAAGGCGGGCACGGCCACTCCCGCCGAAACCGGGCGGAAGTAGTGATCGGCGGTCTCAGCCGGGGAGCGCGTCTCGCCGTCGGCCGTGGTGACCCTGGTCATCAGGCCGAGCGCGACGCCCGCGACGGTGGCGTGCACGCCGCTGGACTCCACGGCCCCCCAGGCGGCGACGGCGAGCGGCACGAGCAGCCAGGGGCTGGTGACGTGGCGGCGCTGGGCCAGCCCGTACGCGGCCACGAGCGCCGCGCCGAGCAGCAGCAGGGCGACGTTGACGTGCTCGGTGTAGAAGACGGCGATGACCGCGATGGCGCCCAGGTCATCCACCACGGCGCAGGTCAGCAGGAACGCGCGCAGCGCGGCGGGCATCGCGCCGGCCGTGACGGCGAGGACGGCCAGCGCGAAGGCGATGTCGGTGGCGGTCGGGATGGCCCAGCCCTTGGCCGCGTCCTCCGCGCCCCAGCTCACCAGCAGGAACACGACGGCGGGCAGCACCATGCCGGCCAGCGAGGCGATGATCGGGAGGGCGGCCTTGCGCGGGTTGGACAGCTCGCCGTGGACGAACTCCTCCTTGACCTCCAGCCCGGCCACGAAGAAGAAGATGGTCAGCAGGCCGTGCTGGACCCACTGGTACAGCTCCATGGGGCCGAGCGTGGCGTGGCGAAGCGCCTCGTAGCCGTCGATGGAGACGTTCGCCCAGATCAGGGCGAGGACGGCGGCGACGAGCATGATGATGCCGCCGATCGTCTCCGTGCGCAGGGCCTCGGCGAGGGCGCGGGCGTAGCGGGCGCCGGTGGGGAAGGGCCACTGTTCGATGCGCACGGCACTCCTGGGGTCGGGTCGGCATGACGCTCGCTCGCCTGCCTTGCTTGTTCGCCGACCAGACTTCCCGGCACACCTTCCCCCAAGCGTACCGAAATAAGGCCGCATGTCCCACTTTGTGGGGACATGCGGCCTTGGCTGCTAGTCCTCGGACTTGGCGCTCGGCAGCTTCTCCGAGATCAGGTTCATCACCGTGCTGTCGGCCAGCGTGGTGACGTCACCGATGCTGCGGTTCTCCGCCACGTCGCGCAGGAGACGGCGCATGATCTTGCCGGAGCGGGTCTTGGGCAGCTCGGGCACCACCAGGATCTGACGCGGCTTGGCGATCGGGCCGAGCGTCTTGGCCACGTGGTTGCGCAGCTCGGTGGCGATGTCCGCGTCCTCCTCCGCCGTGCCGCGCAGGATCACGAACGACACGATGGCCTGGCCCGTCACCGGGTCGGTCGCGCCGACCACGGCCGCCTCGGCCACCTTCGGGTGGCTGACCAGCGCGCTCTCCACCTCGGTGGTGGAGATGTTGTGGCCGGAGACCAGCATGACGTCGTCCACGCGGCCGAGCAGCCACAGGTCGCCGTCCTCGTCCTTCTTGGCGCCGTCGCCGGGGAAGTACATGCCCTCGAAACGGCTCCAGTAGGTGTCGACGTAGCGCTGGTCGTCGCCCCAGATCGTGCGCAGCATGGACGGCCACGGCTCACGCACGGCCAGGAAGCCGCCGCCGCCGTTCGGCACCGGGTTGCCCTGGTCGTCCACCACGTCGGCGACGATGCCGGGCAGCGGGCGCATGGCGGCGCCCGGCTTGGCGGCGGTCACGCCGGGCAGCGGGCTGATCATGATGGCGCCGGTCTCGGTCTGCCACCAGGTGTCCACGACGGGGCAGCGCTCGCCGCCGATGTGCTCGCGGTACCAGACGTAGGCCTCGGGGTTGATCGGCTCGCCGACCGAGCCCAGGATGCGCAGGCTGGACATGTCGTACTTGGCGGGGATGTCGTCGCCCCACTTCATGAACGTCCGGATCGCCGTCGGGGCGGTGTACAAGATCGTGATCTTGTACTTCTGGACGATCTCCCAGAACCGGCCCCGGTGCGGCGTGTCCGGGGTGCCCTCGTAGATGACGCTCGTCGCGCCGTTGGCGAGGGGGCCGTACACGATGTAGGAGTGGCCCGTCACCCAGCCGATGTCGGCCGTGCACCAGTAGATGTCGGTCTCCGGCTTGAGGTCGAAGACCGCGTGGTGCGTCCAGGCCGTCTGCGTCAGGTAGCCGCCGGTGGTGTGCAGGATGCCCTTCGGCTTACCGGTGGTGCCGCTGGTGTAGAGGATGTACAGCGGGTCCTCGGCGTCGTGCGGCTCCGCGGTGTGCTGGTCGCTCTGGCGCTCCACCAGGTCGTGCCACCAGACGTCCTTGCCGTTCGTGGCGACGTCCTCGCCGGTACGCCGTACGACCAGGACGTGCTCCACCTGCGGGCACTCGGCGACGGCCTCGTCCACCGTCGGCTTGAGCGCCGACGGCTTGCCCCTGCGGTAGCCGCCGTCGGCCGTGATGACCAGCTTGGCGTCGGCGTCGTCGATCCGGCTCTTCAGCGCGCTGGCCGAGAACCCGCCGAACACCACCGAGTGGATCGCCCCGATGCGGGCGCAGGCCAGCATCGCGATCGGCAGCTCAGGGATCATCGGCATGTAGATGGCGACCCGGTCGCCCTTGCCCACGCCCAGCTCCGCCAGGGCGTTGGCGGCCTTGCTGACCTCCCGCTTGAGGTCGCTGTAGGTCAGGGTGCGGGTGTCGCCGTCGGGCTCGCCCTCCCAGTGGTAGGCGACCTTGTCGCCGCGCCCCTCCTCCACGTGACGGTCGACGCAGTTGTAGGCGACGTTCAGCTCGCCGCCCACGAACCACTTGGCGAACGGCGCCTTCCACTCCAGCGTCGTGTCCCACCGCTTGGCCCAGGTCAGCCGCTCGGCCGCACGCTCCCAGAAGGCCAGGCGGTCGGCGGCGGCCTCGTTGTAGGCGGCTTCGGTCACGTTCGCGGCCGCCGCCAGGTCTGCCGGGGGCGCGAACCGGCGGTTCTCCTTCAGCAGGTTGGACAGCGCCTGGGGCTCATTACCAGCGGTCTCCGGGGCCACCTCGTGCTCCTTCTATGGCCAGATTGGTCAGGTTCGTGTCCCACTTCACCAGCTCATGACCGTCGTACACAAGAGGTCTAGACAGGTCTGTACCGAGTCGGTGGGGGTGGGTGATGTTTATCGGTGCGCATGACAAACGCTATTGAAATGTTGTCATCCTGAAATCTTGAGAATATGCGGGTGGGGGATGTGGGGGGTGCTTTATGGGTCCCCTTCGTGGCGCTTTTCTGGCGTACATGGGGGAGCGGCGGTCACGCTCCGCCATCTGCCACCCACCAAGCGTCAGGTCGGTCGGACCGCCCGTGACCGCCCCTGACCGCCCCTGGTGACCCCTGAGCGCCGCTGGCCGCCGCTTCCCCGCGCACCCTCACCGCACCCCCGCACAACCCCTGCAAGCCCACCCAGCCACCGCACCATCACCG